>CALQBJ020000027.1 GCA_943328785.2 Bifidobacterium breve
CCGACGACATGCCCGCTGATGTCGCCATCCTCAAGCAGTACGCCATCGTCGAGAACCCGAAGTAGCGACGAACGCGCAGGTGGTGCGCGAAGATGCCCACCGGTTCTACCTGCGCGAGGGCTACACGCGAACTACGACCTCGGCGATCTTCTCCAAGTCGTTCGTCTGACGTTCAGCTTCCGTCAGCGCGGCGCCGGAGCGGCGAGGTACGCCTTCGACTTCGCCTCGTCGCGCAGTGGCGTCAGCTTGTCGGGGTCGATGCGCACCATCAGGTAACTGATGTGATCGGCGATCTTCGTGAAGAGGTGCCCGGTGCCGGCAGGAATCACCACGACGTCGCCCGGCTTCAGGTTGTAGGCGACGCCGTTGCGGATGGACGCGCCGTTGTTGCCGGGGCCATTGAATTCGACGACCGTGCGCAGGGTCGCCGGCCGGCGCTGACGATCGACGATGTCGGGGCCGAGTTCGAGCGTGGCCGTCCCTTCGATGATGTGATAGACCTCGCTCACCTGGTCGTGCTCGGCGACGGCACTCGGCTCCGGGCGGTCGAGCGCGCCGCGATACACCATGCCGATGCCGACGTGCGCCTTCCCGATCTCGACATCGCGGACCTGCTGATCGACGAGCCGCTCGGCGATCGCCTTCTTGGTGTACGCGTCGAGTTCCTCGCGCGGGATATAGGTGCCCGGGCACATGGTGCAGGTCGGTTGCGGATCGGTCGGGTTCACGCGCGCGGCCTGTGCCGCCATGCCCGCCGCTACACACGCCACCGCACCCAGTGCCAGCAGCGACGTCTTCATGGCCGAATTTGCACTCATCATCTGCCTCGATTCAGGTGTTGGCGGGCGCCGCCGTGTCTCCGGCGTCACCAGCGCACGGGTTGAATGGTGCACCGGCCCGGGCCGGTTGGCAATCCCCTGCATCGCGGTGAACTGACCCGCGTTCACGACTGGCCTGGCGCTGGAGCGGCGACCTGTTCGGCGAAGTGACAGGCGCTCCAGTGCCCTGGCGCCACTTCGCGCAGCAGCGGCACCTCGTGCGCGCACACCGGCTGCGCCATGTAGCAGCGCGTGTGGAACCGGCAGCCTGAGGGCGGGTTGGCCGGGCTGGGCACGTCGCCCCTCAGCACGATGCGGTGGCGGCGCCGGTCGGGGTCGGGAATCGGGATCGCCGACAGCAGCGACACGGTGTAGGGATGCCGCGGGTTGGCGTACAGCTCGGCGCTGCCCGCCAGCTCGGCGATGGTGCCGAGATACATCACCGCGACGCGGTCGCTGATGTGCTTCACCACCGACAGGTCGTGCGCCACGAAGATGTAGGTGAGGTGCATCTGCCGCTGCAGATCGCGCAGCAGGTTCACCACCTGCGCCTGGATCGACACGTCGAGTGCCGACACCGGCTCGTCGGCGACGATCAGGCGAGGGTTGACCGCGAGCGCGCGCGCGATGCCGATGCGCTGCCGCTGCCCGCCCGAGAACTCGTGCGGATAGCGCGCCTGGTGTGTCGGCGACAGCCCCACGAGCGTCAGCAGTTCTGCCACGCGGTCGTTCACCGCGGCGCCGCGCGCCAGGTTGTGCGTGGTGATCGCTTCGCGCAGGATGCTGCCGATGGTGAGCCTGGGGTTGAGGCTCGAATACGGATCCTGAAAGACGATCTGCATGTGGCGGCGAAGCGGACGCAGTTCGCTCCGGCTCAGCCCGACGATCTCTTGCCCTTCGAACTTCACGCTGCCGCTTGTCGGCTGCATCAGTTGCAGGATGCAGCGTCCAGCGGTCGTCTTGCCGCAGCCGCTCTCGCCGACCAACCCAAGCACCTCGCCGGCCTGCACATCGAATGAGATGCCGTCGAGCGCCTTCACCTGCCCAACCGTGCGCGAGAAGAGCCCCTTCTTGATGGGGAAGTACTTCTTCAGATCGCGCACCTCGAGGATGGGGGTGGTGTTGGCGGATGGAGCGCTCATGAATGACCACCGGTCCGGCTGAAGCCGGACGCTACGACTGTCACGCGGGGCACGAGGGCTGCTCCGGCGGAACGGGGTTCAGCGTGCCGGCGGCGATCTCGGTGGCGCGCAGGCAGCGGGAGAGGTGACCGGCGTCGACGGCGACGAGATCCGGTTCGGTCAGGCAGCGGTTCTGCGCGACGGGGCAGCGCGGGTGAAAGCGGCAGCCCACGGGGAACCGTGCCGGATTGGGCACGGTGCCTGGAATGACGCGCAGACGGTCCTGTGTCCCGTCGAGTGTCGGCAGCGACGCCTGCAGTCCGGCCGTGTACGGATGCAGCGGCTTGCGGAACGCGGCGCGCACGTCGCAGTACTCGACGACCTGTCCGGCATACATCACCGCTACGTGATCGGCCGTCTCGGCGACGACGCCGAGGTCGTGGGTGATGAGGAGAACCGCCATGCCGAGGTCTTTCTGGAGGCGCCGCAGCAGTTCGAGGATCTGCGCCTGAATGGTCACGTCGAGCGCGGTCGTCGGCTCGTCGGCGATCAGTACCGCCGGCCGGCAGGCGAGCGCCATCGCGATCATCACGCGCTGCCGCATGCCGCCCGACATCTGGTGCGGGTAGTCGTCCACGCGCTGGTCTGGCGACGGGATCCCTACGAGTTCCAGCATCTCCACGGCCCTGGTGCGCGCGGCCTGCCGGTTCACCCTCTCATGCAGCATCACCGTCTCGATGATCTGCTCACCGCAGGTGAACACTGGGTTCAGCGACGTCATCGGCTCCTGGAAGATCATCGAGATCTCGCGGCCGCGGATGGCGCGCATCTCGCGCGGCGTCGCCTCAAGCAGGTTGCGGCCACGGAACCACACCGTGCCGCCGACGATGCGCCCTGGCGGCTGGGCGACGAGGCGCAGGATGGACAGCGCGGTGACGCTCTTGCCGCTGCCCGACTCGCCGACCACGGCCAGCGTCTGTCCTGCGTGCACCTCGAACGACACACCGTCCACCGCGCGGACGACGCCGCTGTCGGCGAAGAAGTGCGTCTGCAGGTTGTCGACGCGCAGCAACGGCTCGCTCACGATGTCCCGCCCGTGACCCGTCGCGGATCGAGCGCGTCGCGCAGGCCGTCGCCGAGGAAGTTGAATGCCATCACGGTGAGGAAGATGGCCACGCCTGGCACATACAGCAGCCAGGGGAACGAGGTGAGCGCCCGCAGGCTGCGCGCCTGGTTCAGCATGTTTCCCCACGACGCCGCCGGTTCCTGTACGCCGACGCCGAGGAACGACAGCACGACCTCACCGAGGATGTAGCCGGGCACCGAAATCGTCGCCGCGACGATGACGAACGACCAGGTGTTCGGCAGGATGTGCCTGGTGATGATGCGGAAGCGGCTCACGCCCAGTGCTTCGGCTGCCGTCACATATTCGTTGCGGCGGATCGACAGCACGAGGCCGCGGATGACTCGTGCCAGGCCGGCCCAGCCGATGAACGCCAGGATGGCGACGATGCCGAGGTAGACCTGCTGGCTGGGCAGGTCGATCGGGAAGACGGCGCGCAACGCGATGATCAGGTAGAGCGACGGGATGCTGAGCAGTAGCTCCGTGCTGCGCATGATCACCGAATCGGTGGCGCCGCCGACATAGCCTGAGATGCCACCGAGCAGCAGGCCGAGCGAGAACGAGATGAGAATGCCGACCAGTCCGACCGTGAGCGACACCTGGCCGCCGTACAGCAGGCGCGAGAACTCGTCCCGCCCGAACGAGTCGGTGCCGAGCAGGTAGACGCGGCTGCCGTTGTCGACGCCGAACAGGTGCAGGTTGCTCGAGACCAGTCCGAGCATCGTGTACGACGCGCCGCGCACGAAGAAGCGAAGCGGACGCTCCTCGGTCTCGATGTCCTCGTAGCGAAACTGCTGCGGGTTCGCCAGACGCGTCTCGCGCACGAACGGGCGCAGATGGAACGAGCCCTGGCGATCGATCAGGTGCAGCGAGTGCGGCGGGTGGAAGTAGCGCCGCCGGTCCATCTCCTCCTCGGGATAGGGCGCCACGAACGGCGCGACGATCGCCAGCAGGTAGAACAGCAGCAGCACGCTGCCGCCGATGATCGCCAGCGGACTCTTCTTCAGTTGCCGCCAGAAGATGGTGGTCGGCGACTCCGGCGGTGTGGCGGTGTCGGCGCGCGACTCTGCCGGGTCGAGGACGAGCGGCGCCAGCGGATCGTGTCGATCGGGCGGCGCGCTAGTCATACGAGATTCGCGGGTCGGCGATCGCCAGCAGCAGGTCGGCGACGAGGTTGCCGAGGATGAGGACGACCGACGCCATGAGGACCGACCCCATCACCAGGTATTGGTCCTGGGTGAGGATGGCATCGAGCGTCAGGCGGCCGAGCCCTGGCCACGAGAAGATGATCTCGGCGACGAACGAGCCCGAGACGAGCGCCCCGAGCGTATAGCCGAAGAGCGTAATCATCGGGTTCAGCGCGTTACGCAGCGCGTGCTTGTAGATGACGACGCCTTCGTCGAGTCCCTTCGAGCGCGCCGTGGTGACGTAGTCGAGCCGCAGCACGTCGAGCAGATTGCCGCGCATCTGGCGCATGCGGCTGGCCAGCGGCACCAGCCCGACGACGAGGGCGGGCAGGGCGAGGTGCCAGGCCAGGTCGCGCAGCTTGCCGAGGGCGGTGAACTGGTCGTAGTCGATCGATCGCATGCCGCCGACCGGGAACCAGCCGGTGCGTGCCGCGAGCATCAGCAGCAGTAGCCCCGACAGGATTTCCGGGATGGACAGCCAGACGAAGGCGATGAGCGAGAGCGTCTTGTCGATCCACGAGTACTGCCGCACGGCGGCCCAGATGCCGAGCGGGACCGCGAGCCCCCAGGTGACGATGGCCGCGGCACCGGCGAGGATGAGCGTGTTGCTCAGCCCGTCGCGAATGACGGTGAACACCGGCTGGTGCCGCGAGAACGACTCGCCGAAATCGAAGTGGAGCAGGATGTTGCGCAGGTAGAGCGCGTACTGGACGTACCACGGCTGATCGAGGCCGAAGTTACGGCGCATCGCCTCGATCGTCGCCGGCGAGATCGCCGGGTTCTCCCCCATCTGGTTGAGGAAATCGCCAGGCGCCAGCTGCAGCAGCATGAACGTCAGCGCCGAGATCCCGAAGAGCAGTGGGATCATCTGCAGGAAGCGCCGGAGAACGTAGGTCTTCATGCAGGCTCGGGCTTACCGCTTCACGAAGACCGTGTCGATGTTCCAGATCAGCCGGTGCGGGATCACCGACGGCTTCGCGTTGCCAAAGCGGTTGCGCAGTGGAAGCTTGGCCTTGATGGTGGGCAGCCAGATCATCCAGGCCTGCTCGTTGACGATGTTCTGGACTTCGGTCCAGGCCGTCTTGCGGACCGTGTAGTCGCTGCTGGCGACGAGCGTGTCCATCAGCGCGTCGATGCGCGCTTCCTGCGGCGTCTCCGGCGTGCGCTGGCTGATGTTCCAGTTGTGCGAGCGGCCGCTCGACCGCCAGACGTTCTGGCCCATCGCCGGGTCCGGCGGTACGCCGCTCTGCAGGCCGAGCAGGATGGTGTCGTACTGGAAGTCGTCGCGCAGGTTGGTGATAAGGGTGTTGAAGTCGACCGGCACCAGCGTCACCTTGATGCCGACCTTCGCGAGGTCGTCGCGGATGAAGTTGGCCATGCCGACGCGGGTCTTGTTGTCGGAGTTGGTCTTCATCGTGAAGCTCACCGTCTGGCCGGCGGTGTCTTCGACGACGCCGTCGCCGTTGGTGTCCTTCCAGCCCAGGCTCGCGAGCAGCCGCTTCGACTCGTCGAGGTTGAAGTCGTACTTCACCACCTCGGGCGTGTACCAGAGCTTCGAGCCGGGCGAAGAGGTCGACCAGTTCTTCACCGCGTCGCCGAAGAAGATGCTCGGGATCATCGCGTCGCGATCGACGGCCATCGAGACCGCCCGGCGGAACGTGGCGTTGTTGAACCACGCATACTTCACCGCGTCGATGACCGGGGCGCCGACCGTCCCCTTGTCGGCCTTCTTCACCGTGTTCAGGTTGAACCAGAAGAAGTTGCTGGCCAGCGCCGGACCGAGGTCGTACAGCGTGTAGTTGTTCTGCTGCTGGTGCTCGGCGTACCACTGGTAGTTCTCGGGCTTGACGTTGTCGAGCCCGTCGATCTGTCCCGCGCGGAACTTCAGGTCGGCGGCGTCCTGGTCGGGCACTTCGAGGAAGACCAGTTCGTCGAGGTAGGGCAGGCGCTGCTGGTGCTGGTCGACACCGAACCAGTACGGGTTCGGTTCGAGCACCGTCTTCTCACCCGGTGCGTACTGCTTCAGGCGCCAGGCGCCGCTGGTGACCAACTGCGAGGGCGGGGTGTTGACGCCGTAGGCCGAGGCGAACTCGCCGGCCCTGAACGGCGCCTCGAGCACGTGCTTCGGCATGATCTTCACCGAGCCGGCCGTGGGCACGAGCATGGCGCTCGGTGCGGGCAGTGTGATGACGAACGTCGACTCGTCGGGTGCGCTCACCTTCCAGCGCTGGCCGTTGCTGATCAGCAGGTCCTGCACCGACGGGTGGACCTTGTCGTCGTACGCCACCTCGAAGCTGAAGAGCACGTCGGCAGAGGTGATGGCGTGACCGTCCGAGAAGGCCGCGCCCTTGCGCAGATGGAATGTCCAGGTGAGACCGTCGGGGCCAACCTCCCAGCTCTTCGCCAGCGACGGCTTGTCGGTCTGCGTCTCGTTGTCGAAATCGGCAAGGCCGATGAAGAGGTTGCCGGTGATGTCGGTCGACGAGGTCTCGCTCGCCATCATGGCGTTGAAGGTCTTGGGGCCGCTGGTCTGCCCGAGCACGAATCGCCCGCCATAGGTGCCGACCGAGTCGAGCTGCTCGACGCGCGGCTCTGCCGGCAACGGCTGCTGTTCGCGCACGAGGGCCGCCTGGGTCTCCGTGCCGCCGCTGCTGCCGCTACAGGCGGTGGTCATGCCGAGCGCGGCCGCGCAGCCAAGGGCCGCAAGGGTGCGAGTACCTATGACGCGAGCCACTCAACCTCCAGAAAACCCGGAAAACATCGCATGAACGCGAATGCGCCGAGTATAGCGCGGGGCAATCTGGTTCCCTTAGGCCGCCGCCCTACAATCGGGAATCACCCGGGACGTCCCGGCCTGCCAACCAAGGAGTGACCGCGATGGAGACCAAGGTGCTGCACGACATGTTCTGGCTCGGCGTGCCCGTGATCGAGAAGATGCTGAGGCCGGTCGTCGTCTACCTGTTCCTCATCCTCAGCCTGCGCCTGGCCGGCAAGCGCGAGCTGGCGCAGTTGAACCCGTTCGACCTGGTCGTGCTGCTCACGATCTCGAACACGGTGCAGAACGCCATCATCGGCGAGGACAACAGCGTGACTGGCGGCCTGATCGGCGCGGCGACGCTGCTCGTCGTCAATCACGCGGTGGTCCGCTTCCTCTACGGGCACGAGCGGCTCGAACAACTGGTGGAGGGCGCACCGGACACCCTCATCGATGGCGGGGAAATCAAGATGGATCGGCTCAAGAAGGAGCTGATCACCGAGGGCGAACTGCTCTCGGCTGCGCACAAGCAGGGCTTTGCCACGCTCGCCGAGATCGACAGCGCCGTCATCGAACCTGGGGGCACGATCGTGTTCCGGGCAAAGAAGCCGCCGTCGGACGAACTGCGGCACGACCGGGTGATGGAGAAACTGGAACAGCTCGCCGCGGAACTGGCGGCGCTGCGCGCTGCGCGGTAGGATCAGGCGTTCGTCGACCCGCAGACACACACAACCATGACTGACACGACTTCACGACCTCTGAGTTTCTGGGCCGGCTGGATCAGCGCGGCGGTCTTCCTGGTGATTGCCGCGGTTGCCGGCGTCTATGTTGCGACGGCGCAGAACCAGGTGGAAGACGTCACCCTCCGCCTGGTCGACGCGGTCAACAAGCTGCAGATGTCCGAGCTGACCGCGACGGACGCCGTGGCGCGTGCCGACGCGATCCAGGCGAACTTGAGCCTCATCACCCTGCCGGAGGTGGCCGAGTTCTCGCTTCGCGGCACCCCCGCCGTGCCGAACGCGCACGGCCGCATCTTCTCGAGCCGGGCGCGCGGCATCCTGTTCTCCGCGACCGGCCTGCCGCTGCCGCTGGACAACCAGACCTATCAGCTGTGGCTGAAGACGAAGGGCGCACCCGTGAACGTCGGGGTGGTGACCGCCGGTCCCGACGGCAGCGTGACCGCCGGTTTCGATCCGGTTGACGGCACGCCGGCAGCAGTCGGCTTCATGCTGACGCTCGAGCCTCGCGGCGGCGTCGATGCGCCGACCGGCCCGGTCACCCTGCAGTAGCGGCGACGCGGTGCCGCGCGACGCCTAGTGCTGCGCGGCGGCGGCCGCGGTCTTCGTGATCGTGGCCCAACCCCAGAACGCCCGCGAGCCGGCGCCGTAGGCGAACAGCAGCACGTCCTTCCCGTCGCGCCCACCGAGGCTGCCGTACGCCACCTGGCCGTCGGCCGCCGGGACGGTGATCGTGAAGTCTTCCAGCGACATCTCCTGCGTGAAGGTCATCGTCCTGGTCCCCGCGTCGGTGCTCTCGCCCTCGGTGACCAGCGCCCAGCCGCGGTTCTGCTGCTCCGGGTCGGCGTTGGGCGGCAGATCGACCGTGGCGGTGCCGTTGGCGCCGTGCAGCACCAGTTTGCCGTTCTCGATGGTCATCCGCTCGACCGAGTCGATGGTCACCTTGCGGTATTCACCCGTCACCGTCACCTTCTCGCCGGTGACCGGGAGCGGTCCCTGCTCGGGGAGGGTCTTGGTGCAGGCAACGGCGGCGAGCATGAGGAACACCACGCTGAGGCTCGTGAGTCGCGACAGATTCATGCCTTCATGATACGAACCCCGGGGCGCTCGCGCTACACTCGGCCGGGCCGCCTGATGGCTCCGTGAAAGGATTGGACCGATGACGAAGCGTTCGTCCCTGCTGACCGCCGCTGCCAGCGCCGCGGTTCTCTGTATCGTCGGTGCCCGGGGCGTGGCCGCCCTCGGCGAAGATAGCGCGAGGTTCCTGACGATCGACCACTACGTGCGGGTCATCTCGAAGGTGCCTGCCATCGCCGGTCAGCAGAGCCTGATCTACGTGCGCGAGAAGGTGCGGGCCGGCAATGCCCTGCGCGGCGCGACGCCGCCCGACAAGGTGGCGGTCTTCATTCACGGCGCCGGCACGCCTGCCGAAGTCGCCTTCGACGTGCCGTACCAGGACTACAGCTGGATGGAATACCTGGCAGAGGCCGGCTTCGACACGTTCGCCATGGACGTGACCGGCATCGGCCGCTCGAGCCGTCCCTGGCCGATGAACGACCCGTGCAACCTGTCGCCGCAGCAGCAGGCGCTGCTGGTGCCGACGCTGATTCCGGCGCCGTGCCAGCCGAGCTACCCGAAGACGCTCACCACGATCGGCAACGACTGGGACGACATCGACGCCGTCGTGAACTACGTCCGCGCGCTGCGCAAGGTCGACAAGGTCAGTACCGTCGCCTGGTCGCAGGGCGGCCCGCGCTCGGGTGGCTATGCCGCGCAGCATCCCGAGAAGATCAGCCGGCAGGTGATGCTCGCCCCGGCCTACAACCCGCAGGGACCATCCAGCCCGCTGCCGGCCGGCCCGTCCGCCGTGCCGTACAACACGCAGTCGATTGCCGACTTCAACGCGCTGTGGGGACGCCAGACGGCGTGCGCCGATCAGTGGACCGACGCCGTGCACGACGTGGTGTGGTCGGAAATGCTCGCGTCCGACCCGGTCGGCGCCACCTGGGGCACCGGCGTCCGCCGCGCGCCTGGCACGCCGTCGTGGGGCTGGAACCAGGCCGTGGTCTCGAAGGTGCAGGTGCCGCTGCTGATGGTGGCCGGCATCCACGACGGCCAGGTGCAGCCCGACCGCGTGCGCCAGCTCTACACCGACTACGGCGGCGCCGAGAAGGTCTTCATCGACCTCGGCTGCTCGTCGCACAACGCCATGTGGGAAAAGAATCACCTCATCCTGTTCAAGGCTACGCTCGAGTGGCTCACCGCCGGCAGCGTGAACGGACAGAAGCAGGGGATGTTGAAGCTGGGCTACTGAGGGCATCGCGGATTGCTGATTGCTGATTGGAATGCGTGCCCGCTCGCGCACCGTCAGGTCGCGCGCGAGCGTCATACCTCTGCCTTTCAATTAGCAATTAGCAATTAGCGTTTCGCAATCAGCACTCCGTACAATCACTCCTTATGCCCAAGTTGACAGTCGAAGGTTACGGGACGGTTGACGTCCCCGCAGGAAAGCGTCTGGTTCTGGCCATTCAGGAAGACGCGAAGGTCGATATTCTTCACGCGTGCGGCGGCAACGCCCGCTGCACGACGTGCCGGATCGAGTTCATCGAAGGGGAGCCGACGACGCATACGGCGGCGGAGGTGGAGCGCCTTGCGGCGCGCAGCCTTACCGGTGTGCGCCTGGCGTGCCAGATTGCGTGTGACCACGACATGACGGTTCGCGCCATCAGCCGCCTCGAAGGCAGCGGACGCCCCGACCCGGGTTCGCGCCCGCAGGACGCCATCACGCCCGAACCGATCTGGGTCTGACACGGCCATGATTGGCCGCCGTGCCGCGATTGCCGCCCTCTGTGCGGCGGTCGCGGCCCTCTCCTCCGTCGCCAGTTCCGCCCCCAGTCCGGCTCCAGACATCCTCGTCTCGCGTCAACTGCTCGAGTCGCAGCAGTTGCAGGTCGGTGACGTCGTCTCGCTCTCCTCGGATACCTCCGGGGCGAACCCGCGTTCGTTCCGCATTGCCGGCCAGTACGAACCGACGCCCGACCCGATGCGGCTCGGCGCCGTCCGGCTTGAAGTGCGCATGCACTTGCCCGATGTCGTCGGCCTGACGGCGCAGTCAGACCCGCTCGACGCTGAATCGGTCGATGCCATCAACGTGGTGCTGGCGAACGACGACGAGGCGCGCGCCACGGTACGCCGCCTCATGACCGCGGTGCCCGGCACCCTGGCCGAGCGGACCGGCAACGACGAGCGCCGCGCGGCCCCCTTCGTCGTCCTCGAACGTTTCCACCTGGCCATTGCCATCGTCACCGTGATCGCGAGCAGCGTCTTCCTGCTGGCGCTGATGCTGATGCTCGTCGAGGAACGACGGGCGACCGTTGGCATGCTGCGGCTCATCGGCTTCCGCCGCTCGCGCATCCTGCAGCACGTGCTGGCCGAAGGCGTGGTGATCGCCATCACCGGCGCGTTGTTCGGCGTGGTGCTGTCGGTTGTGCTGGAGGGCGGCATCAATCGCTTCTTCCAGTGGCGCTACGACACCGCGCTGGTCTTCGTCCATATCACCCCTGGCGTCGCGCTGCGTTCGGTGACGGTGGCCGTGCCGCTCGGCGTGGCCGCCATCTTCGCCTCGTCATGGTCGTTGCTGCGGGGCGAGGGGATCTCGTTGACGCGTCGATGAGAGCGCTGATCTTCGCCGTCAGAAGTCTGGTGCGGCAGCCTGGCCGCACGGCGCTCGGCATCATCGGCATCGCCGCCGTTGGCGCGCTGCTGTTCGACATGCTGCTGCTGTCGCGCGGACTGGTGGTCTCGTTCCGCGACCTGCTCGACAGCGTCGGCTTCGACGTGCGCGTCACCGCAACCGATTCACCGCTGCCCGGCGGCATTCGCCTCACGGACGCGACCGGTGCGGCGGCGCAGATTGCGAGGCTGCCCGGCGTGGCCGAAGCCGTGCCGATGCGGACGGCCACCGGCGAGGTCTGGCAGACCGGACGCCCGGTGATCGGCCTGATGTTGACCGGCATGGACCCTGGCGCGCGCCGGCCGTGGACCCTCATCACCGGCGCCGACCTGGGCCCGAGCCTCGCACCGCCCGACCTCGTGGTGAACCAGTCGCTGATGGACGAGGTCGGTGGGGCGCTCGGCAGCGAGGTCACCCTGCGCACCGGCTGCGATTCGAGCCGCGCCGCACTCGCGCCGCGCACCTTCCGCATCGTCGGCATCGCGCAGTTCCCGTTCGACGATGAGGCGCAGCGTACGGCGGTGATGACGCGCACGGCGCTGCGCGAGGCGTGCGGCGATGACAAGGACGAGGCCGACATGCTGATGGTGGCGTCGAGCGGTGGCGCCGGCGCCGCCGTGGCCGCCATCCGCGCGGCTCGTCCTGATCTGGTGCCGGTGACCAACGAGCAGATCGTCGCGCGGATGCAGACGCAGGGCTTCACCTACTTCCGCCAGATCTCCGCCGTGCTCTCCACCATCACGCTGCTCTTCGGCTTCCTGCTGATCACCGTGCTGCTCACGGTGTCGGTGAACCAGCGGCTGGCCGAGATCGCCGCGTTGCGTGCCCTCGGCTTCTCGCGCGGTCGGGCCGCCGCGGATGTGCTGTTGCAAGGGGCGATGCTGGTGGGTGCGGGCGGCATCCTGGCGCTGCCGCTCGGCTTCGCCCTCTCGCTGTGGCTCGACCAGATTCTCAAGGCGATGCCGGGTATCCCGGCGTCGATGCACTTCTTTGTGTTCGAGCCGCGCGCGCTGGTGCTCCACGCCGCGTTGCTCGTGACGACGGCGCTGCTGGCGTCGGCCTATCCGATGTGGCTGGTCGCCCGTCTTCCGATCGCGACCACGCTGCGCAACGAGGTGGTGGGGTAATGGAGCCGCTCATCGAGGCCCGGTCGCTCGGCAAGGTGTTTCCCATGGGCGGCGGTCCCGTCCACGCACTGCGCGACATCTCCGTACAGATTGCCGCTGGCGAGTACCTGACGATTCGTGGGCCGTCCGGCTGCGGCAAGTCGACGCTGCTGCATATCCTCGGTTGTGTCGACACGCCAAGCTCGGGGACCCTGCGCTTCGACGGGCGCGACGTCAGTGCGCTGCCGGACCATGCGCGCAGCGATCTGCGGCTGCGCAGCATCGGCTTCGTCTTCCAGCGCTTCTTCCTGCTGCCGATGCTCACCGCCGCCGAGAACGTCGATGTGCCGCAGGCGGAAGCCGGCGTGTCGCGCGCCGACCGGAAGCGCCGCACGGCCGAACTGCTCGACTATGTCGGGCTCGGGCACCGTGCCGGCCACCGGCCGTCACAGCTGTCAGGTGGCGAGGCGCAGCGCGTGGCCATCGCGCGGGCGCTGGCCAACCGTCCCCGTCTGCTGCTGGCCGACGAGCCGACCGGTGAACTCGATCGTGCCAACGGCGAGCACATCGCCGAACTGCTCGACCGGGTGCAGGCCGACGGCACGACCGTCGTCGTGGTGACCCACGACGCCGCGCTGGCCGAGCGGGCCGGCCGGCGCCTGGTCATGCGCGACGGCCTGATCGAACGCGAGGAGCACGCGCGGTGATCCTGACGATGGCGTGGAAGTCGCTGCTGGCGCATCCCATCCGCACGGTGGTGCTGGGCGTCGGCTTCGGTCTTGGCGTGTCGGTGATGGCGACGCTGCTCGGCGTCGGCGAGGTGGTGCTCGAGCAGGCGCGGTCGCCGAAACTGGCTGGCGGCGGCGACCTGCTCGTCACCAGTCTGGCCGGACCGGTGACGTCGGCGCGCTACGTGCTGTCGCGCGTGATGGGCGACCCTGGGGTCACTGCGGCCTCGCCGCGCCGCCGCGCCGATCTGTTTCTCGTGAGGCCGGATGGACACGTGGTGCCGCTGGTGGCGCACGGCGGCATCCCCAGTCTGGAACGCCGCATCGGTGATCCGGAGACCGCCGCGGTTGCGGCGTGGGTCGACACGCCGGCGGACGCCGCCTGGGCGAAACCCGAGCCGGCGGACCTGCTCCGCGCGATGGACCGCTTCCGCGCCGTGCCAGACGCACCGGCTCGCGTGGCGTCGTGGGCCGAGTGGCTCTACTTCAAGGGGCGCTCTGGCGACGCGCAGTTCTACATGACGTTCCTGGCTGGTCCGCGGCTGGCCGGTGGCCGCCGCGTGGCTGGTGTCCGATTCCAGCTCGAACGGAACGGTGTCACCGAGAGCTTCGGCGCGTCCACGTCGCTCGACGAGGGCGACCTGCTGCGTGGTGCGCCGGACCTGACCATTGCCGGGGCGAGCGTCAGGCTTGAAGGGCTGCGCTATCACGTCACGATGGACCTGCCGCGCCTCGAGCGAGGTGTGGCCGGACGCGTGACTGGCGACTTCGTTGTCGAGGCGGTGCCTGGGCGTTCGCTGCCGCCGATTGAACTGCGCGGTGCCGGCGGCTGGGTGTCGGGCTATACCGTGCCGGTGATGTCGGGGGCGCTGACCGGCGCGGTGGCGGTGAATGGCACGCGCGTCGCGCTCACCGGTACCGGCTATCACGATCACAACTGGGGGTTCTGGCAGGGCGTGTCGTGGCGGTGGGGGCAGGTGCA
This sequence comes from Bifidobacterium breve, assembly GCA_943328785.2. GTDB lineage: Bacteria > Acidobacteriota > Vicinamibacteria > Vicinamibacterales > CAVVIG01 > CAVVIG01. The sequence goes on from CALQBJ020000027.1 coordinate 14,291, forward strand.
ACACGAGGGGCTGTCGTTCGTCTACGGCCGCGTCATCCCGCCGCCCGATGCCGCCGATCCGGAGCGGATGCCAGGCTTTCTCGTGGCGCTCGGCCCCGACGGCCCGATCGGCTATGCCACGCGCGTGCGGATCGAGGAGACCGATGAACCGGGCACCGACCATCCCCGGCGCATCGTCGTGACCGGTCGTGCGCGCGACTTCGACCTGTCGATGGACATCGCGGTCGAGAGCGTCATCGTCAACAAGGGTGGCGCGCTGTCGGCTGGACCGGACTTCCTGCAGATGCGCGCGGAGTACACCGTGACGGGGCGCGTCGGGGGACAGGACGTGTCGTTCACCGCGCCAGGCGCCGCCGAGACGTTCCGCGAGTAGGTCCTTGGTGCCCTTCGTGTCCTTCGTGATGTTAAACCCAGCCTAACCCGCACAGCTCCATCAGCCCGCGCATGTCGTCGGGCACCGGTGCCTCCACCTCGATCCGTTCCTGCGTAAACGGGTGCACGAACGCCGTGCGCGAGGCGTGCAGCGCTTGCCGTGGGAAGCGCGCGAGGGCGTCGCGCTGCGCCTCGTCCTGGCACTGTTCCCACCGCGGCTCGCCGTATTTCGGGTCGCCCACCAGCGGCCAGCCACTGGTCGCCATGTGCACCCGCACCTGGTGCATGCGTCCGGTCACGATTTGGCAGCGCATCAGTGCCACTGGACAGCCGCCGGCGTCTGCCTGTGCCAGGCGCTCGAAGTGGGTGAAGCTGGTCAACCCCTCGTCCGTGGTGGCGATGACGAGGCGCCGGTCGTCCGGGTGCCGGGACAGGCGCAGGTCGATGCTGCCACGCTCGCGGCCCACCGGTCCGTAGACCACGGCCAGGTACGACTTCTCGCTGAACGACGAGGCGAGCGTGCGCTGGAGACGTGCATGCGCCTCGGCGGTCTTGGCCACGATGACGAGCCCCGACGTGAGCTTGTCGAGCCGGCCCACCAGTGATGGGCGCTGGCCGGTCGGCCAGCCACTGGCGTAGTGCAGCACGACGTTCAGCAGCGAGCCGCTGGTGTGGAGGAAGGTGGGGTGCGACACGACGCCCGCCGGCTTGTTCACGATCAGCAGATGCGCGTCTTCGAAGAGGCAGTCGAGCTGGCCAGGCTCGCCCATCATCGGCGCGCGCGGCTGCTCATCGGGCAGTTCGACGATGACCGAGTCGCCGAACGCCGCCCGCGTCGAGACGCGACGGACCACCGCGCCGTTGATCGAGACGCGGCCGTCCTCGATCCAGGCCTGGACGCGCGTGCGGGTGGCGCGGCGGAGGTCGGTGAGGTGCCGCCTGAGGACGAGATCCACCCGACGGCCGGCATCGCCCCGGTCGGCAGTGAGGACACGCGGTGGTAGCGGCATTTCATCATCGTACTCGGTCGGTCGTGGAGCGGCACAGGGCGGTCTACACTGACAGGGTGACTGCCCTGTCCCCGCATCAGCGGCTTGCCGCCATCGCCGCCGCCGCGATGCGCGAACGCGGGCTGGCCCCCGAGTTTCCGCCGGAGGCGATCGCGCAGGCTGCGGCTCTTGCCGCGGCGCCCGTGAATCCTTCGGAGCCGGTGCGCGATCTGCGCGACCTGCCGTGGTGCTCCATCGACAACGACGACTCGCGCGATCTCGATCAATTGTCGGTGGGCGAGCGATTGCCGGACGGACGCACGCGTCTGCTCGTGGCCGTGGCGGATGTCGACGTCGCCGCGCAGAAGGACTCGCCGATCGATCAGCATGCGGCGGTCAACACCACGTCGGTCTACACCCCGGCGCGCGTCTTCCCGATGCTACCGCTGCGGTTGTCGACCGATCTCACGTCGCTCAACGCGGACGTCGATCGGCTGGCGGTTGTGGTCGAGTTCACCGTCGGCCCGGACGGCGCGATCGAACACGACGATGTCTACGGAGCGCGCGTGCGCAACCAGGCGCACCTGGTCTACGACGACATCGATGCGTTCCTGGCGGGGCGGGCGGCGCTGCCGGCTGACGGGCGGGCGCCAGGCGTGCGGGAACAGCTGACGCTGCAGGACGAGGCGGCGCGGTTGCTCTCGAAACACCGACATGAACTGGGCGCGCTCGACTTCGACCTTGCCGAGACCCGCGTCCGCTTCGACGGCGAACAGCTCGAAGGGTTGGCGCTGCAACTGCCGAACCGCGCCAAGGCGCTGATCGAGAACCTGATGATTGCCGCCAACGGCGTCGTCGCCCGCTTCCTCGACCGGAACAACTCGCCGTCGATCCGGCGCGTGGTCGAACAGCCGGCGCGGTGGGACCGCATCATGGCGATCGCGGCGACGTTCGGCGAGACGCTGTCGTCCACGCCAGACCCCCTCGCGCTGTCGCAGTTCCTGGGGCGCAGGAAGACGGCGGACCCCGACGACTTCCCCGAACTGTCGCACGCGGTCATCCGCCTGGTTGGCGCCGGGCAGTATCTGGTCGATACACCACAGACCGTGGCGCCCGGGCACTTCGCGCTGGCGGTGAAGGACTACGCGCACTCCACCGCGCCGAACCGCCGCTACTCCGACCTGCTGACTCAGCGGCTCCTCAAGGCGGTGCTGCGCGGCGAGCCGTCGCCGTACTCGGTGGACGACCTGATCGCACGGGCGCGCCGCTGCACCCAGCGCGAAGACGATGCGAACCGGGTGGAGCGGCAGGTGCGGAAGGCGGCGGCGGCGATGCTCGTGGCGGACCGCATCGGCCAGCGCTTCCCGGCGGTCGTGACCGGCGCCTCGCCGAAGGGGACCTACGTGCGGACGCTGGCGCCACACATCGAAGGACGCCTCGTGACGGGCGAGGTCGGGCTCGATGTCGGCGACCGCGTCACCGTGCGGCTGTCGTCGGTGAACGTCGACCGGGGCTTCATCGACTTCGCCGTCGCGTAGGAGTTCTCGTCAGGATCTCGCTGCCGACCGTCCGCCTTCGCGACGCGCACTGCGGGATATTCCGGCAGTGCGTGGCGAATTCCCGGGGCGAAGCGGAGCCACTTGGCCGCGAATCGCCGAAATGCCAACAAAAGCCGCCAGGCGTGAAGCGGTATCCGATTTGCCTCTGCCCTGCGTATCCGGAGGTCGGCACATGGATTCGGGAACAGTTGCAGCGGTCGTCATCGTCGGTCTGTTGGGGGCGTGGGGCGTGTGGTTCGCGGCCCGGGCGTTGGCCATCAGGCGCAGGCTGCAGGGCGACCGGGTGGTGACCTGCCCTGAGACCGGACAGCCAGCCATCGTGCACATCGACCTGGCGCTGGCCGTCACCAGCACTGCCGGTTCGGCGCCCGCCCCGCTTGAGGCCTGCTCGCGCTGGGCTGCGCGCGGACAGTGCGACCAGCCGTGCGTGTGCGCCGCCCATCTGCCGGCCAGCTCGGCGTCGGCGCTGGTGAAGGCCTGGGCGAAGGACCGGACGTGCACCACGTGTGGCGGCGAGTTGGTGGAACACCCGCTCGTCGGCCACCATATCGCCCTATTCGAGCCTGGCGGCATCACGCGGGAATGGGTGGACGTGGCCGGCGAGCGCCTGCCGCTGGCGCTCGCGACCTGCTTGCCGCTCTGCTGGAACTGCCACCAGGCCGCGTCGTTCCGTCGCCTGTACCCGGAGCTGGTCGTCGACCGCGACGACCTGACGGTGCACACCGACCTGCCGACCTGACGGTCCGGCCAAAGCCGGACACTAGGGGAACTGAATGCTTCGTGTTCCCCGCGTGACAGCCGTAGTGTCCGGATTTAGCCGGACCCTACGCCTTACCGTAGCGTCCTGAAGAACTCCCGCACGTCGGTTACCAGCAACTCCGGCTGCTCGAGCGCCGCGAAGTGGCCGCCGCGTGGCATGGGCGTCCAGCGCACGAGGTTGTAGCGCGCCTCCACCCACTTGCGGGGCGGCGTGGTGATCTCCTTCGGGAACAGCGCGCACGCCGTCGGCACAGTGACCCGGCCGGGGACGGGCGGCGCCACGCGGTTCTCGTAGTAGATGCGCGTGGACGAGGCCGCGGTTCCGGTCGCCCAGTAGATGGTGATGTTCGTCAGCAGGTCGTCCTTCGAGAAGCGGCTCTCGATGTTGTCGCCGCAGTCGCACCACGCGTGGAACTTCTCGACGATCCACGAGGCGAGCCCGGCCGGTGAATCGCTGAGGCCGACGCCCAGCGTCTGCGGCTTCGTCCCCTGAATCTGCTGGTAGGCGCGCTCCTGCTCCATGCGCGCGTTGGTCTCGTTCATCAGCGTGACTTCCGCTTCGGGCACGCCCTCGAGCGGGTTGGCGACGCCGGCCGGTGCCGGTGTCGTGCAGAAGTTCAGGTGCAGCCCCGCCACATGCGCCGCGTCGTCGAGCGCAATGATGCGGCTGATGATCCCGCCCCAGTCGCCACCCTGCACGCCGTACTTCGTGTAGCCGAGGCGCGCCATCAGCTTCGCGATGATGCCGGCCATCTTCTGCGGGTTGTAGCCGCGCTCGGTCGGGTGCCCCGAAAAGCCGAAGCCCGGCAGCGAGATCGCCACGACGTTGAAGGCGTCCCCGGCCTTGCCGCCGTGCGCCACCGGGTCGGTGAGCGGACCGATGATCTTGTTGAACTCGTAGATCGAACCTGGCCATCCGTGCGTCAGCACGAGCGGCATGGCGTTCGGCACCTTCGACTTCTGGTGAATGAAGTGAATCTGCAATCCGTCGATCGTCGTGGTGAACTGATCGAACTGGTTCAGCTTGCGTTCCTGGGCACGCCAGTCGAACGTGTCGCGCCAGTATTCGACCAGCGGCTTCAGGTAGGCCGGGTCGGTGCCGTAGTCCCAGCCGACGTTCTGCAACTGGTCGGGGAAGCGCGTCCGCGCCAGCCGGTCCTTGAGGTCGCGCAGGACGGCGTCGGGGACGTTGATCCTGAAGGGGACGATCGCTGCATCGGCCGGCTTCGCGGCCTGTCCGGAGAGGGGAGCGACCGCCGCTGCCGCGAGCAGCAGGGCGAGGACAGCGCCGCGCATGATGATCCGCATGGGCAGAGAGTGTAGATCAGGGCGCCGCACGGCGTGCGGCTTGTGACGTGCGACTACGAGTGACCGTTCGTCAGTGCGTGAGCGAGTAGATGATGGTGTTGATGCCGAAGGCGTAGCCCGGCACCGAGAACTTCTGGAAGTAGAGCGGGTTCTCGGTCTCGCGCTCGTACGAATCGCCGAAGTCGGTGTTGTAGGTCATCAACACCATGACGCGGCCGCGGTCGTCGTTGATCGCCGCGATGCGCATGGCTTCCTGGCGTCGCTCCCAGGTGCGGTTGGCGCCGTCCCAGTAGCCGATGCCCGGAATCTGCGGCACATCAGTGGCGTTCAGCACCTGGCGGAAGATCTGGTGGTCGCGCGACAGCTCGACGATCGGATAGCTGGCCGAGGGAAGCGACTGGCGCAGCATCGCCTCCCAGTAATCCCACGCATACTCGCCCCAGTAGTCGTCGGCCCACAGGAAGCCGCCCTTGAGCAGGTAGGCGCGCAGGTTCTTCGATTCCTCTTCGTCCAGATACGCGCCGCCCGGCTCCGAGATCATGAGGAACGGGCAGTGGAACAGCTCGGGCGACTTGAGGTTGATGAGGAGGGTGTCCGGCTCGTTGCTCTGGTCCATCGTGACCGGCGTGCGGGTCAACTCGGACAGCCGGATGGACAGGTTGATGTCGGCGCGGGGCCAGTCGACGTTCCAGCCGGCGCCGTCGCCGTTGCCCTGACGGAACACGACACGGCAGAATTGGAAGCCGCCGCGGAAGTCATCCATCGTGGCGTAGCGGGCTGGGCGGCCGCTGTAGACGCCTCGACCGCCGCCGCGTCCACCCCGGCCCCGCTGGGCCAGGGCCACGGATGCCAGTGCAATAATCAGGACAACAGTAATGATGGCGGCGCGGGCCTTCATGGCCGTAGTGTAGCCGCAGTGGACAGGGGATGGGACTGATATGCGAGCTGTACTTGTTGAAGAGTGTGGTGGGCCCGACGCCCTGGTGATGCGCGACGTGCCGAAGCCGGTCGCTGGTCCGACCGACGTCATTGTCAAGGTGGCGGTGAGCGGTGTGAACTTCATCGACGTGTACTTCCGTACCGGCCTGTACAAGGTGCCGCCGCCTGCGGTGCTCGGCAGCGAAGCTGCCGGGTTGGTCGACTCTGTGGGCAGCGCGGTCACCGAGTTCGCACCAGGAGACCGGGTTGCCTATGCGATGCATCGCGGCTCCTACGCCGAATTCGCCCAGGTGCCGGCCGCCCAACTCGTCAAGATTCCAGACCTGGTGTCGTTCGAGCAGGCCGCCGCCGTCATGCTGCAGGGCATGACCGCGCACTACCTCACGCGGTCGACCTTCCCGCTCAAGGCCGGCGACACCTGCCTCGTGCATGCCGCCGCGGGCGGGACCGGTGCGCTGGTCGTGCAGATGGCGAAGGCGGTGGGCGCGCGTGTGATCGGGACGGTCTCCACGCCGGAGAAAGCCGCCATTGCCAGGGCCGCCGGCGTCGACGAGGTGATCTTCTACACCGAGCAGGACTTTGCCGCCGAGGCGCGGCGTCTCACCGGTGGCCGCGGTGTCGACGTCGTCTATGACGGTGTGGGGAAGACCACGTTCGAGAAGGGGCTCGACGCCTTGCGCCCCCGCGGCATGATGGTGCTCTTCGGCGCCGCGAGTGGCGCGGTGGCGTCGTTCGATCCGCAGATCCTCAACCCGAAGGGCTCGCTCTACGTCACACGTCCCAGCCTGGCGCACTACGTCGGGTCGCGCGAGGAACTGCTGTGGCGGGCGACGGAGGTGCTGGACATGGTGGCGCACAACACGCTCGACGTGCGCATCGACGCGACGTTCCCGCTGGCGCAGGCGGCCGACGCGCACCGCGCCCTCGAAGGGCGCAAGTCGATCGGCAAGTTCCTCCTGGCTATCTAGGGCGCTTGGCGTCAGTCGCCGTGCACCGAGGGGCCGGTGTCGTCCCGCGACAGGTCACGATCGCGAAGCCGTCGCCAACGGCCACATCGCCGTCCACCCATCCTGGTTGAAGGCCGTGGCCTCGAGACCGCCGCCGGTCCGGGCTCAGGGCCGAGGTGTCGAACGGGTGACTCTTCACCTCGGCGAAGTGCCGGTAGTCCGAGTCGCGCTCGGGGGGAAGCACCCGTTCGATGCACCGCGTCGGGCGTGGTTTCAACGCCATGCGCGCAGACCACTGTGCGCGCCGTCGTTCGAGTCGTCTCGTTGCGCGACTCCGCATCGAAAGTCGGCGAGACGGTGGCGGTCGCCGGAAACAGGCGCGAATGTTGAGTACGCACCAGGTGCCATGAGCCGTTTGCGCGGAGTGCTGATCGTCGACGACATGCCGCACACACGGTGCTTCGTCTCGCGGATCCTCGACCGCGAGGGGTTCCAGGTCTACGAAGCCGAGAATGGGGCGACCGCCTACGCGGCGGCGCGCGCCCATCCGGACGACATCGATGTGGCGCTGGTCGACGTGGAACTCCCCGGCGCGTGGGGCCGCGAGGTTGGCGAGGCCCTGAAGCGCACCATCCCCGATGCGCGGGTCGTCTACATCACCGGGCACGATATCGACACGCTTGTCGCGGAAGGGCGCCTTCCCGACGATGCTGTCGTTTTGCAGAAGCCGTTCACCGTGGCGGCGCTCGTCGAGTTCGTGCGTGCCCACTGTCGGTGAACGCGCGTCGGTGAACCGCTGGCGCGCGGCACGTCCCTTGCTCGGGCTGACGCATCGCGTCCTCTCCTTCTTCTGCACGATCTGCGGATTCGCTGTCCGCGCCGACCGGCCTCGACGCTGACGTCGCGGTGATCGGCGGAGGTCCGTCCGGCGCCGTCGTCGCGCGGCTCCTCGCTTCGTGGGGCCACCGCGTGGTGGTGCTGGCGCGCCCGGACGATCCGGCGCGTGCCCTCGCCAACTCGCTGCCACCGAGCACGTTCAAGCTGCTGCACCAGACCGGCATCGCCGATCTCGTCGACCGGGTCGGGTTCCGCACCACGGGCAACACGGTGTGGTGGGGCGAGCGCGACGGCCACGCCGAGTCGTTCTCGCCGGACGGCTCCGCGTGGGGCTACCAGGTCGATCGCGCGCAGCTCGACCCGCTGCTGCTCGACGCCGCCGCCGCCGCGGGCGCCCAGGTGGTGCGCGGCGCGCGCGTCCGCCAGGTCCGCGCCGAGGCGGACGATCTGGGGGTCACCTATGTGCGCGACGACCGCGAGGGTGCATGCCGGGCACGCCTCGTCCTCGACTGCTCGGGTCGCGCCGGCGTGGTGGCGGTGTCGCACGCGCTGCGCCGGCACGTGCCCGGCGGGCGGATGCAGGCGCTCGTCGGCGTCTGGGCGAGCGACGAGCGCTCGGGCCTGCCGAACCAGACACACACCTTCATCGAGACGTGCGACGCCGGCTGGGCGTGGTCCATTCCGACCAGCCACACCGTGCGTCACGTCGGCATCATGGTGGACGGTGCGGCCAGTCAGTTGGCCAGGGGCGTCTCGCTCGACGCCACCTACCAGGCGCACCTTGCGCTGCTGCCGCGAATCCATCGCCAGGTGCGCGGTGCGAGGCTGGTGCGAGCCTTTGCGTGTGACGCGAGCGTCTATACCGCCGCACGCTTCGCCGAGCCGGGCCTGCTGCTCGTTGGCGACGCCGGCGCCACACTGAATCCGCTCTCGTCGTTCGGTATCAAGAAGGCGCTCGCCTCAGCGTGGCTGGCGGCCGTCGTCGCGCACACCTCGCTGGTCCATCCCGATCGGGCCGCGCTGGCGCGCGACTTCTTCTCGCACTGGTCGTCGCAGGTGTGGCACGTGAACCTGAAGCGCTCGCGCGAGTTCGCCGAGGAGGCGCTCGTGCAGCATCCGAGCGCGTTCTGGCAGACGCAGGCCTCGGCCAGCGTCGACGCGTCGCAGTTGCCGCTCGACGAGACGGCGCTGCTGACGTCCGCGCCGGTGCGCGCCGCGTTCGCGCAGCTGCGTCTGCGCGACACATTTGTGCTGTCGCTCGCGTCGCAATCGACACTCGTGTCCGCGCCGATCGTGCGCGGTCAGGTCATCGCTATCGAGGGCGCCGTCGCGCTCGGCCCCTCGCCGCGCGACATCGTCCGCTACCTGCGCGGCGTCGATCTCGTGGCCGTGGTTGGACTTGCGACGGGCGCACGCGATGTCCCCACACTCTTCGAGCAGTACTGCGCGCGGCACGGCGCGGTGCCGCTGCCCGACATGATTGGCGCCCTCGCGCTGCTCATTGCGCGCGGCGTGCTCGCGATCGACGCGCCGCACGCCCTCGCCGCGCCTCGCTGAGCCCACTTCCGCCACTTGTGTTCGCGCACGCCCGCGAACGCCGACACGCGTGTGGGTTGTGCGCCAACGCGCGTCATGACACGTCGCACACAGACGCATCGACGACGCGCGCCGCACATAAATATTCGCGAGCAATCACGCGGCAATTCGGCGCGATCGCAGGCCTGTCCATGACAGCTACGCCGCGCCAACGCACACCGTGGCACATCGGTTGCTCTAGAGGCAGCAGGCGGAGCGTCGAGACGACGCGTTCGTCGGCATTCATTCAGAGCAGACCGTGAGTTTGAAATCAGGAGGGCGCATGGCACGTGTGTGGTCGTTCGTCGTTGCGCTAATGCTGGCCGTGGGGATCACCCCGGCACTGGCGCAGCGGACAACAGGTGAAATCTCGGGGAAGGTCATCGACGAATCCGGCGGCACGCTGCCGGGGGTAACGGTGACGCTACGCAGCGAGGCGATGCCGGGCGCAGCGCCGGTCATCACCTCCGAAACCGGCAGCTACCGGTTTCCGCTCCTGCCTGCGGGCAGCTACGACGTGGAGTACTCGCTCGAAGGCTTTGCCGGGCCGAAGTACGAAGCGATCCGCATCGCGGTGGGACAGACCATCGATCTGAACGTGACCATGAAGGTCAGCGCGCTCAACGAAACGCTGACCGTGACCGGCGTCGCGCCGGTCGTGAACGTCACCACGTCGGAAGTGAGCACGAACTACAACCGTGAATGGGTGCAGAGCGCACCGGTGCGCCGCTTCTCCTACTTCGATCTGATCAACTCGGCGCCGGGCGTCAGCTCGACCTCGAACGTCGGCCAGAGCACGTCGGCGCAGGTGCTCGGCAACAGCACCAACGAGAACCAGTACCAGATCGACGGCACCGACATCAGCTCGACGCCGTGGCCGAACACCGACGCCATCGAAGAAGTCCAGGTGCTCTCGATGGGGGCGTCTGCCGAATACGGCAACGTCCAGGGCGCCGTCTTCAACATCGTCACGCGCCAGGGCACGAACGTGTTCCACGGCGACGCCAATACCTACTTCCAGAGCAAGAGCCTGACGGCGCGTAACACGACGGATGCGGTCGACAAGGGCTTCCCCTACAACCGCGATCGGTACCGCGACGGCACCATCCAGGCGGCCGGCCCGTTCGTTCCGGACAAGTTCTGGTTCTTCGGGTCGATGCAGTACCAGCGCGACTGGGATTCGCAGCCCGGCGTCGACCCGAAGCTGCCGACCAAGAACGACTCGCGCCGCATGTTCTACAAGTTCAACTACGCCATCAACGACAAGCACCGGCTGATGCACGGCTACCACAACGACTACTACTTCATTCCGGACATCGCCACGAGCTTCACGGCACCGACCTCGGTGTCGCTGAGCCACGGTGATAACCCGACACCGAATGTGGTCTACACGGGTGTGCTGAGCGACAAGACGTTCATGGAAGCGCGCTACTCGGGCTTCTTCCTGCACAGCTCCGTGAACCCGCTCGAGGACGGCGTCCCGAGCGTGCTGACGCGCATCGAGGACCAGGACACCGGCAAGATCACCGGCGGCATCACCGCGTGGAACGAGAACCGCAGCTGGAAGTGGGGCACGGCCGTCAAGCTGTCGCACGTCATCGACTCGTTCCTCGGCGGCAGCCACGACATCAAGACCGGCCTGCAGTATGGCGTCACCGGCAGCGACAACCTGAACGGTCCGAACGACGTGCTGACGACCTTCAGCCAGACCGGCCGCCCGACGACCGGCATCACGCAGTTGCCGTATCACCAGGGTGCGCAGGCCTTCTGGAACGGCGTCTATGTCGACGACACCTTCCGCCTGCCGCGTGCGGTGCTGAACATCGGCGTCCGCTACGACCACAGCCGGGCCACGTTCCAGGAACTGCCGTTCCTGAACGCCGCCGGCCGGCCGACGGGCCAGATGTCGACGGCGAACGACAACGTCTACACGTGGAACACGGTGTCGCCGCGCGTCGGCCTGAACTGGCAGGTGACCGAGTCGGCCAACACGGTGGTGAAGGCGCACTACGGCCGCTACTACAAGGCGCTCGAGCCCGGTGAGTACCGCGGTGCGGTACCGTCGATCTCACCGGCGTTCAGCTTCACGCAGGACGCGGCGGGACACCGCGCGAACGTCGTGCAGACGTCGAGCAACGCCAACCTGCGCATCGACCCGAACTTCAAGTCGGCCTACAACGACCAGTTCATGGTGCAACTCGAGCAGCAGCTCATCGCCGGTGTGGGCCTGCAGATGAACTACGTCCACAAGGAAGGCGAGGACTACGGCGCCTGGCAGGACATCGCCGGCACCTACGTCCAGGTGCCCTACGTGGACAGTGTCGGCATTGACGCCACGGGCCAGACGGTCAAC
>CALQBJ020000028.1 GCA_943328785.2 Bifidobacterium breve
CCGCATCTGCACCAGCACGGGGGATAGCCGGTGACGCGGAGGTTGGAGGTTGGGTGGGCCTAGGCTGGTGCGCCGAACCAGGCGCCAGCCGCCGCTGTCAGCGCCATCGCGAGCGCGCCCCAGAACGTGACGCGCAGCGACGCCTTGGCCACCGGGGCGCCGCCGGCCTGCGCCGCCACACCGCCAAGCACGGCGAGGAAGACCAGCGACGTTCCGGCCACCACCTCGCCCGCGTGCGCGGCCGGCGCCAGCACGATGGTCAGCAGCGGCATCGCCGCGCCCACTGCGAATGTTGCCGCCGATGCAAGGGCCGCCTGCACGGGGCGGGCGCTGTGCATCTCGGTGATGCCCAGTTCGTCGCGCGCATGGGCGCCGAGCGCGTCGTGCACCATCAACTGTTCGGCGACGCGGTCGGCAAGCTCCGCGTCCAGCCCGCGCGCCCGGTAGATCCCCGCCAGCTCCTCGTGCTCGAAGGCACGGTCGGTGGCCAGTTCCTTCGTCTCGCGCGCCAGGTCGGCCCGCTCGGTGTCGGCCTGCGAGCTGACCGAGACGTATTCGCCCGCCGCCATCGACATCGCACCCGCGACGAGACCGGCGACACCCGCCAGCAACACCTGGCCTGGCGACGCGTGCGACGCAGCAATGCCGATGACGAGGCTCGCCGTCGACACGATGCCGTCGTTAGCCCCGAGCACGGCGGCCCGCAGCCAGCCGATGCGGTCGGCACGATGGGTTTCGGTGTGACGAGCGGGCAGGGCCATATCGTCAGTCTACTGCCGCAAAGGCGGAGGGCAGAGGCTGGGGGTATGTCGCTACACGCCCAGGATCGTCGCCAGTTCGCGCAGGTCCTTCACGATGATGTCGAACGTGCCGGCTACGGGCATCGTCTGAGTGCCGGCGCTGCCCCCTTCGTACGGCCGGTGGACATAGGCCGTGCGCAGGCCCAGACGCTTCGGTCCGGCGAGGTCGGTCTGGTGCGCGGCCACCATCATCACCTCGGGCGGCGTGAGGTCGAAGAACTCCACGGGGCTCAGGTAGGCCTCGGGATCGGGCTTGTAGTGCTTCGCCAGCTCAGCGCCGAGAATGCAGTCCCACGGCAGCCCGCCGTGCTTGGCCATGTTGGTCAGCAGGCTGAGGTTGCCGTTCGACATCGGCGCGATGGTGAAGCGCGTCTTCAGCCGCGTCAGCCCAGGCACCGAGTCTGGCCATGGCCGGCCGCGATGCCACACGCGGTTGAACTCGCGCGTCTCGTCGGCGGTGAGCGAGGTGATGCCGTGTTTCGCCAGCAGCGTGTCGAGCGACATGCGGTGCAGCACGTCGAGCTTGGTCCACGGCAGTTCGCCCGTGCGCACGCGGTTCATCGACGGGCCGTAGGCCGCGCGCCAGTCGTCGGCGAACGCGCCCCAGTCGAGCGTGAACCCCTTCGCTTTCGAGAGCCGAGCCCCCTCCTCGATGACGACCGCGCGCCAGTCAACCACGGTACCGAAGGTGTCGAACACCATCAGCTTCACGTTGGCGAACGGTCCCCCGCCCCGCCACGGCGTCCGCGTGGTGGTGCCCTGCGCAGCGGCAAGTGAGGGAGTACCGAGCATCGCACCGGCCACGGCAACAGCGCCGGCGATGGCATCACGACGGGATGGTTTCATGGAGCGCTCCTGTAGTCGCTCGTCACAAGTCACCAGTCGCTGGTCACTTGTCACTTGTCACAAGCGAGTTGTTTACCTGCCCGGCCTGCCCGACCTCGACTTGTGACGAGCGACTATTGACTAGCGACTAACGGCAATCGCCGGTGCGATGGCCGTCTTGAAGCGTGCGCGCAGGTTGTCCGGGTCGGCTGGCGAGTTCTGCGTCAGCAGCAACAGCACGGTCTTCGCAACGGGGTCGTTCCAGAAGATGGTGCCGGCGGTGCCGTCCCAGCCGTACTCGCCACGGTTCGCCGGGTAGCGCAGCGCCTCGGGCTTCATCACGACGTTCACGTTGCCCAGCCCCCAGCCCATCACGCCGTTGCCGCGCGACGCCAGCACAGCGTCGGGCAGGCCGTTGCCGACCATCGTCTCCACCGTGTCCGCCTTCAGCAGCCGCACGCCGTCGAGTTCACCACGATTCAGCAGCATCTGCGCGAACCGGAGGAAATCGTGTCCGGTCGACAGCAGCCCCACCGCCCCTTCGAGCAGCGCCGGCGGCTCGGTGAACGGCAGCGCTTCGATCTCGACCGGCTTCAGGCCCGGTGCATACACCGTGGCCAGGCGCGGACGCTGCGCGGGCGTGGCGTAGAAGCCGGTGTCGGGCATGCGGAGCGGTGTGAAGATGCGCGTCTGCAGGAACGTATCGAAGCGCTGGCCCGACCAGATCTCGACCAGGCGGCCCAACACGGTCGTCGACTCGCCGTAGCGGTAGCGGGTCCCGGGGTCGTCCATCAGCGGCACCTGCACGATGTTCTTCACGAACTGCGGCAGGCCGATGGTGCGCGAGCGGACCTGCGCATCGCGGTAGACCGCCGAGGTGCGGTGCTCGAGCCCCGAGGTGTGCAGCAGCAGATCGCGAATGGTCGGTGCACGGCTCGGCACCCGCGAGCCGTCCGGCGTGCGGACGGTGACGCTCGCGAACTCGGGCAGGTATTTCGAAACCGGCTCGTCGAGCGCGAAGGCGCCCTGTTCGAAGAGCATCATCACGGCGACGGCCGTCACCGGCTTCGTCATCGAGTAGATACGGAACAGCGTGCGCTCGGTCATCGGCGCACGCGTCGCGAGGTCCTGCACGCCAATCGTGGCCACGTAGGCCAGCTTGCCGTCGCGCGCCAGCATCGCCACGACACCGGCCGACTGGCCGGCATCGACGTGCTGCTGCAGCACCGCCGTGGCCGCAGCCAGCGTCCCCGGCGACAGACGGGCGGCTGACGGCGTCACGCGCGGCAGCGGGTCGGACGATTGCGCCGTCACGAACGCGGTGGTGCAGACGACGACGGCCGCCAGGGCCGCGGTCAGCAGATGCCGCAGCCTGAGCCGGCCGTCAGGCCGCGGTGTGTTCACCCCGGAAGATTACCGCAGGACCGCTACGAGCGGATCAGCGCCGGGATGCGGTTACCTGAGCAACCGGATACGGTGCGCCTCGCTGTCGGTGACGTACAGCCCGTCCGCCGTGAAGAGCAGTCCGTGCGGCCGCGACAGCTTGCACTCGAGCGGCGTCGTCTCGGGCCCGTCGCCCTTCGCCCCGGTGCCGAGGACGGTGGTGATGAATCCCGTGGACAGGTCGATCCGCCGGATGGCGTGGTTCTCGGTGTCGGCCACGAAGAGTTGTCCTGGCGCCCACGCCAGCCCCTTCGGCCCCCCGAGCTTCGCGGCCAGCGCCGGCCCGCCGTCGCCGGCATAGCCCTGTTCGCCCGTGCCCGCGACGCGGTGGAACGTGCGGGTCGCGGCGTCGATACGCAGGATGGCATTCCCCTCGCGCAGCGCCAGGAACAGGTCGCCGTTCGACGCCATCGCCATCGTGCGCGGCCCGCGCAGCGGTGTGCCGGAGACCGGCGCCCCCTCGGGCGTGTCGGCGGCGACACCGGTGCCGGCCCACGTCTCGATGATGCCGGTGTCCAGATGCAGGCGCCTGATCCGCTGGTTGCCGATGTCGCAGATGAGCAGCGTGCCGTCGCGGTCGAACACGATGCTGTGCGGTTGGCGCAACTGCGCCTGTTCACCGGGTCCGCCGTCGCCGCTGAAGCCCGCAACGCCAGTGCCGGCCACGGTGGAGATGACACCGGTCTTCATGTCCACCTTGCGCACGACATGGCTGTCGCGTTCGGCGATGTAGAGATCCCCCGCCTTATCGAACTGGATCTCGTGCGGCATGTTGAGCGACGCCTGCAGCGCCGGTCCGCCATCACCGCTGTAGCCGCGGCTGCCGTTGCCAGCCACGGTCGACACCGCCTTCGTCTTCGGATCGACGCGGCGAATGCGCTGGTTGTCGAGGTCACAGAAGTACAGCGCGCCGTCCGGGCCGACGATGATGCCGTAGGGGTTGTTGACCTGTGTGTCCGATACGCCCGGCACACCGGTACCGAGCAGCGTGGTCACTGTCTGCGCCGCGGCGCGCGGGACAGGCAGGCAGGCCAGGAGCACCGCGAGTGCGGCCATGAGTCGAAGCGTCCGCGGCCACGTGATGATGCGCATATCGAGTCCTCGTTCCTACTCTGGGTTCAGCGCGGCGACACGGCGGCCAGCGCCGTGTGCGGCCACTCGGTCTCGAGCACCGCCCCCCGCCGCAGCTTCACGGTGTAGCCACGCGCGTTCGGCTTCCAGGTGACCACGCGGTGCAGCGAGCGGCCGATGAAGTGCGCGGCCGCGCCGTCGTCGAGCGCCAGCACTGGCGGCACAAGGCCGCGGGTTACGAAGTCGTGCACCGACGGGCGGCGGTCGGCTTCGCCGTCGTAGTGCGGGCAGCAGGTGTCGGCGAGGAAGCCGAGGCAGTCGAGCGGTGCCAGGTGGTTGGCCCACGAGTCGGTGACGCCCGTGTCGAACCAGCAGATGGCGCCAGCACTGACGCCGGCCAGCACGACACCACTCTTCCACGCTTCGCGCAGCACGACGTCAAGTCCCCACTCGCGCCACACGGCCAGCATGCTCTTCGTGTTGCCGCCGCCGACGTAGATGACATCCTTCGTCAGCAGCGTCTCGCGCAGATCGGGCGTGCGCTGGAAGAGCCGCAGCACGCTCGGCGTGGCGCCGAGACGGGTGTAGCAGTCGTAGAACGTCGCGATGCTCTCGGCAGGTTCGGCGCTCGCGGTCGGGATGAAACAGACCGTGGGCCGCTTCTTCTTCGTCAGGTTCAGGATGTACCGGTCCACGGCCAGGTTCTCGGGTTCCGCCCGAAAGGCCGCCCCGCCGATCGCCACGATGTGCTGCTGCCTCGTCGTCTCCGCCATCTCGTCCTCACCTGCGCCCGCCTCGCGCGGGCGCTCCGTTATCGAGCCTCGACGCACCACGTCTCATCGTGAGCGTGACACGTCCCTGTAGGTCTCAGCCGTCATTGCCCAGCGCTCGTGGTCGCGCCAGCGCCCGGCAATCTTCAGGTAGCGCGGCGAGTAGCCTTCGCGCCTGAAGCCGGCGCCCGTCACCAGCGAGATCGACGGCAGATTCTCCGGCTGGATGTTCGCCTCGACGCGGTGCAGTTTCAGGTGCCTGAAGACCACCGTCAGCACGAGTGGGAGCGCCTCGGACATATAGCGCTGATTGGCAAACGGCTCGAACACCTGGTAGCCCATGTAGGCGCTCTGGAACGGTCCCCTGACGATCTGCGACAGATTCACGCACCCGACGATCGCATCGTCTTCGATGCGGCAGACGAGCAGGCCGGCCGTGAGCCCCTGGTGCACGCGGCGCACGTAGGCCGCAAAGACACGAGGGTCGGTGAGCGGCGCCGCACGGCCACGGAACAGCCGGCGGCTGGCGGCCTGGCGCGCGAGGAACTCGGCACGATCGCGCAGCATCGGCCTACGCAGGTAGACACGAGACCCGTGCGGCAACCGGCGGCCGTCGAGCTGCAGCGGATCAATCACCATCGCACCAGGCCGACGACGTCGATCGAGGCGTCCTCGACGACCCCGTCGAAGCGGCCATCGTCACAGGGGCCGCCGGGTCACGGCGCCGGTCAGGTTCTCGGCCCCCAGGGCGAGGAACAGTTCGCGGTCGGAGATCGACAGGCTGAAGTTCATGCGGCGCTGCAGCCGGGCGACGAGGGCATTGATGAGCGCCATGTCGACCGTGTAGATCTCAATCGCCTCGGCGCGGTGGATGCGTTCGCCGGCCAGCCTGGCGAGGAACTGCGACGGCTCGCGGTGCACGTAGACCGCGACGCGCGGCGACGCCTTCGAGGCGCGGTGCAGCCGGTCGGCATCCGGTGTGCCCACCTCGACCCAGGCCCGCAGGGTGCCGGTGAGATCGCGCACGGTGATGGCCGGCTCGTCGGGGTTCGAGAGCCCGCCAGCCGAGAACTCGATGCCGTCGACGTACTCCATGGCGTAGGCGAGCACGCGCGTCATCAGGTAGTCGTCGGACTCGGACGGGTGCTGCGCCACGCGCAGCGCCAGCGTTTCGTACACGCCGCGATCGCTGTCGGCGAGGTCGATGTCGAAGTTGTAGATCGTCGCGGTCAGGGCCATGAATCGGTGTCGTCTCTCTGCGAACTCTGCCATAGCCGGCAGGGATTGCTACAGGCGATGCGCGCGGCCGGCACCGGTCGCTCGAACGCATAGACGCCCGAGCGGTCGTCGTCGACGCGACGCCGGACGCCGTCGATCCAGCCGACGCACAACGCTTCATCGACCGATTCGGGCCAGGTGAGGGTGGGGCGGCCAGTGTGGGCCTTGTGAAAGCCGACGAGCAGTTCGTCGGCCGAGGCGTGATGCGCCTCGAGCCACCGGCGGAACGCCGCCGGTGAGTCGACGTAGACCGCGCCGCTCTTGCCAGCGGTCGCGCCCATGCAAGGTTAGCCAGCCTTCTCGATGTGGACGAGGTAGGCCTCGACCATCAACAGGTTCTTCTCGCCCGACTGGCGGATGACGCCGAGCAGGCGGTCCATCTTCACGACCTCTTCGAGTTGCTCGTCGATGAACCACTGCAGGAAGCTCTGGGCGAGGTAGTCGTTCTCCTTCACCGCGAGATCCATGAGCCGGCCGATCTGCCGGGTCACTTCCTCTTCCCACGCCAGCGCGGCGGCCACGGCCTCTTCAGACGAGCTGAAGGTCGGCTTTGGCGCGGCAATCGCCGGCAGTGCGAGTTCACCCTTGGTGTCGAGCACGTACTGCACGAACTTCATGGCGTGCGCACGCTCTTCGTCAGCCTGCACCATGAAGAGCTTGGCGAGCAGCGTCAGCTGCTTCTGCTGGAAGTGCGCGGCAATCGCCACGTACTGCATGCTGGCGCCGAATTCGTTGCCGATCTGCTGGTTGAATGCACTCGCGAGGTCGCGGCTGATGAGCACGGGTCTCTCCTTGTAAGCGTCAGATTATAGGGCGTCAACTGGATGCCCGGTCGATCCACTTCCGCAGCTGGGGCGGCTCGTACGCCTCGAAACGATCGAGAAGTTCTATCGGCGAATCGGCCACCCGCAGCAGGTGGTCGAACTCGGTCCGCACGAACTGCTCCGTCACCGCATGCCTGAGGAACGCGAGCAGCGGGTCGAAGTAGCCCTCGACGTTCAGTAGTCCCACGGGCTTGCGGTGCAGTCCCAGCTGCGCCCAGGTGAGCACCTCGAACAGTTCCTCGAAGGTGCCCCAGCCGCCGGGCATGGCAATGAAGCCGTCCGACAGCTCGGCCATGAGCGCCTTGCGCTCGTGCATCGACGCGACGACCTTCAGATCGGTCAGGCCGGTGTGCGCCACTTCGCGCGCCACGAGCGCCTCCGGGATGACGCCGATGACCTGTCCGCCCGCGGCGAGTACCGCGTCGGCCACAGCGCCCATCAGGCCGACCCGTGCGCCGCCGTAGACCAGATCGAAGCCGCGCGCGACGAGCGTTGCCCCGAGCTCGACGGCGCCCGCCCTGTAGGACGGGCGGCGCCCCTCGCTCGATCCCGTGAAGACGCAAATACGCGGCATCCCCGTATGATCACACGGGAGGCAGACGACTGGTGCGGAACTCGACGCTTCGGCTGCTGCACTACTGGTGGCCGCTGGCTCTGGGCTGGTCGCTCACCGTGGTGGTCGAGCGAGCCACGGGCCGGGCGCCCGATCGCGACGGGCTGCTGGTGCTGCTGGCCGGTATCGCGGCCGCCTACAGCCTCGACCGGCTCGTCGATCCGCCCGCAACCGCCGACGCCCCCTGGCTGCGCGGACTGCTTGCTGCCGCGGCCGCCACGGCAGCACTGGTCGGCATAGTGGCGGCGTGCCGGCTGCCGCTGCAGACCTCGGTGCTGCTCCCCCTGCTCGGGGCGGCGTCGATGCTCTATCCACGCCTGAAGCGCCGGCTCGCCACCAAGGCGCTGCTGCTGCCGCTGGCCTGGACGTGGGCTGCGGCGGCGCTGCCCTTCAACGACGGCTCGTGGTTTGGCTGGCACGTGCTGCAACTGCCGGTCACCACGCCGCTGCTGCTCCTGCTCTCGGCCGGCTGCGTGCTGTGCGACCTCAAGGATGAAGCGGCCGACCGGGCCACTGGCGTCGCCAGCCTGCCGGCCCTGCTCGGGCGACCAGCGGCCCTCGGTGTGGCGACGGTGCTGATCGTGGCGGCAGCCACGGTGGCCACGCTCGAGCACCGCAGTGCGGTGGCGCTTGGCGCAGCGGCGCTCGGCATCTCGACCCTGTCGCCCGCGCTGCTCGCCACCGAGGCGGCTGGCCCGCTGCTGGTGGACGTGATTCTGACGCTGCCCGGTGTGTTGATCGCGACGCGGCTCGTTTGATGTCCCTAGCTGCCGACCATCAGGTCGGCATGCTGTCGCGGACCTGAGGGTCCGCAGCGACGATGCTAGGCGTCGGCGATGTTCGAGATCACTTCGCGCACGACCGACTGCGGCCGCTGGTTGACGGTGAGGAACGTCCGGCCGATGTACTCGCCGATGAGACCGAGCAGCATGAGCTGCGTACCCGAAAACATCAGCAGCACCGCCATCAACCAGCCGAAGCCGTAGCTCGGACCGACGTTGCGCAGCCACAACCACGCCACCACCGCCAGCGCCACGATGCCGGCCGCGGCCATCGTCAGGCCGAGCACCGTAGCGACGCGCAACGGCAGCACCGAGAAGTTCACCCACGCCGCCATCCACAGGCGAATGAGCCGCCGCAGCGTATAGGTGCTCGTGCCGGCCTGGCGCGCCTCGTGGCGCACCTCAATGAAACCGATACGCTGCGTGACCTGGAGGATGAGGCCGTCGATGTACGGATACGGGCCGGCGTAGGTCACGACCTGCTTCGCCACGAACGCACTGACGCAGCGAAAACTGGACAGGTAGAAGCCGCTTGGCTTGTCGAGCGCCCAGTCGGTCATCTTGTTGGTAAACCAACTACCGGCATTGCGCCAGACCGAGTGCTGCTTCATCCGGTAGTGGCCGAAGATGACGTCGAGCTCGGTGCGGCGCGCCTCTTCCCACAGGCGCTTCGCTTCCGCCGGCGGATTCTGCCCGTCGTCATCGAGGTTGACGATGTGGGCGCCGCGGGCGTGGCGCCAACCGGTGAGCACGGCGTTGTGTTCGCCGAAATTGCGCGCGTGCTCGACCAGGATGATGGGGACGGTCACGGAGGGCATCAGCGCGCGCACCACCTCGCTCGTGCGATCGGCGCTGCCGTCGTTGACGAGCACGATCTCGTGCCCGCCCGCGATCTCGAGCGACTCGATATCGCGGACGACCGCGGCGATGGTTTCGCTGCTCTTGTAGAGCGGGATGACGAAGCTGAGTGCGATGGCGGACATGGCGCTGCCGGAGCGGGCCTGACTGCGCAAGAGTATACCGCCATAGTCGTTAGTCGCGTTCAGCCTTCGGCAGATTCGCCTTCCGCGATTAGCGCTTCTCGTACTTCCCGTTCCGCGACTTCCCTTCCGCCAGTTGCTCGATGGCGGTGGGTCCGGAGCGGCGCCAGCCTCGTTCAGGGCGGCGGGCGAGTATCGCCCGCTATTTCGAAAAGGACGCGTTCATCTCGGCGCCGGACACCGCCGCGCCGAACGCAGCGAACGTCCCCTCCGAGGCGATTTCGCGGGCCGCTGTGAGGAAGCCCGCCCAGGCGCTGCGCGCCAGCGCACCGCCGACACTGACGCGACGCACGCCAAGCCGCTGGAGGCTGGCGACGGTGGTGAATGGTCCGCCGACCAGCACATTCACCGGCTTCGGCGCCACGGCCTGCACCACCGCCGCAATCTGCTCGGCGGTGCGGAGGCCCGGTGCATAGAGGCAGTCGGCGCCAGCGTCGGCGAAGGCACGCAGGCGTCGAACGGTCTCGTCGAGATCAGGCTGGCCGACAATGAACCCCTCGGTCCGCGCGGTCAGCCACACGCCGGTGCCGCTCGCGTCGATGGCGCGCCGCGCCGCGGCGATCCGTTTCACGGCGAGGTCGAACGCGAAGAGCGGCTCGTGCGGGTCGCCGGTCGAGTCTTCGATCGACAAGCCGGCAATGCCGGTATCGCAGGCGGCTGCGACGTTCGCGGCGACGCCCGCCGCGTCAACCGCGAAGCCCCCTTCGAAGTCGGCATTCACCGGAACGTCGACGCCGGCCGCGATCGTCCGCAGGTGCGCCAGCGCATCGGCGAGCGTGATGTGGTTGTCTGGGCGCCCGGTCGACCAGGCGAAGCCGGAACTGGTGGTGGCGAGCGCCGTGAACCCCAGCGACACGAGCAGCCGCGCGCTGCCCACATCCCACGGGTTGGGGATGACGAACGTGCCGGACGCGTGCAGCGCCTGGAACTGCTGCACCAGATCGCGCTGTCGCTCACGCGGCATGCGGGGGGGCTCCGGATAGGCGCGGATTCAGCATGCGGCGATGATAAGCACGAGGCGGCATCGATGCAACGCGCGAACTACCATAGACCAATGGCCGACTCGACGCCCGACCTGGTGGTGATTCACGAGCACCCGGAGTGGCAGAAGCCGCTCTTTGCCGCCCTCGACCGGCGCGGCGTTCGCTACGAACCGTTCAGCGTGACCGCCGCGGCCTTCAGCAACACCGATGTGCCGCGGGCACCGCTCTACTTCAACCAGGCCAGCCCCAGCGCCTACGTGCGCGGCAACACACGCGCGGTGCCGCTGGCGCTGGCGTTCATGCGCACGCTGGAGCAGCAGGGCGCGCGGGTGCTGAACGGGTCGGACGTCTTCGCGCTCGAACTTAGCAAGAGCGTGCAGGCCACGATGCTGCGCCAGCTCGGCATCGACACGCCGCTGTCGATCACGTTCAACGATCCACGCGCGCTGCGCGACTACGAGCATCGGATTTCGTGGCCGGCGCTCCTGAAGCCGGACCAGGGCGGTAGCGGCGCGCGCATCCAGGTGGCCGACTCGCTCGCACACGTGGCTGCGCTGTTCGACAACAACCCTGGCATTTGGGAACCCGACAACCTGTTCCTGCTCCAGGAACGGCTCCCCCACGACGCGGAACGCGGCATCGTCCGGCTCGAGTTCCTCGGTGGGCAGTTGCTGTATGCGATGCGGGTGGTGACGCACGGGCGGTTCAACCTGTGCCCGTCGCCGGTGTGCAACCCGGACGACGGCGAGGGGATCTGCGAGATTCCGGCGCCAGAGGCGACGGTGCCGCCGGAGTTCTATCCCTTCCCCGAGGTGCCAGCCGAGGCGGTGGAGACCGCGTTGCGCATCGTGCGCGCCGCGAAACTGGACGTCGGCGGCATCGAGTATCTCGAGACACCGGACGGACGCCGCGTCTTCTACGACATCAATGCGAACTCGAACCTGCGCCCCTCGATCGCCGAGGCGTTCGGATTCGACCCGTTCGAGCGCGTGGTCGATTACCTGACGGCGCAGTTGTAGCGCGTTTTGGAATGGGCATGACGTAGCCGCGAACCTTCAGGTTCGCCAGACCGGGCCGACCTGAAGGTCGGCAGCTACGTACCACGTCGGCGCAGCGGCCGAAGCGTTCGCGAGCAGCTTGATGTTTCGGCACATCGGGACACTCGAGGGTCACGCGAACGTCGCGGAACGCGCGGACCCGCTCACTTCTGGTGAATCGCGTCGACGTAGCGCGCCCGCGATTCGACCTCGGTCAACCGCATCGAGGCGTGGAGCGACGCGTCGCGCAGGATGCGATGGCGGTCGGCATCGGGAAGGCGGTGGAGCGAGTCGGCCGAGTGGCCGTGCTGCTCGAGATACTCGGCGATGAGCGATCGTTCGAGTTCGGCGGTCTGGTCGGGACGTGGTGCCTGGTCGGAATCAAGACGCATAGGTCACCTCAGGGCCAGCCTACCCCCGTTCGCACATGCCACGCAAACCCGCCCCACGCGCTCATCAGCGCCTTCAGCGACTCTGGGCTGTTCGCGTAGTGCGACCGCAGCTCGGCTGGATCGATGAACAGCTTCATCCGCAGATCGCGGTAGCTCTCCTACTCTCCTTCCGCCTCGGGCTGCGCCTACATGGCGCCGAACACCACGTCGGCGTCCGACGTGCTCGAGACATGCGGAATGCCCCAGTCGTCGCGCGTAATCGTGACGCGCCGCGCAATGCCCCGCAGGACGCCGCCCCCCGCATCCACCCTCGGCTCGGCACCCGCCCACGGGGCAAGGGCCGCCAGCACCAGCACAGTCTTCCTCATGATTCAGTCCGGGAAGTATTCGGAGAATGCGAGGAATTGCTCGGCCGTCAGGTCGGGCACCTTGTCGAACGACACTTTCGAGCCCTTGTCGGCGAATGTGAGGTAGAGCTCGGCGCGCTGGCGTTCGGTGCTGGCTTCACCCAGGATGGTCGGCCCGAGTCTCACGACGCGGGCGCGCAGGCGCTTGTCGCGGATCCCCTCGGCGAAGCGCTCGAAGAAATCGGCGCGCGTCCCGTCGAACTTCCAGACGTCGTTGGCAAAACGACCAACAGTCAGCAAGCCCGACTTGCTCAACCCCGTCTCGCCAGGGTCGACACTGCGGATGCGGTAGCTGTTGTGGTGATTCGACGAGGCGGTCAGCATCATCACCGTCCACTCCGTCTCTTCGGACAGCGACGTGCCTGACGGCGCGACCCGGAAGCAGTAGGTGCCGCCCTTGGAGTAGAACGCCAGTGCCGAATCGACAGCGACCGGCTGGGCCGAGGCGGTGGCGGCGAGCCCAGCGAGCAACCACACACCGAGCGCGCGAGCGAGCGCCCGAATCAACCGACCCTCCTGCCTACTCCCACGATGAGCGCGAGCCCTGCGCACACCGCCGCCGGCGTCAGCCGCGTCATCACGCTATTGCGCCGGTGCATGGAAGCGACCGGTGTAGACCGCCTTGCCGATCACATGGCCGTCCATCGCCTTCAGCATCTCGTCGCGCGACGCAGTGGCCGGGAGGTCGAGCTTCGCGTCGAGCGCGAAGAACTCGAAGACGTAGTGATGGAACGGACCGGGACCCGCGCCTGGACCGAAGTAGGCGCCGGGGTTGCCGCCGCGGTTCGCGATGCCGGGGCCGTTGCGCGAGCCGTCCGGCAGGTCGCCCTTGCCGAGTCCTTCTGGCAGCCCCTTGGCCGTGCCCGGGATGTTGAAGATGGTCCAGTGCAAGGTGTCGGTCGTCCCCTTGTTGGTGGAGTTCTCCATGTCACGGAAGACGATGGCGTAGCTCTGGAGCTCGGCGGGCGCAGCGACGGCGTTGCCGCCCTGCGACCAGTTGAACGTGAAGTCGGGCGACGTGTTCGCGCCGCGCGACGAGTGCTTCATCGGGATTTCGCCGCCGTCCGGCCACGCCGAGCTGCCGACCGAGAGGACGACGCGCGCGGCGGGAGCCGCACCACGGCCGGCGGCCGGAGCCTGGCCCGCGGGCGCCTGTGCGAAGACGGGGGAGACGAACAAGGCGAGGGCCGCAGCCGACGCCAGCACAATCGAAGACGTGAGTTTCATATCAATTCCTTACGATGCGGCGGGGACGAATGTTTACGGGCGCTCGGCGCCTGGCGCGCCGGTGAACCGCGCGGTGTAGGCCTTCACGACGCCGTAGACGAACTATTCGCAGGCCTCACCGGTCTTCGGGTCGTAAGTGCTGGCGTTCGTGATGTGGTCCGACCGCACGCGGCTGCCGACGACCGGCGCGGCGAACTGTGCCGCCACCTGGGCGGCTGAGGCGGTCGCCATCTCTTCGACCGAGGTGCCGAACCGCTCGTGGAACTGCGCCACCGGGCACTTCCTTGCGGACGATGTCGGGACTCGGCGTCCTCCCACGGACGCCTCCAGGGCTACTTCCGCTGGCGCTTCTCTTCCCACTCGATCGAGACTTCGTCGTCGGCGGACAGGAGGCGCAACGTATCCGAGATGTCGCGCGTCCGGACGTCGATGGGCGCCGACACGCTGTAGCCGACTTCATCTTCCGACTCGGACAGCAACTCGAATTCGAGCCCGAACCCGAACAGCACCCCTTCCAGCTTCGGGCGGAAGTCGGGCGCGTTCTTCGTCTTCACTTTCAACTCGAACGCCTTGCGCGCGCTCGGCTCGAAGTACTCGACCACCCACAGCACCCCCGCCATGAAGAAGGTGGCGAACGGCGCGAGCACGTAGAGGCCGACGCCCGACGCCAGACCGGCACCGAGGGCGCACAGCATGACGACCGCTTCCTTCGGGTCGTCGATCGTCGAGCGGTAGCGCACCAGGCCGGCGGCGCCGACGATGCCGAAGGCGCGGGAGAGGCTGTTGCCGACCACAAGCATGATGACCGCGCCGACCACCGCCAGCATGATCTGCGTCTGCACGACGAGCACCGAGCGGCGCTGCTGACCGCGCTTGCGCGGACGCAGCGCCAGGGCGGTGCCGAGCACCGCAGCCAGCGGCAGGCGGACGAGCGCGTCCTTGATCTCCTGCATCGGCAGCACCGGCGTGGGTGTCGTCGACTCCGGCGTCTCCTGCGTGAACTCCGGCGGCTGCAGGCTCGAGGCCCGCAGCGAGGGACCGCGCGGGTTCAGCCCAGCCAGAACCAGCAGCAGACACAGGCACTGCAGCACGGGGGCAGGCGAACGTCGATGGACCATGATGGCGAACAGTATAGAGCCCGGTCAGCGCTTCGCGAACCGGTGCAGCTTCGCGTTGATCGTATCGGCCACGTAGATGTCGGTGTTCGGCGCAATGGCCATGTAGTGCGCCTCGCCGAACTCGCCAAGTGCCGGACCGGGGCCAGGCTGCCCCATCATCGCCACCGGCTTGCCGGCGGCGTCCAGCCGGAGGATCTGGCCGGAGAAGCCGGATGCCAGATAGAGCTGCTTGTCGGCCCCGACGGTCAGCCCGCAGGGGAGACCGTGAAACTTCCACTCGGTTTTGAAGGTGCCGTTCAGGTCGAACACCTGCACGCGGTGGTTCTCGCGGTCGGCGACGAGCAGTTGGTTGTTCGCGGTCACGAGGATGGCGTGCGGCTGGTCGAACTGCCCAGGCGCCGAGCCCTTGCCGCCCCAGCTCGTGAGGAATTTGCCGGTGCGATCGAAGCGGAGCACACGCCCTTCGCCGCGCCCGTGTCCCTGCACCACGAACACATCGCCGTTCGGCGCGAAGGCAATGTCGGCCGGCTCGTAGAGCAGGTGGGTCCCGGCTGCCTCGTCCCACACGCCCGGCTGCCCGCGCGTGCCGAGGGTGAGTAGCAGCTCCCCCTTCGTGTTCATCTTCATCACCGTGTGCCCCTGCACGTCGGTGGTCCAGATGCTGCCGTCGGGGGCGATGCGCAGACCGTGCGCGCGGTTGTAGAGCCCCTCACCCATCGACCGCAGGTAGATGCCCTTCGCGTCAAACTCCATCAGGGGGTGCTGGCCGCGATTGAGCACCCACATGTGCCCCTGCGCATCGAACGCCACGCCGGACGAGGCGCCGAGCGTGATGCCGTCTGGCAGGCTGAGACCGGTCTCCACTGGCTGGTAGCCCAGCGGCGGCGCGTCCTCCATCTGTTTCGGGTCCGGCTTGTCGAGCACGCCCGGCGCGTTGCGCGACTGGAACAGGAGAAGGAGCAACGCAAACAGGATCTGCACAGGAGACTCTCCCAGGAAGGCGCACGACCGTCGTGGTCAGCGCGCCAATCCTGCCCCAGCGCGCGGCGAGGAGCAAGCGCCAAACGCGCTAGCGTTGGTCGAAGGCGGCGAGGTCGTCGCGGAACGGGATGGGCGCGATGGCAGCCACGTTCCCATTCTGCTCGCGCTGGCGGCCCGCCGGTGAGCCGCCTCAGGTGGTCCAGCCGCCGATGCGGACGAACCCCTTGCGCTCGGGGGCGTACTGCCAGCAGACGGCGACCGCCGGCTCGATGAAGCCACACACGACGGTACCGTCCCACTCCGCAGTTACTCGGCCGTTGATCGTGTCCGACACGGCAATCTCCGCCGTCAGCCGGTCGGCCTCGCGCACGGTGTAGCAGGACAGCTCCGGCTTGCCAGAGAAGGGGGACAGCTCGTACGCGGTGCCGTCCATCACGGCCACGTAGCGCCCGCCTGCCGCACCCTCGCTCACGGCCACCGCCACATCGTCGGGATGGCCGACGCGAAGTTCGCCGCGACACGAGGCGACGGCTGTTCCTGCGACGCCGGCCTTTGCCAGCAGCGGCGCGAGGTCCGCGGTGCCCTGCTGGGCGGTGAGCGACGTGGCGCCATATGCGAGCAGCGTGGCGGACAGAGCGACGAGCGCCGCGCATCGATGGGGCGCCGCCATCAGCCTGCCACCTTCAGCGACGGCAGCACCGCGAAGTCGTCGGTGCGCGACATCAGGCGCATCGCGCCCTGCAGCGACTCGGGCGGCACCACGAGCTTGCGCGCCAGATGGTCGAGCCAACCGCCGGAACTGGTGACGCGCGCGGCGAGCGAGCCGTCCATGCGGAAGAACTCGTTGCGGATGATGAAGCGGGCGCAGTCGTCGGAGAGCCCCGCGGCGGCGATGGTGACCCGCATCTCCTCGAGCAGCCGGATCTCGCGCATGTAGTCGACCTCGTCCTTGCGCACGACCGGACCGATGCCGAGCCTGATGAATTCATCCATCGGCAGTCCGTGCTCGGCGAAGAACATGAGGCGGAGATCCGCAGCCTTGTCGAGGAACGCGGTGTTCCGCATGTGGGCGTTGTAGTCCATGTCGCCCCAGGTGGCGAGCATCCGCTTCTCGAACATGGCCGGAAACGGTACCCCGCGCCGGGCGCCGGTGCAAGTCGCGCCGCCGCTCGTCCGCCCAGAGCGTCGCGACGTAGAGCCACTACCCGCGCGTCACGCCGATCACCCCCGCGACAATGATGCCGTCATTGTCGCGCACGACGACCTGGATCGACTGCTCGGTGGCGGGACCGATCCGCAGTTCGTTGCACGCCAGCAGGTTGCGGCGCGATGGTTGCCGCATCGTCAACAGTTGTGGAGGGTTCGATGCGAAGTCCGGTCGCGCGGTGGCCATCTCTCGTCAGGCGATGGCGAAGGCGCGGACGGGAAAGGTGCCGAACGCCTTCACCTTCACCGGCACCGCGAAGAAGCGGCTGCCGCGGTCAGGCAACTGCGACAGGCCACACAGGTGTTCGACGATCGGAATGTCGTGACCGAGCAGGGTGGTGTGTACCGGACGCTCGCCGGTATCGATGCAGTCGATGTTGAACGAGTCGATGCCGACGATGAGGGCGCCGGCGGCGACGAGCCATTCGGCGAGCGACGCGGTGAGGTAGGGATGCGCTTCGAAGTACTGGTCACTGTGCCAGTGCCGGTCCCAGCCGGTGTGCACCAGCACGGCCTTCCCGCGCACCTCGTCCTGGCTGAACGGCAGCCGGTCGATGGCGCGGCAGGCCGACTCGGGGATGCGCGCGACCAGGCACTCGACGCTGGCAATCGACGACAGCGGCAGCGCCGCCAGGTCCTTGCCGTTGGGATAGCGGTGGAACGGACTGTCGATGTAGGTGCCGGTGTTCCCGACCATCTCGATGCGGTCGATCTGGAACTCGGTGCCAGGCCCGTATTTCTCGCGCGACGCCTCCCGGCTGAGGAAGTCGCACATCACCGGGGCCGGCAGCCCCTTGTAGGTGACCATGCCGTGTTCGACGGTATGACTCAGGTCGATGAGGCGCGACATGTTCAGGCTGGCGTCCAGAGGAGGCCGGCAATGAGGTCGCAGGCGTCGTGCAGCGAATCGACCACGCGGTAGGCGGTGTGCTGCGCGAGGTCCGACGCCGGCCAGTGCGGTACGAGGATGCCGCGCATGCCGGCGTTGGCGATGGACAGCACGCCGGCTTCCGAGTCTTCGAGGGCGATGCACGCAGCCGGCTCGACCCCGAGGCGTCTGGCGGCTTCGAGGTAGATATCGGGCGCCGGCTTGCTGTGCGCGATCTGATCGCCGGTCACTACCGTGCTGATGCGGCCGGCCAGCCCGGCGCAGCCAAGCGTAAAGGCGGCGGTCTCGGCGTTCGTTGAAGTGGCGACGGCGGTGCGCAGGCCGTGGGTATCGGCGAATGCCAGCAGTTCGAGCAGGCCCGGCTTCGGTTGCACACCGCGGCGCTCAACCTGTTCGCGCCAGAGCACGGGGCGTCGCTCGCGGACGCGCTCCACCGGAAAGGTCGGACCGAACTGCTCGACCAGCACGCGTTCACAGCCGGCCATCGTGCGGCCAACGATCATCGCGTAACGCGCGTCGTTCAGGTCGAAGCCAACCTCGGACGACGCCTGCTGCCACGCGGTCTTGTAGAGCGGCTCGGTGTCGACCATGAGGCCGTCCATGTCGAGGATGAGGGCGGCAACGGTCATACGGGTGCCTATCAGCATGGCACAGCGGCGACGTCGCAGGCGACGGTGCGACGCGGCAAGCGCGACGGTCAGGCTGGCGGCGAGGCGACTGCCGCGAACGACCGGTCGAGGTCGCGCTCCCACACGAGCGACGGTGTCGTTCCGCTGAGCTGCCACTCGGCCAGGCCGTTGAGCCATCATCGATGGCGACCTGAAATGTGAGAACCGTCGGTTGAGCAAGCTGGCTTCCGACCTGTAGACCGCCCTCCGCCTCCGGCTGCCATCCGCCCGTTCAGACAGCACCAGCCAGAGTTTGGCGAACTCACGATGGCCGCGGATGTGAGCACGCGGTTCAGCCGTGCGCCTGTCCGGCGTTTCCCGGCACACCGCCGATACGAGCGAATCCTTCGCGGCCGACGAGGCGGAGCGTGACCGGGCGCGCTCGCCGACACACAAAAAAAGGGCGGCGGTTCCGAAGAACCACCGCCCTGACGTGCGGGTCCGGCTGAAGCCGGACACTACGAGTTGCGACTCGAGACCTGCGACTACGAAGTCCTACTCGAGATCGCCGGTACGCGGACCGAGCGCTTCCTCGGGTTCGACGAAGTACTCCATGTCGCGTTCGAGCTCGAGTTCGTCGTCGCTCGGCTGCGGCGGAGCCGGCGGCGGCGGCGGTTCGTCCGCCGGGATGTGCACGTGGCGGTAGTACTCGAAGCCCGTGCCAGCCGGGATGAGGCGGCCCATCGTGACGTTCTCCTTCAGACCGCGCAGATGGTCGACCTTGCCGGAGATGGACGCCTCGGTGAGGACGCGCGTGGTTTCCTGGAACGACGCCGCCGAGATGAACGAGTCGGTCGACAGCGACGCCTTCGTGATACCGAGCAGGAGCGGACGCCCCTGCGCCGGACGCAGGCCGAGCTTGAGGACCCGTTCATTCTCTTCGAGGAAACGGAACTTGTCCGTCTGCTCGTCGATCAGGAATTCGGTGTCGCCAACATCCTCGATCTTGACCCACCGCATCATCTGGCGCGCGATGGTCTCGATGTGCTTGTCGTTGATGTTGACGCCCTGCAGGCGGTAGACCTCCTGGATTTCGTTCACCAGGTAGGCCTGCAGCGCCTTCTCACCGAGCACGTTCAGGATGTCGTGCGGGTTCGACGGACCGTCCATGAGCGGTTCGCCCGCACGGACACGTTCGCCTTCCTGCACGTTCACGTGCACGCCGCGCGGCAGCGCGTATTCACGCTGCTCTGCGCCGGGCTCGTCCGGAACGATGATGATCTTGCGCTGGCCCTTGACGATGCCGCCGTGCTTGACGATACCGTCGATTTCCGAGATGACCGCGGTCTGGCGCGGCTTGCGGGCCTCGAAGAGTTCGACGACGCGCGGCAGACCGCCCGTGATGTCCTTCGTCTTCGTGGTTTCGCGTGGGATCTTCGCCAGCACGTCGCCGGCGAAGACCGTCTCGCCATCCTGCACCATGAGGTGCGCGTGCACCGGCATGTGGTACTTGCGGCCCGACTTGCCGCTCGCAGTCTTGATTTCGATCGTGGGCTGCTTCTTCTCGTCCGGCGAGTCCACGATGATGTAACGCGAGAGACCGGTGACCTCGTCCACTTCCTCGTGCACCGTGATGCCTTCGAGGATGTCCTTGAACTTGATCTGGCCCGGTTCCTCCGTGAGGATCGAGAACGTGTAGGGGTCCCACTCAACGAGGGTCTGGCCCTGCTCGACAGCCTGGCCTTCCTTCACCTTGAGGCGGGCGCCGTAGACAATCGGGTAGCGCTCGCGATCGCGCCCCTTGTTGTCCGACACAATCAGCGAACCGTTGCGGTTCATCACCACCAGGTTGCCGTCCTTGGCCTGCACTACCTGCAAGGCTTCGAACCGCACCGAGCCGGCGTGACGCGCCTCGAGCGTGCTCTGCTCGGAGACGCGCGACGCCGTGCCGCCGATGTGGAACGTACGCATGGTCAACTGGGTGCCTGGCTCGCCGATGGACTGCGCCGCGATGACGCCGACCGCCTGACCGAGTTCCACCATCCGGCCCGTTGCCAGGTCGCGGCCGTAGCACTTCGCGCAGACGCCACGGCGTGACGTGCACGTCAGCACCGAGCGGATTTTCACCTTCTCAATACCGGCGTCCTGAATGGCCGCCGCCGCGTCCTCGGTGATTTCCTCGCTGACGTCGATGATCACCTCGTTCGTGAACGGGTCGGTGATGCGCTCGAGCGTGACGCGGCCCATGATGCGCTCGCGCAGCGGCTCGATGATCTCACCCGACTCGACGATGGCGCGCGCCTCGATGCCGTCCACGGTATTGCAGTCAATCTCGTGGATGATGACGTCCTGCGCCACGTCGACGAGACGACGCGTCAGGTAGCCCGAGTCGGCGGTCTTCAGTGCCGTGTCGGCCAGGCCCTTACGTGCGCCGTGCGTCGAGATGAAGTAGTGCTGCACTTCGAGGCCTTCACGGAAGTTCGCCGTGATGGGCGTCTCGATGATCTCACCAGACGGCTTGGCCATGAGGCCGCGCATGCCGGCGAGCTGACGAATCTGCTGCTTCGAACCACGGGCGCCCGAGTCGGCCATGATGTAGACCGGATTGAAGGTCTTTCCCTCCTTGTCGAGGGCCTCCATCTGGCTGAACATCGCGTTCGCAATCTGCTCGGTCGCTTCCGACCAGATGGCGATGACCTTGTTGTAGCGCTCGCCGTTCGTGATCGCACCTTCGAGGTACTGCGACTCGACGCGGATCACCTCGTCGCGCGCCTCCGCCACCAACTGCCCCTTCTTCTCGGGGATGACCAGGTCGTCGATACCGATCGACAGGCCCGACCGCGTGGCGTAGGTGAAGCCGACGTTCTTGAGGGCGTCGAGCATCTCGACGGTCTTCTCAGGGCCGAACTTCAGGTAGCAGCTCTGCACCAGTTGCTGCAGGCCCTTCTTCTTGAGCAGGCCGTTGATGAATGGCATGCCCTTCGGGAGGGCCTGATTCAGGATGACGCGGCCGACCGTGGTGTTGATGATCTGGTTCGTGGTCGGGATCACCTCGGTGCGGATGACGTCCTGATCGTCGCGCGCGGCAGTCAGGTCCTGCAGTTCACCCGTGTAGCGCAGACGAATCGGCGAGAGCGTTTCGAGCTCGCCGGCTTCGAGCGCCAACATGACGTCTTCCGCGTTGCCGAACGCACGACCCTCGCCCTTCGCGCCGCTCTTCGCCTTCGTCAGGTAGTAGCAGCCGAGGACGATGTCCTGCGACGGAATCGCGATTGGCGCACCGTGCGCCGGCGACAGGATGTTGTTGCTCGAGAGCATCAGCACCGACGCTTCGATCTGCGCTTCCGGCGACAGCGGGATGTGGACGGCCATCTGGTCGCCGTCGAAGTCCGCGTTGAACGACGTGCAGACGAGCGGATGGATGCGGATGGCCTTGCCTTCGACCAGCACCGGCTCGAACGCCTGGATACCCAAGCGATGCAGCGTC
The DNA here is from genome assembly GCA_943328785.2 of Bifidobacterium breve. GTDB lineage: Bacteria > Acidobacteriota > Vicinamibacteria > Vicinamibacterales > CAVVIG01 > CAVVIG01. The sequence goes on from CALQBJ020000028.1 coordinate 21,782, forward strand.
GGCGCGCGGTTCAGCAGGACCGGATGCTCGCGGATGACTTCTTCGAGCACGTCCCACACTTCGGGACGCTGCATCTCGACCATCTCCTTCGCCTGCTTGATGGTGGCGACGAGACCGCGCTCCTCGAGTTTGTTGTAGATGAACGGCTTGAAGAGCTCGAGCGCCATCTTCTTGGGAAGACCGCACTGATGCAGCTTCAGCTCGGGGCCGACGACGATGACCGATCGGCCGGAGTAGTCGACGCGCTTGCCGAGCAGGTTCTGGCGGAAGCGGCCCTGCTTGCCCTTGAGCGTGTCGGACAGCGACTTCAGCGGACGGTTATTCGCACCTCGCAGCACACGGCCGCGGCGGCCGTTGTCGAACAGCGCGTCCACAGCTTCCTGCAGCATGCGCTTTTCGTTGCGGATGATGACATCCGGCGCCTTCAGCTCCATCAGCTTCTTCAACCGGTTGTTTCGGTTGATGACGCGGCGATAGAGGTCGTTGAGGTCCGAGGTCGCGAAGCGGCCGCCGTCGAGCGGGACGAGCGGACGCAATTCCGGCGGAATGACCGGAATCACGTCGAGAATCATCCACTCCGGACGGTTGCTCGACTTGCGGAACGAGTCGGCCACCTTCAGACGCTTGGCGTACTTCAGCTTCTTCTGCGCCGACTGCTCCGTCTTCATCTTCTCGCGGAGCTCGATCGACAGGCGGTCGACGTTGACGCGCTTGAGCAGTTCCTTGATCGCCTCGGCACCCATCTGCGCCTTGAAGCGCGGCATGCCCGAACGCGGATCCGAGTGCTCTTCACGCGCCTTGCGGAACTGCTCCTCGTTGAGGAACTGATTCTGCTTCAGGTCGGTGTCGCCCGGGTCGACCACGACGTACGCCTCGAAGTAGAGAACGCGCTCGAGGTCGCGCAGCGAGATGTCGAGCAGGTGGCCGATGCGGCTCGGCAACCCCTTGAAAAACCACACGTGGCTGACCGGCGTAGCCAGCGTGATGTGTCCGAGGCGCTCTCGGCGAACCTTGGCCTGCGTGACTTCGACGCCGCACTTGTCGCAGATCACCCCGCGGTGCTTCATGCGCTTGTACTTGCCGCAGAGGCATTCCCAGTCGGTGATCGGCCCGAAGATCTTGGCGCAGAACAGACCGTCCCGCTCGGGCTTGAACGTCCGGTAGTTAATCGTCTCCGGCTTGGTGACCTCGCCGTGCGACCACGACAGGATCTTTTCCGGGGACGCGAGGCTGATCCGGATCGCGTCGAAGTCGCTCGTCAGGGCCGAACGATCGTGAAATGAGGGTCGCATCTAGTTACACCTCCTCCAGGACGGGTTGAGGAGTCACGTCAGGTTTCTTCTTCGTCTTCATCAGTTCAACGTCCAAACACAACGACTGGAGTTCGCGAATCAACACGTTGAACGATTCCGGCAGTCCCGCGGTGAACGAGGCGTCGCCCTTGACGATGGCCTCGTAGATCTTGGCGCGGCCGATCACATCGTCGGACTTGGCGGTCAGGAGTTCCTGGAGGATGTGCGCCGACCCGTAGGCCTCGAGCGCCCAGACTTCCATTTCTCCGAATCGCTGTCCGCCGAACTGTGCCTTGCCGCCCAGCGGCTGCTGGGTGATGAGCGAGTACGGTCCGATCGAGCGCGCGTGGATCTTGTCGTCGACCAAGTGCGAGAGCTTCAACATGTAGATGTAGCCAACGGTGGTCTTCTGTTCGAAGGCCTCTCCCGTCATGCCGTCATACAGGTTGACCTTACCGCTCAGTGGCAGGCCGGCGCGGTCGAGCCACTCCTTGATCTCCTTTTCCATCGCGCCGTCGAAGACGGGCGTGGCGAACCAGAGACCGAGGGCGTGAGCCGCCCACCCGAGGTGGGTTTCGAGAATCTGACCGACGTTCATACGCGACGGAACGCCGAGCGGATTGAGCACGATTTCGACCGGGGTGCCGTCCGGCAGGTACGGCATGTCCTCCTCGGGGAGGATGCGCGCAATGACGCCCTTGTTGCCGTGGCGACCGGCCATCTTGTCGCCGACCGACAGCTTGCGCTTCATCGCGACGTACACCTTCACGAGCTTGATAACGCCCGGGGGCAGTTCGTCGCCGCGGCGGATCTTTTCCTTCTTCTCTTCGAAGAGGTTCTTGGTCACTTCCACCTGGCGCTCGGTGCGCTCCTCGAGGTCGCGCAGGTCGTCCTCGAGCCGCGTGTCGTCGGTCGTGATCTTGAGGCGGACCATCGTCTCGTACGGCAGCGTGAGGAGCACCTCGTCGGTGAGTTCGGTGCCCTTCTTCAGCAGGCGCTCACGGCCGTATTCGTCGAACAGATCCGCCCGGAGGGACTGGCCCTTCAGCATGAGGAGAACGCGCTTCTTCACTTCATCGTGAAGAATACGGATCTCGTCCTGGAGGTTCTTCTCCATCATGTCGAGTTCGTTCTGCTCGATGGCCTTCGCGCGGTCGTCCTTCTCGATGCCCTTGCGGGAGAAGATCTTGACGCCGACGATGATGCCTTCGATACCGGGCGGGCAGATGAGGCTGGCGTCGCGCACGTCACCGGCCTTTTCGCCGAAGATCGCGCGGAGCAGCTTCTCTTCTGGCGTGAGCTGCGTCTCGCCCTTCGGCGTGACCTTGCCCACGAGAATATCGCCCGGCTTCACGTTCGCGCCGATGCGGATGATGCCGCTCTCGTCGAGATCGCGCAGGAACGTTTCCGACACGTTCGGGATGTCCCGGGTGATGTCCTCCGGCCCGAGCTTGGTGTCGCGCGACTCGATCTCGAACTCCTCGATGTGGATGGACGTGTAGTAGTCGTCCTTCACCATCTTCTCGGAGACCAGGATCGCGTCTTCGAAGTTGTAGCCGCGCCACGGCATGAAGGCCACCAGCACGTTGCGGCCGAGCGCGAGTTCGCCCAGCTCCGTGCAGGGACCGTCCGCCATCACCTGACCCTTGTGCACCTTCTGTCCGACCCGGATGATCGGCTTCTGGGTGATACAGGTGTTCTGGTTCGAGCGCTTGAACTTGGTCATCGGGTAGATGTCCGCGCCCATCTCCTTGCCGTCTTCCGTCTCGCTCTCGACGCGGACGACGATTCGCTGCGAATCGACGTAGTCGATGACACCCGAGCGGCGGGCCACGATGACAGCCCCCGAGTCGCGCGCCGTGATGTACTCCATGCCGGTGCCGACGAACGGCGAGCGGGCGCGGAGCAGCGGCACGGCCTGGCGCTGCATGTTCGAACCCATCAGGGCGCGGTTCGCGTCGTCGTTCTCGAGGAACGGGATGAGCGAGGCTGCGACCGAGACGAGCTGCTTCGGCGACACATCGATGAACTGGATGGTGTCTCGCGGCGCGAGCAGGAATTCACCCGCGCGGCGGGAGCTGACGCGCTCTTCCACCAGGTTCAGCTTGTCGTCGACCTTGGCGTTGGCCTGGGCGATGACGTACTGGTCTTCTTCCCACGCCGACAGGTAGAAGGAGTAGGGCTCGTACTCCATGCCCTTCTTCTTCGAGTGGCCATCCTCGTTGACCAGTTCGTCGGCCTCGACGATGTCTCCCGCCTTGTACTTCGGGTTGCCAGCGGCGTTGATGATGACCACGTAGTCAGTCACCCGGCCGTCCTTTACCTTGCGGTAGGGCGACTCGATGAAGCCGAACTCGTTGATCCGCGCGTAGCACGACAGCGACGAGATCAAACCGATGTTCGGACCTTCAGGCGTCTCAATCGGGCAGATGCGGCCGTAGTGCGTCGGGTGCACGTCGCGCACCTCGAAGCCAGCGCGCTCACGCGACAGACCGCCAGGCCCGAGGGCGGAGAGACGCCGCTTGTGCGTGATCTCCGAGAGCGGGTTGGTCTGGTCCATGAACTGCGACAACTGCGACGACCCGAAGAACTCGCGAATCGCCGCCATGACGGGCTTCGCGTTGATCAGGTCGTGCGGCATGGCCGTGGCCATTTCCTGATAGACCGACATCTTCTCCTTGATGGCGCGCTCCATACGGACCAGCCCGATGCGGAACTGGTTCTCGAGGAGTTCGCCCACGGAGCGGACGCGGCGGTTGCCCAGGTGGTCGATGTCGTCCACGTTCTGCGCGTTCTTGCGCAACTTGAGCAGGTACTTAA
>CALQBJ020000029.1 GCA_943328785.2 Bifidobacterium breve
ACCAGAGCGATTCGGCGACCGGAGTCTGGCGCGAACGGGTGCGTCCGGACGGACGCGTGGCCCCCGGGCCGCTGGCACATGCCTGGAAGCTCAACTACCACGACCTGCGCGCGGTGACGACCTATCTGGTCGGCTGCGGAGCGGTGACGCTACGGTGACCGGGATGGCCCCGGAGGTCCAGACCTGCGCGCCCCGCCAGACCGGCCCGTCCGACCAGCTATAATCAGTCCGAATGTTACGGCCCTACCGGGGACAGATGCCCCGGGTTCACCCATCTGCCTTCATCGACGATAGCGCGCAGGTCATCGGTGACGTGGAAATCGGCGAAGACAGCAGTGTGTGGATGTGCGTTGTCATTCGCGGCGACGTGAACCGGATCCGCATCGGCTGTCGCTCCAACATCCAGGACGGCACCATCGTCCACGTGATGAAGGACACGCATCCCACGATCATCGGTGATGACGTGACGGTTGGGCACGCCGCCGTGGTGCACGGTTGCACCATCGAGGACCGCTGCCTGATCGGCATGGGCGCCATCCTGCTGAACGGCGTCACCGTCGGCACCGGTTCGATCATCGCTGCGGGCACGTTGCTCCCCGAGGGGATGCAGGTGCCGCCGCGGTCGCTCGTGATGGGGGCGCCGGGCAAGGTGCGCCGTCCGCTCTCCGAGGCGGATCTGGTTGAAATCCAGATGTACGCCGACCGTTACGTCGCTTATCGACTGGATTACATGTGAGCACGACTTCGACCAAGCCGCCGAGCGGAACCCGGGACTTCCTGCCCGAGGACGTTCGCCGGCGCGACTACGTGATGCGCGTCGTGCGTGAGGTCTACGAGAGCTACGGCTTCGAGCCGATCGAGACGCCGGCCTACGAAAACATCGAAACCCTCCTCGGGAAGTACGGCGAGGAAGGGAACAAGCTCATTTTCAAGATCCTCAAGCGCGGCGAGCACGAGGCGAGCGGCGAGGCCGACCTGGCGTTGCGCTACGACCTCACCGTGCCGCTGGCGCGGGTCGTGGCGCAGTATCAGTCCGAGCTGCCGCGCTTCTTCAAGCGCTACCAGATCCAGCCGGTGTGGCGCGCCGACCGGCCCGCCAAGGGGCGCTTCCGCGAGTTCTACCAGTGCGACATCGACGCCATGGGTTCGACCTCGCCCGTGGTCGAAGCGGAGCTGCTGGGGGCCGTGTCCGAGGTGCTCATCCGCCTCGGCTTCAACGATTTCGTCATCCGCCTCAATCACCGCAAGGCGCTGAGCGCGCTGCTCGAGACCGCCGGGGTGCCTGAGGCGCTGCAGGGCGACGCACTGACCGCCATCGACAAGCTGGACAAGATCGGCGCGGAGGGCGTGGGCGCGGAGTTGCTCACGCGTGGCGTCAGCCCGGCCGCGACCAAGGCCTGCCTCGATTTCTTCACCGGTATCACGACCGAGATGCCGCACGTCGACTCGGCGCTCCAGCGGCTGCGGACGTTCGTCGAGAAGCACCACGCCGGGCCGGGTGCGGTCGACGAACTCGACACGATCGTCCGCCTGACGGACGGCGGACCTGGGCACGGGCGCATCCGGATCGACCCGAGCCTGGCGCGCGGGCTGTCATACTACACGGGCGCCATCATGGAGATTGCCGTCCCAGGGCTGCAGGGCAGCATGGGCGGCGGCGGCCGCTACGACACACTGGTGGGCATGTTCCTCGGTCGCGACGTGCCGGCGGCTGGCTTCTCGCTCGGGCTCGAACGCATCATCCTGGTGATGACCGAGCGCGGGATGTTCCCGGAGAGCGTCACACGTGTGCCGATGGACGTGATGGTCACCTTTCTGGGCGACGACCTCCGGTCGGATGCGCTGCGGCTGGCGTCGGAATTGCGGGCGGAGCGGCTGCGCGTGGAACTATTCCCGGACGGCAGCCGGAAGCTCGACAAGTCCTTGAAGTACGCATCGAGCCGCAACGTGCCGATGCTGGTCATTCTCGGCGAGGACGAACGGGCGCGGGGCGAAGTGACCGTGCGCGATTTGCAGACGCGGCAGCAGCAGGCCGCACCACGGGCGACGGCGGCGCGCGACATCGCGCGGCGCATCCGCATAGAGGCGACATAGGTAATGGCAGAACAGCTCGGCGACTGGGTTCGGACACACACCTGCGGCGCACTCCGCACGGCAGACCTCGACACGGACGCGACCCTGCTCGGGTGGGTGCACCGCGTGCGCGACCTCGGCGGCGTGCTCTTCATCGACATCCGCGACCGCGAAGGCGTGTCGCAGGTGGTCTTCCGCGACAACGATGAACTGCTGGCGCAGGCCAAGAAGCTGCGTCCCGAGTTCGTCGTCGGTGTGAAGGGGCTCGTCGAGAGCCGCTCGCCCGAAACGGTGAATCCGAAGCTGGCCACCGGCGACGTCGAAGTACTCGCGCGCGAGCTGCGGCTGCTGAATGAGGCGAAGACGCCGCCGTTCCAGATCGCCGAAGACTCGCCAGTGTCCGAGGACGTGCGCCTCAAGTACCGCTACCTCGACCTGCGGCGTCCGCGCCTGCAGGGCAACATCGGCCTGCGGCACAAGGTGGCGTTCGCCATTCGCGAGCAGTTCAACGCCAAGGGCTTCTGGGAAATCGAGACGCCGATCCTCACGAAGTCGACGCCGGAGGGCGCGCGCGACTACCTGGTGCCGAGCCGCGTGCACCCGGGCGAGTTCTACGCCCTGCCGCAGTCGCCCCAGCTCTTCAAGCAGATCCTGATGATCGGCGGCATGGACCGCTATTTCCAGATCACGCGCTGCTTCCGCGACGAGGACCTGCGCGCCGACCGCCAGCCGGAGTTCACGCAGGTCGACGTCGAGATGGCGTTCGCGTCGCCCGATCTGATCTACGGGCTGATGGAGCCGGTCATCCAGCGCATCTTCGCCTGCATCGGCAAGACGTTGCCGGCGCCGTTCCGCCGCATGCCCTACGCCGAGGCGATGGCGAAGTACGGCTCGGACAAGCCGGACCTGCGCTGTGGCATGGAGATCCACGACGTGTCGGCGGCGTTCGTCGATTCTGAGTTCCGGGTCTTCAAGCAGATCATCGTCGACGGCGGCGTGATCCGCGGCTTCGCGGTCCCCGGCGGCAACAAGTACACGCGCAACCAGATCGACGGCATCGTCGACCAGGCCAAGCAGATCGGCTTCGGCGGCCTCATCTGGGTGCGCCCTGGTGAACCGCCGACGAGCTCGGTGAAGGCGCTCAGCGAGGGCTCGCTGCGTGCGGCCATCACCGGCATCGGCGCCACTGCCGACGATCTCGTGCTGCTCGCGGGCGGCCCGGCCGACAACACCTCATCGCTGCTCGGCCAGCTGCGCCTCGCCGTCGCGAAGCGCGAGAACCTGCTCGACCCCGAGAAGTACGAAGTGCTCTGGGTGACCGACTTCCCGCTGCTCGAGTGGAGCGGCGAAGACGGTCGCTGGTATGCCATGCACCACCCGTTCACCTCGCCGATGGACGAGGACATGGACAAGCTCGAGAGCGACCCGGGCTCGGTTCGTGCGAAGGCCTACGACCTCGTGCTCAACGGCAGCGAGATCGGCGGCGGCAGCATCCGTATCCATTCCGCCGAGATGCAGGCGCGGATCTTCCGCCGGCTCGGCATCAGCGACGAGGAGGCAAAGTCGCGCTTCGGCTTCTTCCTCGAGGCGCTTGAATACGGCACGCCGCCGCACGGCGGGATTGCGCTCGGGCTCGATCGCATCATCGCGATCCTCGCCAACGAAGCGTCGATTCGCGAGGTCATCGCGTTCCCGAAGACGGCAACGGCGGTCGACCTCATGTCCGACGCCCCGTCGACGGTCGATCCGAAGCAGCTCCGCGAACTCCACCTGAAGAGCTCGAAGTAGCGCGCGGTATGCATACTGGTTTGGCCCTGGTGCGTTGATGAGACGAATTACCGTTCCGGAAGACGCGGTTCCGACGCTCTTCGGGACGTACGACGAGAACCTCAAACACTTCGAGTCGGTGCTCGGCGTCCGCATCCGCACCCAGGGCAACGAACTCGTCGTCGATGGCGACAACGGCGGCCAGGAAAAGCTGAACCAGATCGTCAACCAGCTCGCGGCACTGATGCGCGAGGGCTACAAGGTGTCGGCCGCCGACGTGAAGACCGCGGCCGAACTCGTCGGGCGCGACCCGGCGGTGAACCTGCAGGAGCACTTCCTGAAGGGGAGCGTGACGCCGGCGGGCAAGCGCCGCATCGCCCCGAAGACCATCAACCAGCGCCGCTACCTCGAGGCGATCGACGGCAACGACATCGTCTTCGGTGTCGGCCCGGCCGGCACCGGCAAGACCTACCTGGCCATGGCGCAGGCGGTGTCGTACCTGGTGAACAAGAAGGTCAGCCGGATCATTCTGGCGCGGCCCGCGGTCGAGGCCGGCGAGAAACTCGGGTTCCTGCCGGGCGACCTCACCGAGAAGGTGAACCCGTATCTGCGTCCGCTCTACGACGCGCTCTACGACATGCTCGACACCGAGCGCGTGGCGCGCTTTCTCGAGCGTGGCACCATCGAAATTGCACCGCTCGCCTTCATGCGCGGCCGGACGCTGAACGACTCGTTCGTCATCCTCGACGAGGCACAGAACACCACCTCCGAGCAGATGAAGATGTTCCTGACGCGCCTCGGCTTCGGGTCGAAGGCGGTGATCACCGGCGACATCACGCAGATCGACCTGCCGACCGGGCGGCCGTCCGGTCTGATCGAGGCGATCAAGGTGGTGGGGAACATCGAGGGGATCGAGTTCATCCATTTCGATGACCGCGACGTCGTGCGTCACAAACTGGTGCAGCAGATCGTGAAGGCCTACGACGCGTATTCCAACGGGAACGGCAGCGCTCGCCCGGCGCCCTCCGCCGCCCCGTCCACCTCCTGACCATGGCACCTGGCGACCAACGTCGCGTGCGTGCACGGCTCCAGGTGAGCGTCTCCGATGAACGGGGACGTGCGCTCGGTGGCTCGCTGGCACGCTGGCTCTCCGAGGTGGCGCCGGCCACGGCGCGCGGCACGGTCAGTGTCGCCGTCGTCACCGATGCGCGGGTCCGTGCGCTGAATCGCGACTATCGCCAGAAGGACTACGCCACCGACGTGCTGTCGTTCCCCGCGGAGTCGGATGACATCCGCGTGCCCGCCGCACTGGCCAAAGCGCTCGGCCACGTGCCGCACCTCGGCGACATCGTCATTGCGCGCGGCGTCTCGCGGCGGCAGGCCAAAGCGGCCGGGCATACCGAGACCACTGAACTGCGGGTGCTGGCGTTGCACGGACTGCTGCACCTCCTCGGCTACGACCACGAGACCGACCACGGTGAGATGGCGCGTGTCGAGAAGCGCCTGCGCCGCAAGGGGCATCTGCGTGAAGGACTGATCGAACGGCAATGATCCCGCTTACCGTCTTCCTGCTGGCCTGTGCCGCCGTCTATCTCGGCACCATCGACGCGGCGTTCAGCGCGCTGATGCGGCTGTCGCTGCGCCTGCTCGCCGAGCGCAGCACGCGCCCCGGCGCGCTCAGTGAGTATCTCGACGATCCGGTCCTGCTGTTCGTGCCCGTGCGCCTGCTGCTGGCCGTCGTCACCGCCTCGGTCACGGTGTTACTGGCGCGAGGTATTGGGCTCGACGGACCACAGCGGCTCCTCACCGTGTTCGTCAGCGTCGTGCTCTTCATCGCCATCTCCCTGGTGGTGCTGCCGCGCCTGCTCGTCATCGGCGACCCCGAACGGGTGCTCGAGGCGATGCTGCCGTCGTTCCGGCCGGTCGCGCGGCTGCTCGGCCCCATTGCCACCTGGACCTCGCGCGCCGTGCCAGCCCGGAAGACGTCGCCGGCCAGCAACGACGAGCAGGACAGCGACCCGTCCGACGTCGCCCGCGCCTACATCGACAGCGCCGCCGACGAGGGGATCATCGAGGGCGAGGAGCGCCGGCTGCTCCAGAGCATCGTCGACTTCGGCGACACCCTCGTGCGCGAAATTATGACGCCGCGCCCCGACATCGTGGCGATCAGGGACGATGCCACGGTTGGGGATCTGCTGGCGCTGTTCCGCGAGCAGGAATACTCGCGGTTCCCCGTCTACAAGGAGAACCTGGACAACATCGCCGGGTTCGTCTTCGTGAAGGACCTCGTCAAGTTCCAGCAGCGCGACGACTCGCGGCCGATCACGCCGCTGCTCCGTCCGGCGGTGATCGTGCCCGAAAGCAAGCGTGTGCCAGAACTCCTCAAGCAGTTCCAGCGGCAGCAGACGCAGGTGGCCGTGGTGGTGGACGAATACGGCGGCACCGCCGGCCTGGTCACCATCGAGGACATGCTCGAGGAGATCGTCGGCGAGATCCGCGATGAATACGACGTCGAGTCCGAGTCGATCGTCGATGAAGGGAACGGCCGCTATCTCTTCAACGGCAAGGTGGACATCGACGAGGTGGCGCAGCGGCTGAACGTCCAGATCGCGCGTGAAGGCTTCGAGACCGTCGGCGGCTTCCTGATGACGCATCTGGGACGCGTGCCGACCGTGGGTGAACAGGTTGACGTCGGTGGACTGCACGTGGAAGTGATCGAGGTCGATCGCCGGCGGGTCAGCAAGGTCAGAATTACCAGGCGCGAGGCTACGGTGGCGCCGGAAGGGGAGCGCATACTGTGAAAAATGGATTCGTGTCGTTTATTGGCCGGCCCAACGCCGGCAAGTCGACTCTCATCAATCGGCTCGTCGGCGAGAAGGTCGCCATCGTCTCGGACAAGCCGCAGACCACGCGGAACCGCATCCTGGGGGTGAAGAACTACCCTGATGCGCAGGTCATCTTTCTCGATACGCCGGGCATCCACCGGCCGCTGCACCGCATGAACGTGCGGATGGTTGACGCGGCCCGCGAGACCATCAGTGAAGTGGACATCGTCGGCCTCGTCATCGACGTGAACGAGAAGTTCGGGGGTGGCGACCGCTACGTCTTCGACATGGTGAAGGACCTGCACAAGCCGGTCTTCCTCATCCTGAACAAGATCGACCTGATCAAGAAGCCGAAGCTGCTGCCGATCATGGAGGAGTTCAGCCGGCAGGGGACGTTCGCGGAGATCATCCCCGTGTCGGCCGGGACCGGCCTGAACATCGACCGGCTCGAAAGGGCCATCATCGACCGCCTGCCGGAAGGGCCGGCGCTCTATCCGCTGGACTACCTCACCGATCAGCCCGAGCGGTTCATGGCGTCCGAGATCGTCCGCGAGAAGGTGCTGCAGTTCACGCACGCCGAGATCCCGTTCTCGAGTGCCGTCGTGATCGACCGGTTCGAGGAGCCGGCAGACCCGAAGGGGTTGCTGAAGCTGTACTGCACCATCGTCGTCGAGCGCGAGTCGCAGAAGCCGATCCTCATCGGGAAGAACGGCGACATGATCAAGACCATCGGCACCGCCGCCCGCGAGGAACTCGAGAAGTTCTTCTCGACGAAGGTGTTCCTCGACCTGCACGTCCGGGTGAAGAGCGACTGGCGCGAGGACGACCGCACCCTGCAGGAATTGGGCGTCGGACGACCGAGGGAATGAGGGGGCAGAGGGTGGCGGTCGGTGGGTGGAGGTGGCAGTGCCCAAACCTCCCCCCTCCGTGTCGGCGCGCTTTGCTTCCGACGATTGTGTTGAGTACAGTGAAGTAATCACCACCGAATGCCGTTGTTCACCAGCGAGGCGTTGATTCTCAGAACCTACGCGCTCGGTGAATCGGACCGGATCGTGGTCTTTCTGACGAGGGACCGCGGCAAGAAACGTGGAGTGGCCAAGAATGCACGGCAGAGCCGGCGCCGCTTCGGTGGCGCGCTCGAGCCGATGACTTGCGGACTGGTCACCTACCGTGAACGCGAGGGCCGGGACCTGGCGTTCGTCGAGCAGATTGCGCCGACGCAGTCGCCCCTGTGCATCCCCGCTGGGGCAGACGATGCCCTGGGGCATGTCGGGTACTTCGCGGAGCTGATCGACGAGTGGGCGCAGGACAACGATCCGAATGAAACGCTGTTCCGGTTGGGGGCGTCTGTCGTTGACGCCATGACGGCTGGAATCGCGGTGGAGCCGCTGGCCCGGTACTTCGAGTACTGGCTCTTGCGGTTGCAGGGAGTGTACGAGGCCGACCCGCGCGCGTCGGCCGGCGCCCGCGCGTTCCTCGACGCGGCGCGCACCTGCAGTCCGTTCGGACTGCAGGACGTGACGGTCGCTGTCACGGTGCTGCGAGAACTGGAAGCCGCGCATCGCGCGAAGATTGCGATGCACCTCGAAAAGGAACTGAAGTCCGCGCGCGTGCTGCGCGAGATGCGACGATGACGTTTCAGGGTCTCATTCTCAGGCTGTCGGAGTTCTGGGCGTCGCGCGGGTGCGTGCTCCAGCAACCGCTCGATCTCGAAGTGGGGGCCGGAACCATGCACCCCGAAACGTTCCTCCGCGTGCTCGGTCCCGAGCACTGGAACGTCGCCTATGTCCAGCCGTCCCGCCGTCCGGCCGACGCGCGGTTCGGCGAAAATCCCAACCGCGTCTTCAAGCACCACCAGTTTCAGGTCATCCTCAAGCCGGCGCCGGACGACGTCCAGAACCTCTATCTCGAGAGTCTGGAGGCGTGCGGCATCAATCCCCGCCAGCACGACATCCGCTTCGAGGAGGACAACTGGGAGTCGCCCACGCTCGGTGCGTGGGGCATCGGCTGGCAGGTACTCTTCGACGGCCAGGAGATCTCGCAGTTCACCTACTTCCAGCAGGCCGGTGGCATCGAACTCGCCCCGATCTCGGCGGAGCTGACCTACGGGCTCGAACGCATCGCGATGGTGATCCAGAAGGTCGAGAGCGTGTTCGACCTCGAATGGGGCGCGGGCGTGAAGTACGGGGCCGTGCGGTTGCGCGAGGAAGTCGAGCAGTCGACGTATGTCTTCGGCCAGATCGACCTGTCCAAGGCCGACTTCGGCGCGTTCCACCGGGATATGTTCGACCGCAACTACGGCTTCTCCGAGGTGCTGCTCAAGAGCGGCCTGGTTCTGCCGGCGCTCGAGTACTGCCTGAAGTGCTCGCACCTGTTCAACATCCTCGATTCGAGCAACAGCATCGGCGTGACGGAACGCACGGCCTACATCCTCCGGGTGCGCCAACTCGCGCTGCAGATCGCGAAGGCCTATGTCGGCGACGGCGCCGGGAAAGTGACGGCCTGAGATGGACCGCGAACTGCTCCTCGAAATCGGTTGCGAAGAACTCCCGGCCAGCTGGCTCCCCGGGCTCACCAACCAGGTGGGCGAGGTGGTGCTGACGCAGCTGAAGGAACATCGCCTCGCGCCGGAAGCGCCGGCCGAAACCTACAGCACGCCGCGCCGCCTGACCGTCCGCATCGCCAAGCTGGCCGAGCGCCAGACCGACCTCGAAGAAGTGCTGACCGGGCCTCCCGTCTCGGCGGCCTTCAAGGACGACGGCACGCCGACGCCGGCGGCGCTGGGCTTTGCCACCAAGAACGGCACCGAGGTGTCGCTGCTCGAACGGATCGAGACGCCGAAGGGCATCTACCTCGCCTTCCGCAGGAAGCAGCGCGGCAAGGCGGCGGTCGATGTGCTGCCGTCGGTGCTCGGCGGCACGCTGCGCAGCCTCACCTTTCCGAAGCAGATGCACTGGGACGCGATGCTCGAGGACGGCAAGGGCGAACTGCTGTTCGGCCGTCCCATTCGCTGGCTGCTGTTCACCTACGGCGGCCGCGTCGTGCCGTTCTCGATTTCGCGTACGCCTGGCGCCCAGAGCAGTTCGGTGCAGGACGTCACGTCGGGGGCGGTCACCTACGGGCACCGCTTCCTCACGACCAGCGGCCGCGCCGGCCGCGCCATCAAGGTCCGGTCGTTCGACGAATACAAGGCCCGGCTGCTCGAGAACTTCGTCGTCATCGAGCGGAGCGAGCGCCACAACAAGATTGCCCGCGAGCTCGACGCGAAAGCGCAGCGCCTGCAGGGGCGCGTCAGCCGCATGGTGCGTCAGGAATCGGGGCTGCTGGCCGAAGTGCCGGACCTGGTCGAGTACCCGTCGGTCGTCGCCGGCACCTACAGTCCGGAATTCCTCGAACTGCCAGAGGAAGTGCTCACGACCACACTGATTCATCATCAGCACTACTTCCCGGTCGAAGCCGAGGACGGCAAGTTGAAGAACGCGTTCCTCGCGGTCATCAACACCGAGCCGGATGACGAACGGACCATCGCCCGCAACGCCGAGCGTGTGGTGTCGGCGCGGCTGCGCGATGCGCGTTTCTTCTGGGAAGCCGACCGCAAGACGACCCTGGAGTCGCGGCTCGAGCGGCTCGGCACGCTGCTGTTCCACAAGAAGCTTGGCAGCTACGGCGAGAAGGCGACGCGCATCGAACGGCTGGCGCGGTGGATTGCATCCGAGGCGCTCGGCGCCAGCACCGAGATCGCCGACCAGGCGGCGCGCGCCGCACGCCTGGCCAAAGCCGACCTCACCACCGACATGGTGCGCGAGTTCACGGAACTCCAGGGCACCATGGGTGGCATCTATGCCCGCGAGGAAGGGCAGCCCGAGGCGGTGTGGAAAGCCATCTACTACCACTACCTGCCGATTGGTGTCGACGCCGATGCCGCGCCGTCGCGTGCGCAGCTCGGGCAGGCAGCGGTCACCTGGGCGGCAGTCTCGCTCGCCGACAAGGTCGATACGATCGTTGGCCTGTTCGCCGCTGGGGAGAAACCCACGGGATCGCGGGATCCTTACGGCCTGCGCCGCGCCGCCCAGGCGGTCACGAAGATGCTGACCGACCTGCAGGCGACGACCGGCGTCGCCCGCGCGGTGGCCGTGCGCGACCTCGTCGACCAGGCGTTCGAGGGATATCGCGGGGCGCTCACGCCGCAGGGCGAGGGGTGGCGGCAGCTCGTCTTCGAGTTCTTCAGCGAGCGCGAGGCGCACCTGCTCGAGCGTCGTGGCTTCAAGTACGACGAGATTCGGGCTGGAATGCCCGCAGATCCATCGACGCTGAAGCCGTACGACCTGCTCCGTCGCGTCCACGCCCTGTCGCAGGCCCGCAAGTCGGCCGGCTTCGAAGGGCTCGCCGTCCTGTTCAAGCGGGTAAAGAACATCACCCGCGATTTCACCCCAGGACCGTCGACGCCGACCGACTTCGCCGGACTGCGGGCGGCCCTCAGGGAGCCGGCGGAACAGGCGTTGCTTGCTGAGTTGGAACAGCGCTGGCCTCGCATCGACCAGTCGCTGAAGGATGAGAAGTTCCTCGATGCGATGACGCAACTCGCGCACCTGCACGCGCCGGTCAATCGGTTCTTTGTCGACGTCCTGGTGATGGCGGAGGAACCGGCCCTGCGCGACGCACGTCTGGCGCTGCTCACGACTTTGCGGGATACGATCCTGATGACTGGCGGAGACATTTCAGAACTCGCGTCCGAAGACTCGAAGCAGGCCTGAGTCCCTGCACTACAATCACACTTCCTTATTCCGATTACGACGTTCGACGGAGTCGCTGATGGCCAAGAAAGCTGCTAAGAAGAAAGCGCCCGCCGCCCCCAAGAAGGCTGCGGCAACCAGGAAGAAGACGGTCACCACGACTGCCGCGAAGACCGGCAAGCACGTCTACTTCTTCGGGAACGGCAAGGCGGACGGCAATCGCAACATGAAGGACACGCTCGGTGGCAAGGGCTCCGGCCTCGCCGAGATGACCAACGCCGGTCTGCCCGTCCCTCCTGGCTTCACGATCTCCACCGACGTTTGCACCATTTACTACAAGGAAAAGGCCCGCATCCCCGCCAACATCGACGCGGAGATTGCCATCAACCTGAAGAAGCTCGAGAAGGCCGCTGGCGCCGTGCTCGGGTCGATCGACAACCCGCTGCTGGTGTCGGTGCGTTCGGGCGCCAAGTTCTCGATGCCCGGGATGATGGACACCATCCTGAACCTCGGCCTCAACGACCAGTCGGTCGAAGGGCTCAAGCGGCGCACCCAGAATGGCCGGTTTGCGTTCGACAGCTACCGTCGCTTCATGCAGATGTTCGGCAGCGTCGTCCTCGAGATTCCGAAGGCGGCGTTCGAGCACGAGTTCGAGGGGGTGAAGGCCGCGCGCGGCGCGAAGCTCGATACCGATCTCGATGAAGTGGCGCTGCGCGAAGTGGTCGAGCGCTACAAGGCGGTCGTCAAGAAGAAGAGCGGCAAGCCGTTCCCGCAGGATCCGATGGCGCAGTTGCAGGCGTCGCGCGACGCCGTGTTCCGCTCCTGGATGAACCCGCGCGCACAGGAATACCGCCGCATCTACGACATCCCGGACCACATCGGCACCGCCGTCAACGTCCAGATGATGGTGTTCGGCAACACCGGCGATCGCTCGGGCACGGGCGTCGGCTTCACGCGTAACCCCGCCACCGGCAAGAAGGAGTTCTTTGGCGAATTCCTCATCAACGCCCAGGGCGAGGACGTGGTGGCCGGCGTGCGCACACCGCAGCCGATCACGCAGCTCGAAGCGGTGATGCCGGCGGCCTACAAGCAACTGCGCACCATCACCACGCGCCTCGAGAAGCACTACAAGGACATCCAGGACTTCGAGTTCACCATTCAGGACGAGAAGCTCTACATGCTGCAGACCCGCAGCGGCAAGCGCACCGGCCACGCGGCCGTGATGATTGCCACCGACCTCGCGGCTGAGCGCCTGATCTCGCCGAAGGAAGCGGTGCTGCTGGTCGATCCGGAATCGCTGAACCAACTGCTGGCGCCAGGGTTCGACCCGGCAGAGTGGAACAAGATTCCGGTGGCCACCAAGGGGCTGCCGGCGTCGCCAGGTGCGGCGAGCGGCCAGGTGGTGTTCTCGGCGGACCACGCCGTCGACTGGACCCAGAAGGGCAAGCAGGTCATCCTCGTTCGCCGCGAGACGGTGCCGGACGACATCCACGGCATGTTCGTGTCGCAGGGCATCCTGACGGCGACCGGCGGCATGACCTCACACGCCGCCGTGGTTGGCCGTCAGATGGGCAAGCCGTCCATCGTCGGCGCCGGCGGCATCGAGGTGGACGAGCACGGCCGCCAGTTCCATGTGAACGGCCAGACGGTGAAGGAAGGCGACTGGATTTCGTTCGACGGCCTCTCGGGTGAAGTGAAGCTGGCGCGCGTCGCGTCGAAGCCGAGCGAAATCCTGCAGGTCATCAACGGCCAACTCAAGCCGTCGGAGTCGGAGATCTACCAGCGCTTCGACAAGCTCCTCGGCTGGTCCGACAAGTTCCGCCGCATGGGCATCCGCGCCAACGCCGACCTGCCCGATCAGGCGGATATCGCCTACGCCTTCGGCGCGCGCGGCATCGGGCTGTGCCGCACCGAGCACATGTTCTTCGGTGAAGGGCGCATCCCGGTCGTCCAGAAGATGATCCTCGCGGACAACGAAGCCGATCGCCGCAAGGCGCTCGACGAGTTACTCCCGCTGCAGCGCGAGGACTTCTACGGCGTGTTCAAGGCGATGAAGGGGTGCGCGGTCACCATCCGCACCATCGACCCGCCGCTCCACGAGTTCCTGCCGAAGCGCGAAGACCTCATGGTCGACATCGCGAAGCTCGAACTGGGCAACGGCAAGAAGAAAGAGCTCGAAGAGAAGCGTCGCCTGCTCGCCAGGGTGGAGCAACTCCACGAGTTCAACCCGATGCTCGGCCATCGCGGTGTCCGTCTCGGCATCACCTATCCCGAGATCACCGAAATGCAGACCCGCGCCATCATGGAAGCGGCCTGCCGGCTGAACAAGGAAGGGCTCAAGATCGTTCCCGAGATCATGATCCCGCTGGTCGGCCACGTGAAGGAACTGCGCGACCAGAAGGCGGTCGTGGACCGCGTCTGCGCGCAGGTCATCAAGGAGCAGGGCATCAAGGTGAAGTACCTCGTCGGCACGATGATCGAAGTGCCGCGCGGCGCCGTCACCGCCGACCAGGTGGCCGCCGAAGCCCAGTTCTTCTCCTTCGGCACCAACGACCTCACCCAGCTCACCTTCGGCTACTCGCGCGACGACGTCGGCAAGTTCCTGCGCGTCTACCAGGAGAAGAAGATTCTCGACAAGGATCCCTTCGCCACCATCGACGTTGAAGGTGTCGGCGCCGTCGTCCGCATGGGCGTCGAGCGCGGACGCAGCACCAAGCCCGATCTCAAGGTCGGTGTCTGCGGTGAGCACGGCGGCGACCCGGCGTCCATCCACTTCTTCGAGAAGACCGGCCTGGACTACGTGAGCTGCTCGCCCTACCGTGTGCCGGTGGCTCGTCTCGCGGCGGCCCAGGCGGCGCTGTCGGTGAAGGTGGGCGACTAGGTCGTTCCGACGCGGAACGCTCACGTCGGAACGTCAAGAAATCTCGGGGCGGACTCCACACTTGATGGGGTCCGCCCTTTTGTTCATAGTGGTGCCTCATGGCTTACTGCCCATCGCCCATCGCCTAGCCCGTGGTCACGATCTACATCAATCGCAACGGCCAGACCGAACAGGTCAACAGCATCGACCGCGTGTGGCTGAATCCAGCCGCGAGCACCTTCGTCTGGGTGGACCTCGCCGCGCCCTCCATGCCCGAGCTCCTCATCCTCAGCGACACGTTCGCGTTCCACCCGCTGTCAGTCGAGGATGCCCGTGCTGAATTGCACTACCCGAAGATCGAGGCGTACGACGGCTATCTCTACGCCATCCTGCACGGCATTGCCTTCCAGTCCGAGGAAAGCACGTTCAGCACGCACGACATCGACTTCTTCATCGGGCCGAACTACCTGGTGACGGTGCACAACGGCGACTCGCGGTCGATCGCCGACCTGCACGAGAACGCGGTGCGCAACCCGAAGGTGATGGCGGAGGGGCCGGTGGCGCTCTTCCACCGCATCGTCGACATGATGGTCGACCACTACGGCCCGGAGATGCAGAAGCTCGAGGATCGGCTCGACCAACTCGAGACGGCGGTATTCGACAACCCGACACCCGAGGTCATCCGCCAGGTCCTCAACGAGAAGCGGCGGGTCGGCGGCCTGCGCCGCATCATCACACCGCAGCGGGACGTCATGGCGCGGCTGGCGCGCCGCGACTTCGTCGACATCAGCACCGACATGTCGTTCCGCTTCCGCGACGTGTTCGATCACCTGCAGCGGCTGAACGATGACGCGACGATGTTCCAGGACCGCATGACCGGCATTCTCGACGCCTACCTCACGAACGTCAGCAACAGGCTGAACGAGGTGATGAAGGTGCTGACGGTGGTATCGACCATCTTCATGCCGCTGACGCTGGTGGCCGGCGTGTGGGGCATGAACGTCCACCTGCCGCAGTTCCCTGGTAGCGACGTGGCGCAGTTCTGGTGGGTGCTCATCATCTGCATCGTCATCATCGTCTCGATGTTGTCGTTCTTCCGCAGCCGGCGCTGGATCTGACGTGGGACGGATCACCAGGCTTCCCGATGACCTCGCCAACCAGATCGCGGCGGGGGAGGTCGTCGAGCGGCCGGCGTCGGTCGTCAAGGAACTCGTCGAGAACGCCATTGATGCCGGCGCCCGCCGCATCGTCATCCACGTCGAGCTCGGCGGCAAGAAGCAGGTTCGGGTCGAGGACGACGGCGAGGGGATGGACCCCGATGATGCGCGGCTGGCGCTCGAGCGTCATGCCACGAGCAAGATCCGCAGGGCCGACGACCTTGCCGCCATCCTGACGCACGGGTTCCGCGGCGAGGCGCTGCCGTCGATCGCCTCCGTCTCGCACTTCGCGCTGCGGACGCGCACGCGCGACCGCCACAGCGGCACCGAAGTGCGTGTGAACGGCGGCCTCATCGCGGCCGAGCAGGAAGTGCCGGCCGCGCCAGGCACGGTCGTCGAGGTGAACGATCTCTTCTACAACCTGCCGGCGCGACGGAAGTTCCTGAAGTCGGACGGGGCCGAGACGGCGCAGGTCTCGCGCATCACCACGCAGCTGGCGCTCGCCTATCCCGAGATTGGGTTCACCCTGACCAGCGGACCGCGCACCGTGCTGCAGTGCCCGCCCGCGGGCACGCTGAAGGATCGGCTCTATCAGCTCTACGGCGACCGGTCCGACCTGCTCGAGGTGCGCAAGGAGGCTGGCGGCGTCCTCATGTTCGGCTTCATCGCCGCGCTGGCCGAACAAGGGCCCACTCGCGGGCCGCAGAACGTCTTCATCAATCGGCGCATCATCAAGGACAAGACCATCGCGCACGCCATCATCGACGCCTACAGCATGGCGTCGATCAAGGAGCGCAGCCCCGAGGTGCACCTGGTCCTCGAGATGCCGGCCGACGCCCTCGACGTGAACGTGCATCCGACGAAAGCCGAGGTCCGCTTCCGCGAACAGTCGCTGGTGCACGAAGTGGTGCGCCGCGGCTTGCTGGACGCGCTCGGTGCCGGCGGCGTGCCGAACCTGCAACTGACGCAGGACACGCTGGTGTCGAAGCCGTTCGCCCCGGCGATTCCTGGCATCCTCGGCGGCGGCAGTTTTCCGAACCGGTGGGTGCCTGGCGCTGCGCCGCGCCAGCCGTACCCGAGCATGCCGTACCCGGCGCCGCTGCCCGGGCCGCCGCTTGAGAGCGGTGCGGGTAGCCCGGAGGCGACACCGGCAGATCCGGACGGCGGCTTCGCCGCGGCTGCGGCGGCGATGGCGAGTGGGGCAGGGATGGCGATCTCCGAGGTCCGCCCGATGATTCCACTCGGGCAGTTTCGCGACACGTTCATCATTGCGATCGACGACGAGGGGATTGCGATCATCGATCAGCACGTGGCGCACGAGCGGGTGCTGTTCGAACGGGTGATGCAGCAGTTGACGCGCGGCAACCTGCAGTCGCAGCGATTGCTGGTGCCGCTACTGATGGACATGCCGGCGGCCGCGCAGCAGACGCTGACCGAGCGCGCCGCAGACCTCTCGCGTCTGGGGTTTGACGTGGAGCCGTTCGGCGAGGGGACGCTGAAGGTGTCCGCCGTGCCGTTACTGCTGAGCACCGAGGAAAGCGCGCAGGCGCTGCTGGCGCTCGCCGAGGACCTGGAAGGGCTCGATCGCGGCACGCAGGTGCAGGAGGCGCTGCAGCGCATCGCCGCCACCACGGCCTGCCACGCGGCGGTCAAGGCCAACTACCCGCTGACCTACGAGAAGATGACGCACATCCTCGAGGAACTGCGCGCCACGTCGTACTCCACCATCTGCCCGCACGGACGGCCGGTGATGCTGCGCATCACCAAGCGCGAGATCGAGAAGAACTTCGAGCGGATCTAGGGAATTGCTGACTGCCGATTGCTGAATGCCGATTGGAAATGCAGGGCATTCTGCCTCCCGGGAACTCCGCAATGGGCAATCATCAATCCGCACTATGAAGGATCTCATTCCGCTCCTGCAGACAGCCATCGGACCGGTCATCCTGATCTCGGGAGTCGGGCTCCTGCTGTTGTCGATGACGAACCGTTTCGGTCGCATCATCGACCGCTCGCGCATCCTCGCGCACGAGATGCGCAGCGGGTCAGCGCGCAGGGGCAGGTGGGCATCCTCTGGCGCCGGGCTGGTCACCGTGCTCTTCTCGGCGTGCCTGCTGACGCTCATCGCCTCGCTCGTGGCGTTCCTGCAGGAGATCAACGAATCGCTCAGCGCCTTGAAGCTCGCGCTCTACGCTGAACGACACGACCTGTAGTCCCGCCCGTCGCCGGCGGGGTCCGCCACCGAATCGGTCGGGGCGCAGACGCACTAAGCCGCGGGTGCTAAGCCTGAGTTAATATGGCGCCATGACCCCTAGCGAGTGCATTCTCTTTTCCGGTGGCGCCTCCGGCGCCGAGGCTGAGTTCGGCGCGTGCGCTGAACGCCACGGCATCGAGGAAGTGAACTTCACCTTCGAGGGACATCCGATCGTCAGACACCGCGGCGTGCGCGTCCTGAACCACGAGGAGCTCCAGAACGGCGACGTGAGCCTTGGCTACGTCTCGAAGCTGCTGAACCGGCGCTACACCGACGCGCCGACCATCCGCAAGGTGCTCCAGACCGTCTGGTATCAGGTGAACAGCGGGCAGGAAATCTATGTCATCGGCACCGTGCAGGCCGACGGCACCGTGCGCGGCGGCACCGGGTGGGGCGCGGAGTTCGCCAAGATCTGCAACAAGCCGCTGCACGTGTTCGACCAGGACCACGACAGCTGGTTCACGTGGGACGGCGAGGCATTCGCGAAGCGGCCGTCGGGCGATGGCCCGGTCATCACGCACCCGCACTTCACGGGCACCGGCACCCGCCGCATGCGCGACAACGGCAAGGCCGCGATCGAGGCGCTCTTTACTCGTTCGTTCGGCGCCGCCGTTTGATCTCCGCCCAGCCGTCGAGCCGCCGCTTGATTTCCTTCTCGAAGCCGCGCTCGGTCGGCTGGTAGAACGTCCGCCCTTCCAGCTCGCGTGGCAGGCACGACATGTCTGCCACCGCCTCCGCTTCGTCGTGCGCGTAGCGGTAGCCCTTCCCGTAGTCCAGCGTCTTCATCAGCGACGTCGAGGCGTTCCGCAGGTGCAGCGGCACCGGCGACGCCACATCCTTCTCGGCCGACTCCGCCGCCTTATTGTAGGCCGCGTAGACCGCATTGCTCTTCGGGGCCGTGGCCAGGTAGAGCGCCGCCTGCGCCAGCGCCGTGTTCCCCTCCGGCATCCCCATGAAGTGCACGGCCTCCTTCGCGGCGATGGCGAGGCTCAGCGCCTGCGGATCGGCGTTGCCGACATCCTCTGACGCGAAACGCACCAGGCGGCGCGCGATGTAGAGCGGGTCTTCGCCGGCCTCCACCATCCGCGCGAGCCAGTAGACCGTGGCATCGGCATCGCTGTTCCGCATCGACTTGTGCAGCGCCGAGATGAGGTTGAAGTGCTCCTCGCCCGACTTGTCGTAGCGCAGCGCCTTGCGCTGCAGCGTCTGCTGTACCCGCTCGGCGCTCACCTGCCGCCGGCCAGCCACGATCGGCGCCGCGCCGACGCACAACTCAAGCAGGCCGAGCGACGCGCGCGCATCGCCGTTGGCGTAGAGCGCAACCGCACGCAGCGCGTCGGGATCGAGGTCGACCGCGTCGCCGCCGAGGCCGCGCTCCGAATCGCGGAGGGCCCGCTCGAGGATCGCCTGCACTTCATCCGGCGTCAGCCCGCGCAGCACGAACACCTTCGAGCGCGAGAGCAGTGCCGCATTCACCTCGAACGACGGGTTCTCCGTTGTGGCGCCGATGAGGACGATGTCGCCGGCTTCGACGCGCGGCAGGAACGCGTCCTGCTGGGCGCGGTTGAAGCGGTGGATTTCGTCGATGAAGACGATGGTGCGGCGGCCGGTGCCGCGGCGCAGCCGTTCGGCCTCGCTCATCACGTCGCGGATTTCCTTGATGCCGGACAGCACCGCGCTGAACGACACGAACTTCGCCTTCGTCGTCTCGGCGATGATCCGCGCCAGCGTGGTCTTGCCGGTGCCGGGCGGACCCCAGAGGATGATCGACTGCAGCAGGTCGCGCTCGATCGCCTGCCGGAGCGGACGTCCCGGCGCCAGCAGTTCCTCCTGGCCGACGAACTCGTCGAAGGTGCGCGGGCGCATCCGCTCGGCGAGCGGGGCAGGGGCGCCCGACCCAGCGGGCGGGTCGTCGTCGGGGAACAGCGAGCTCATGTCAGTGGGTCCGTTGCCGGCGCGCCTCGTAGAGCAGCACCGCCGCGGCCACGGCCGCGTTCAGCGACTCGACCGGCGCGGTCATGGGGATGGTGACGCGCGCGTCGGCGCGCTCGATGATGTCGGCGGACAGCCCCGGTCCCTCGCCACCGATCAGCAGAGCGGTCGGACCGGCGAACTGCGCGTGGAAGAGTGACACGCCGCCGTGCGGCACGGTGGCGACCACCTGCGCACCGTGGCGGCGCGCCGAGGCGACGGCATCGCGGACCTCGGCCACCCGGTGGATGGGCAGGCGCAGCGCACTGCCCATCGAGCCGCGCAGCGCCTTCCAGCCGTACGGGTCGGCGCTCTGGCCCGCCACGATCACGCCTGACGCACCGGCGCCCTCCGCCACGCGGACAATCGCGCCGACATTGCCAGGGTCCTGCACGTCGCACAGTACGACGACCAGCGCGGCCGGCAGCTCGAACGGGTTGATGAGGTCCACCGGGCGCGCGGCGAGCGCGACGATGATGCTGCTGGAACGTACGGGGCTGACCGCGTCCATCACCGGAGCAGGCGCTGCCGCCACCTCGGTGTCGTGCGGCAGCAGGTCGAGCAGGCGCGTGATCTCGTGCCGTTCGAGCGCCTCGCTGGACACCATCACATGCGACAGGCGCACGCCGGCGTCGACCGCTTCTCCGACGAGATGGATGCCGTCGAGGAGGAGGATGCCCTCGGCTTCGCCACGGGCTGCCGCCCGGTATTGCGCCACCACAGGGTTCTGGCGGCTCGTGATCCGCTGCACGGCTGAAGCATAGCACTGTGGTATCTTCTCAACAGACCATGAGCGTTTCGATGAAAGAGCGGCTGATCAAGAAGTTCGACGATGAAATTCAGGCGTTGGACCGCGAGCTCAAGCTCGAGCTCCCGAGGGAGATCAAGCGGGCCCGCGAACTGGGCGACCTGCGCGAGAACGCCGAGTACCATGCGGCGAAAGAGCGTCAGCGCCTCGTCGAGACGCGCATCAGCATGCTCCAGAAGCGGGTGTCTGAAATCCACCTGCTCAACACCGATCGCATCCCGACCGACCGCGTCGGGTTCGGCTCGACCATTCACGTCACTGAGAATACCGGCGACAAGCTCGTGCTCCAGCTCGTCATGCCCGAGGACGCCGATGCGGCGAAGGGCATGATCTCGACGACGTCACCGATCGGCCGGGCGCTGCTCAACAAGGAAACGGGCGATTCGGTGACGGTCATCACGCCGGGCGGCATCCGCGAGTTCGAGATCGATCGCCTCTACACGATGCACGACGAAGCGCCTGAATGAGTGGCCGCGGCGCTGTCCCGTCGGCTGACTCATACTCTCCGCAGCGACGCACCGCACTCCTGCTCACCGGCACCGGCACGGCTGGCGCCTACCACGCCGGCGTGCTGCGTGCCCTGCATGAAGCGGGCGTGAAGCTCGACCTCGCTGCTGGCCGTGGCATCGGCGTGGTCGGCGCCCTCTTCACGGCGGTCGACGGCGCAGCCCACCTCTGGAGCGACAAGGGCTTCTGGAAAGACCCGAAGGTTGCGACGCTCTACGGCTGGCGTCCCTCGCTGCGCATACTCGGCGGCGCGCTGCTGCTGGCCGTGGCGGCGGTGGCCCTCCCGATTGCCGCCATGGCCCTTGGCCTCATCGTCTATCCCATCGACTTCGTGCTCAAGATGCTCGGGCTCTCTGGTGGCGGGCTCGTCGGCTGGTATGTGAGCGTCGCCGATGCCGCGTTTGCACCGACGGCGTTCCCCACGTGGTTGCCACGGCTCGCGGTCCTCATCCTTGGCGCGTCGGCTCTCATGGCGGCGCTGAGCGCGCTGCGCCGGACCAACAGTCGGCGGGCGCGCGGTCCGTGGTGGTGGCGCGTGGTGCCGGCTCCGCTGACCGCCGACGCGGCGATCGCGCATGCGTGGGGGGCCGTGTGGAATCTGGTGCGCGGGGCGGCGCAGCTGCGGCTGCCTGGCCGCACCGATCTGGCGCGGCGCTATACCGAACTGCTGGCCGAGAACATCGGGCAGCCCGGCTTCCGGGAACTGCTGATCGTGGCGCACGACGTCGATGCCGGCCGCGATCTCGTCTTTGCACTGGTGGCCGACGACCGGCGGCGCGACCTCGTGCGGCGGCCGCTTACGCACGCGGCCGAGGAACGCCGCGCCGAACTGTTCGACCTCGCCGGTGTGGCGCGCGATCACCTGGCGGACGCAGTCGCCGCGGCGCTCACCGTGCCGCTGGCTACCGACCTGCACGACGTCACCTTTGCGCCGGATGCGTACTGGCGCGGCGAAACGCATCGGCTGTGCGACCGTGCCGGCAGTCTCGAGCGGTTGCTGCACGAACTGGCCGAGCTCGACGTCGACCAGATCATCCTGGTGTCGGCAGCGCCGGAGTCGCCCGGTCCGCATGCGCTGGCGTCGCCGCGGCTCGACGGTCGCGGCCGGCTCGGCGAGTACGTGCTCTCGGCCGAGGCCGCCGCGGTGCGCGACGCGCTGGCTCGCCGCCGCGCTGACGACCCGGCTGTGTTCGTCATCCGGCCCTCGCACAACCCGGTCGGGCCGTTCGATTTCGACGGTGGCTACGACGGTCGATCGGACCGCCGATTGAGCCTCACCGAACTCATGAACCGCGGCTACGAAGACGCCTATCACCAGTTCATCGAGCCGGTGGTGGGTGCCGGCGGCGAACAGGTCGGGAACGGGCGCTGAGCGTCGCGGTCCTGGAGCCTGTCCATGACCCGCATCACCGACCTGATTCACTCCGGCGACCACGTCCCAGGCAGCCCGGCGCCGCTCACGACGCCGATCTTCGAAACCACCACCTACCTGTTCGACAGCGCGGCCGACGTCATCGCCTACAACGAAGGGCGCTCGGACAAGTATCTCTACTCGCGCTACGGCAACCCGACGGTCGTCGCCGTCGAGGAGGCGCTGGCCAGCCTCGACCGGGCTGAGCGCGCGCTGCTGTTCTCGTCGGGCATGGCGGCCATTGCCACCACGCTCATCGGGTCCCTGTGCGCCGGTGACGAGGTGCTGTGCGCCGCGGCGATCTATGGCGGCACGCTGCACCTGCTGCACGACCTGCTGTCGCGGTTCGGCATCACCACGCGCTTCGTGTCACTCGAGGAACTGGCATCGCTGGGGCCGGTCTTCAGCGAGCGGACGCGCGTGGTGTGGTTCGAGTCGCCGACCAACCCGACGTTGCGCTGTGTCGACATCCGCACCGTGGCCGCGGCGTGCCGGGCGCGCGGGGTACTGTCGGTGCTCGACAACACGTTTGCGTCGCCGCTGAACCAGGACGCACTGGCGCTCGGCGTCGACCTCTCGATGCAAAGCGCCACGAAGTACCTCAACGGACATAGCGACGTCACCGCGGGTGTTGTCTCCGGTCCGCGCCAGTTGCTCGCGCCGATCGAACGGGCGCGGCGACTGCTCGGTACCGTGCTCGATCCGATGCCGGCGTTCCTGCTGGGGCGAGGGCTGAAGACCATGGCCGTGCGGGTGGCCCGGCACAACGAGAATGCGCTGGCCGTGGCGCGTGCCCTCGAAGGCGACGCGCGCATCAGCCGGATCTTGCATCCCGGGCTGGCGTCGCATCCCGACCACGCCATTGCGGCAGGGCAGATGTCCGGGTTCGGCGGGATGGTCTGCATCGACCTGCACGGCGACTACGACCGTGCGGTGCGTGCCTACGATCGGCTGCGGGTGATCAAGCGGGCGGCTAGTCTCGGCGGCGTCGAGAGCATCGTG
Organism: Bifidobacterium breve; assembly: GCA_943328785.2. GTDB lineage: Bacteria > Acidobacteriota > Vicinamibacteria > Vicinamibacterales > CAVVIG01 > CAVVIG01. The sequence continues at coordinate 23,366 of CALQBJ020000029.1, forward strand.
AGCCTGCCAGTGCTCACCTCGCAGTGGGGACACAGCGACGAGCAACTGGCGGCGGCCGGCGTGACGAAGGGGATGCTGCGGTTGTCGATTGGCCTCGAGGATGTGGCCGATCTACTTGGCGACCTCGCGCACGCGCTCGGGTGACGGGGAAGGTGATGGGCGGTGGGCTTCAACCCCCAACCTCCCGGCCCAGCCCCCCTATCCTTTGACCGTCTCGCGTTTCCGGTCGCTCGGCGAGGCGTCGTGCAGGAACTGCCAGACCATCTCGTGCAGCTTGCCGCTGATCAGGCTGGTGTCGTCGAGGGCGAACTTGTCGCGGAAGGCCTGCATCGGCACCACGGCCTTCGCCATAGCGCGGTGGCCGCCGGCGCTGCCGATGTCGCCGAAGAACCGGCGGGCGAACTCGCCGGCATTCCTCGTGTAGCCCAGGTTCCGGATCGACATCACGAGCGAGTCGTTCACGATCCCGGCAATCACCGTCCACTTCACGTGTTCGAGCTGCAGGAAGAAGTCGGCGACGTAGGGGATGAAGTCCTCGCGCGGCAGCGTGCCGAGGAACGCACAGAACACCTGGTCGGTGAGCCGTCCACCCTGATGGGCGCGCATCACGTATTCGAGACGCTCGCTGGTGATTTCCGCGCCTTCCATCTTGCGGATCAGCGCCGGGTCGGCGAGCGGGTAGAGATACGAGAAGGCTTCGATGTCGACGCGGTTGGTCTGGCGGTTGAAGAACAGCGTGTCCGACTTGATCGCGTAGATCATCGCCGTGGCGGTGCGCTCTGAGATGTTCACGTCGACGGCGCGCAAGTGCTCCGTGAGGATCGTGCAGGTCGAGCCGTAGTCGGCGCGCACGTCCTTGAACACCGCGGTGTAGCCCGCCTGCTCCGGATGGTGGTCGATCACCAAATCGACGCGGTCGATCTGGCCGCCGAAGTAGTGCGGCTGCACGTCCACCATGCAGATGCGGTCGTATTCGCGGACGGTCTCGGGGGTCATGTGCTCGACGTGAATGTCGAGCAGGTTCACCATCCGCAGGTTCTCGGGCCGCGTCACGCCCTGCATCGCGCCGATGATGGCGGTGGTCTTGGTGCGGCGCAGCACGTTGCGCAGCGCCAGCCCGCTGGCCATCGCGTCGGGGTCCGGATCGTTATGCAGCATGATCAGCACGCGGTCGGCGTCGCTGAGATAGCGTTGGTACTGCTGCACGCGGGCTCGGGTGAGCGAGCGGCTCACCTCGGTGACGAGCGGGTTGCCGAACAGTTCGGACATCGCCAGATAGGCGACGTCGGGGAACTCGGTGTGGAACTCCTCGGTGCGCTTCGTCGTGGCGGCGGCGCCGATGCCGAGCAGGTAGACGAGCGTGCCGCCGGCATCGCGCGCCGCCTCGAGGATCTTGCGCGGGCTGCGGCGGCCGTTGTCTTCGATGATGACGCAGGTGCTGGGGCTGAGGTCGGCTTTGAGAAAGGTATCCGTGCGGCGCGGGTCTCCAACGACGACGGAGACGCCAGCATCGTGTAGACGGCGGGCGAGAGGCTTGTTCTCGACGATGAACTCGACCTCGAACCCGGGCAGCAGGATCTCGTCGAGCATCCTGATGACCAGCTCGTCCTGGCAGACCGCTAGACAGCGCATGTCATGACCAAGAATCCCATTATACGCAGTCGAGGTTGTCACCGCGGGTGGAGCACCGTGCAGCACGCCGGCCAACCAGGCCGCTGGGCCGGCGGGACCGGCCCAGCCGGCGCGCCAGGTCGTAGTACGATGAGCGTTTCCTATGCCATCGGTCCACGACCGCTTTCATCTGGTCTCTGATTTCAAGCTGGCGGGCGACCAACCCCGGGCCATCGGCGAACTCGTGGACGGTCTCGAGCGCGGCGACAGCCATCAGGTGCTGCTCGGCGTCACCGGTTCGGGCAAGACCTTCACAATGGCGCACGCCATTGCGCGGGTCAACCGGCCGGCGCTGGTCATGGTGCACAACAAGACCCTGGCCGCCCAGCTCTATCAGGAGTTCAAGCGCTTCTTCCCGGACAACGCGGTCGAGTACTTCGTCAGCTACTACGACTACTACCAGCCCGAAGCCTACGTGCCGGCCACCGACTCGTACATCGAGAAGGAAGCCACCATCAACGACGAGATCGACCGGATGCGGCTCTCAGCCACGCGGTCGCTGTTCGAACGGCGCGACGTCATCATTGTCACCAGCGTCTCATGCATATACGGCCTCGGTTCCCCCGAGGCCTACTACGGCATGCTGCTGCCGCTCGAAAAGGGCCAGCGGATCGGCCGGGAGCAGGTGCTGCGGCGATTGGTGGAGATTCAGTACGAGCGCAACGACCACGACTTCAGCCGTGGCAACTTCCGCGTGCGCGGCGACATCATCGAGGTCTATCCGTCGTACGAGGAACTGGGCCTGCGCATCGG
>CALQBJ020000030.1 GCA_943328785.2 Bifidobacterium breve
GCCCGGCTCGCCCGGTGCCGGCGACACCATCACCTTGTCGTGCGTGATCTCCTCGACGCGCCACGACGATGCGCCAAGCACGAAGGTCTCGCCCACCTGCGTCTCGAACACCATCTCTTCATCGAGTTCGCCGACTCTCGCGGAGCCGGTTCCGGCGCCGACGAGGAACACGCCGTAGAGTCCGCGGTCCGGAATCGTGCCGCCGTTGGCGATGGCGACGCGTTTCGCCCCCTCGCGCGCGACGATCGTGCCGGCCGTGCGGTCCCAGGTGACACGCGGCTTCAGCTCGGCGAATTCGTCCGAGGGGTACCGGCCCGACAGCATGTCGAGTACGCCTTCGAAGACGCCGTGGCTCAGCTCCGCGCATGGGGCGGCGCGGCGGATGGTGTCGAACAGGTCGTCGACCTTCCAGTGGTCGACCGAGGTCATGGCGACGATCTGCTGCGCGACGATGTCGAGCGGGTTACGTGGATAGCGCGTGGCTTCGACGGCGCCGTCGTGCATCGCTTTCGCGACCGCGGCGCAGGCGACAAGGTCGCCCCTGAACTTCGGGAATACCACGCCTTCGCTCACCGCATCGATCTGGTGGCCGCCGCGGCCGATACGCTGCAGACCGCTCGCGACTGACGGCGGCGCCTCGACCTGGATGACGAGGTCGATGGCACCCATATCGATGCCGAGTTCAAGCGACGAGGTGGCGACCAGCGCGCGGAGCGTGCCGGCCTTGAGGCGATCTTCGATCTCGAGTCGCTGCTCGCGCGCGATGGAGCCGTGGTGCGAGCGCACCAGGATCTCTCCCGCGAGCTCGTTCAGTGCGCCGGCGAGCCGTTCCGCGAGACGCCGGCTGTTGACGAAGAGCAGCGTCGACTGATGGGAGCGAATCAGCTCGAGCAGGCGAGGGTGGATGGCCGACCAGATGGACGGCCGCGTGCCGCTCGAGGAGGACGGCCCACTCGGGATCGACCCTGAGCGTGTCGACGGGGCGTCCTGGACGCCGAGGCGGGCCATGTCTTCAACCGGCACCTCGATGCGGAGCTTCAGCTTCTTCTTCGCGCCCGCATCGACAATCGTGACCGGTCGATAGACGACCGGGCCCGGCAAGGTGGCGGCGAACTCGTCGCCGATCTCCGACTCCGCCAGCGCGGAGTCGTGCGCCACCGCCGCGTCGCGAGTCACGTCCGCCTTCCGCCCCCGTGTCTTCGATCTGTGCCTTGTGCCCTGTGACTGCTGACCTGCGACTTGTGCCTGGTGACTTCCCTGAGCTCCGCCCAGGAACCGCGCCACTTCCTCGAGCGGACGTTGCGTGGCCGACAGCCCGATGCGTTGCGGCTCGCGGTGGCAGCGGGCGGTGAGCCGTTCGAGCGAGAGGGCGAGATGGGCGCCGCGCTTGGTCGGGACGAGCGCGTGGATCTCGTCGATGATCACCGTCTCCACGCCGCGCAACGCGTCGCGGGCGTTCGAGGTGAGCAGCAGGTAGAGCGATTCCGGTGTGGTGATGAGGATGTCGGCCGGATCGCGCTGGAAGCGGGCGCGTTCGTTCGCCGGTGTGTCGCCGGTACGGATGGCGATGGCTGGCGCGGTGAAGGTGTCGCCGCGTGCCGTCGCCACGCGCGCGATGCCGGCCAGCGGAACGCGCAGGTTCCGTTCGACGTCGACCGCCAGCGCCTTGAGCGGCGAGATGTAGAGCACGCGGCAGCGCCGGTCCTTCGGGACCGCCGGGGCGAACATCAGCCGGTCGAGACACCAGAGGAACGCCGTCAGGGTCTTGCCGCTGCCGGTGGGCGAGAGGATGAGGGTGGAATCGCCGCGCGCGATTGCGGGCCATCCGAACTGCTGCGGCCGCGTCGGTCCTTCGAACGACGTCAGGAACCAGTCGCGGACCGCCGGATGAAAGGGTGCGAGCGGATCGGAAATCGCACGAGCGCTCACGAATCGCATCTTATAATGGCGGGCACGTTAATCTTGGCTGTACGGAGCTTTCATGAGTGGTGATGCCGGCGAGGGACTGATCGACGCGGACGCGCGCATACAAGAGCGGATGGAAGAGCTCGAGCGCGACCGCCAGCAATCGAAGAAGAAGGACTCGCGCGACCCGGAGAAGGTGCGTGCGTTCGAAACGCTTCGGCTGGCGAAGACCGAACTGGAGCGGCAGTTCCAGGCCACCCAGCACGAGGGACGCAAGGCTCAGCTCCAGCAGGCGATGGACGAAGTCGACCGGAGAATGAGCGCGGTCGCCGAGGCCTTCACGTAGGTCAACGGCAGATCGAACCGATACGTCTTCAGACCAAGGCTCGGCCAGGGACACCTGGGCGGGCCTTTCGTCTGTATGGTCGGGCTCGGGAGCGAATGATGCGTGGGGCTGTTGCCCAATAACACGTCCGGCCTCACGCGGCCGGAGAGCCCAACCTCGGCAGCCTTCAGTGGACGGAGGCAAACCCGATGCGTTAGCATGTGGCATCCAGCTTGAGAAATCGTTCACAAGCGATGGACTCCCTTAAGGAAACCGAGTATCGATGCAGGGCTGGCTATCCATCGTCCTCATGATCGTGCTGGGGCTGCTGTTTGCGGTCCCCTCGATCCTGTTGTCCTACGTCCTCGGGCCCAAGAAACCTACGCCGGAGAAGCTCGCGCCGTACGAGTGCGGCATGCCAGCGGTTGGCAACGCCCGCGAGCGCATGTCGGTGAAGTTCTACCTCGTGGCGATGATCTTCCTGCTGTTCGACATCGAAGTGGCGTTCCTCTATCCCTGGGCCATGGCCCTGCGCCAACTCGGATGGCCCGGCTTCGTCCAGGTGGTCCTGTTCATGACGCTGCTGCTCGCCGGTTACGTCTACGTCTGGCGCAAGGGGGCCCTCGACTGGGGCGCCGAGAAGCGGGCATAAATCCATTGCTGATTGCTGAATGCCGATGGCCAATCTGAACGACCGTGGCGCAGCGTGACATCCAGGCAGCCGTTGGCCCAATTCGCAATTCGCCCTGAGCATTTCCAGAGAGTCCTGAATGGGTCTTGAATCCAATCTCCCCGATATTCCGGTGCTGACGACGACGGTCGAGCGGGTGGTCCAGTGGGCCCGCCGCTCTGCAATCTGGCCGGTCACCTTCGGCCTCGCCTGCTGCGCCATCGAGATGATGGCCATGAGCTGTGGACGCTACGACATCGCGCGCTTCGGCGCCGAGGTGTTCCGCGGCAGTCCCCGGCAGGCCGACCTGATGATTGTCGCCGGCCGCCTGTCGCGGAAGATGGCGCCGGCGCTGCGCCGGATCTACGACCAGATGCCGGAACCGAAGTGGGTGATCTCGATGGGCGCCTGCGCTTCGATCGGCGGTGTCTTCGACAACTACGCAATCGTCCAGGGTGTCGACCAGATCGTGCCCGTCGATGTGTATGTCCCCGGTTGCCCGCCTCGGCCTGAATCCCTGATCTACGGGATCGTCCAGCTCCAGCGGAAGATCGATCAGCAGAAGATCGCCTAATGGACGCCAACGGTATCGCGGAAGTCCTTGCTGCGGCGCTGCCTGGCGTCGCCGTCGAAGTGGCGCCGACCGTCGACCTGCAGTCGACGCTCTACATCGAGTCCGAGCATCTGCTATCCGTGCTGCAGGCGCTGCGCGACCGCGCGGAACTGAAGTTCGAGGTGCTCGCGGAGATGACGGCCGTCGACTACTGGCCGCGCGAACCGCGCTTCGAAGTCATCTACCTCCTCATCTCGGTCGAGAACCGGCTGCGGCTGCGCCTCAAGGTGCGGCTGCCCGGCAACGACCCGCACGTTGGCACGGCCACCGGGCTGTGGTCGTCGGCCAACTGGCTCGAACGCGAGATCTGGGACATGTTCGGTATCGCCTTCGATGGCCATCCCGATCCGCGCCGCCTGCTGATGCCCGAGGACTGGGAAGGCCACCCGGCCCGCAAGGATTACCCGGTTCAGATCCGGAAGAAGCCGGAATCGGGGTCGCCGACGCAGCTGACGGCAGAGGAGTTCCGGGCGAACCTGCTCAAGGATCGCCTTGTCCGGAAGTGATACGGCCGATGCGGCGCTGAGCGAGGCGATTCTGCTGCACCAGCAGGTGCGTGCCGCCGGGCTCTCGTCGACAGTGGCGGCCGCCGACGCGATTGTTGCGTCGCTGCGGCAGGGTGGCAAGGTGCTGGTGTTCGGTAATGGCGGTTCGGCCGCCGATGCCCAGCACATGGCCACTGAATTGGTTGGGCGCTTCGTTCGCGAGCGCCGGGGCTACGCCGCAGTGGCGCTGACCACGGACGGCTGCGTCCTCACGAGTATTGCGAACGACTACGGCTACGACCGGGTGTTTGCGCGGCAAGTGGAAGCGCTGGGACAGCCGGGCGATGTCGCCCTCGGAATTACGACAAGCGGCAGTTCGGCCAATGTGGTGTCGGCGCTCGAGACCGCGCGCGGCCTGCAGGTGACCACCATCGCGCTGACCGGACGAGACGGCGGGGCGGCGGGACGGGCGGCCGACGTGCACATCAATGTCCCGTCGGACGTCACGCCGCGGGTGCAGGAAGTACACATGACCCTGCTGCACGTGATCTGCGACCTGGTGGAAACCGAGCTGTCCGCCGGCTAGCAGGCGGAAGAGAGAACGATGCCAGAGCTTCGCACAGAGACGATGACCGTCAACATGGGGCCCCAGCACCCCAGCACGCACGGCGTGCTGCGGCTGGTCCTCGAACTCGACGGTGAGACGATTCGCTCGGCCTCGCCGACGATCGGCTACCTGCACACCGGCATCGAGAAGACCGCGGAACAGAAGAAGTGGCAGCAGGTGATCCCGCTCGTCGAGCGCATGGACTACCTGAGCGCGCAGTCCAACAGCATGGCCTACTGCATGTCAGTGGAGAAGCTGCTGGGCCTCGAACTGCCGCAGCGGGTGAAGGACATCCGCATCCTCATCGCGGAACTGCAGCGCATCAACAGCCACCTGGTGTGGCTCGGCACGCACGGCATGGAAGTCGGCGCCGTGTCGGTCCTGTTCTACTGCCTCCGCGAACGCGAGCTGCTGCTCAACTTGAACGAGCGGCTCGCCGGTTTCCGCTTCTTCCCGAGCTATATGCGCGTCGGCGGCCTGCGTGAAGACCTGCCGCGCGGCTACCTGGCCGAGGCGCGCCAGTTCCTCGAACGGCTCCCCGGCAAGATGGCGGAGTACGAGGACCTGCTCACCAAGAACGAGATCTACATCCGTCGTACCAAGGGTGTCGGCGCGATCACGCGTGAGGAAGCCCTGAGCTACGGACTGCTCGGGCCGATCGGCCGCGCCGCGGGCATCGACTACGACGTGCGCAAGGCCTATCCGTACCTCGGCTACGAGACCTACGACTTCAAGGTGCCGGTGCGCACCGAAGGCGACGTCTACGCCCGCTACCTGCTGCGGCTCGACGAGATGCGCGAGAGCATCAAGATCTGCCTGCAGGCGCTCGAACGCATTGCGCCGGTGGGTGAGTATGCCGTGGCCGACCCGCGCATCACGCCGCCGCCGAAGGATCGGGTCTATACCGAGATGGAAGCGCTCATCCAGCACTTCCTGATCTACTCGCAGGGCTTTACCGTGCCCGCCGGCGAGGCCTACGTGCCGGTCGAGGGACCGCGCGGCGAACAGGGCTTCACCGTGGTGTCCGATGGGACCAACCGCCCGATGCGCGTCAAGTCGCGGGCGCCGTCGCTCCTCGCCTGCCAGGTGCTGGAGCGGCTGATCGTGAATGGCCAGATTGCCGACGTGATCGCCGTCATTGGCTCGATCGATGTCGTCATGGGAGACGTGGACCGGTGAGCTTCCACCCAAAGATGGCGTATGACGCCACCTTTCACAAATCGACCCGTACGCTGGCCGACAACGGCCCCGTGTTCACGTTCACGCCGGAGAATCGCGCCCGTCTCGACGAGATCGTGACGCGCTACCCAGCCGACCGCAGCCGTTCGGCGGTGCTGCCGGCCCTCTTCCTGGTGCAGCACCAGCAGGGCTACATCACCGGTCACGCGATGCGGCACGTCGCCGAGATCCTCAAGGTGACCCCGGCCGACGTCGAGGACGTCGTCACCTACTACACGATGTTCTACACGAAGCCCGTCGGGACGTTCGTGCTGAGCGTCTGCCGCACGCTGTCGTGCGCGGTGAACGGCGCGGAGCGGGTGGTCGAGGAGATCTGCAACCACCTGCACATCAAGCCGGGCCAGACCGATGCGAGCGGCACGTTCACGCTCATCGAGGCCGAATGCCTCGGCGCCTGCGACCGCGCGCCGGTGATCATGGTGAACGACGCCTGGCAGGAACTGCAGCGTCCGGAGGACATCCCGGCCCTGCTCGAGAACCTCCGCCAGCACGGGGAAGCGGCCCTGACCGGCTGCCATCACGTGATCGAGAAGAAGTAGCCCTCATGGAACCGATCATCACGAAATACGTTCGCGAGCCGAACTCCTACACGCTCGACTTCTACCTCCAGCACGGTGGGTACGAGTCGCTGCGCAAGGCGCTCGGCACGCACACGCCCGACCAGATCGTGGAGATGGTGAAGGCGTCCGGCCTGCGTGGCCGCGGCGGCGCCGGCTTCCCGACCGGTATGAAGTGGCAGTTCGTCGACAAGAAGTCGGAGAAGCCGCGCTACATCGCCTGCAATGCCGACGAGAGCGAGCCGGGCACCTTCAAGGATCACGTGATCATGGAGCGCAACCCGCACCTCCTCATCGAGGGGTGTGCGATTGCCTGCTACGCGATCGGCGCCAAGGTCGCCTACATCTACATCCGCGGCGAGTTCTACCACGTCCAGCAAGTGCTCGAGAACGCCATTGCCGAGGCGCGCGCCAAGGGCTACCTCGGCAAGAACGTCCTCGGCACCGGCTTCGACTGCGAGGTCTACGTGCACCGCGGCGCTGGCGCCTATGAGGCTGGCGAGGAAACCGCGCTGCTCGAGTCGCTCGAGGGCAAGCGGGCGCAGCCGCGCAACAAGCCGCCGTTTCCGGCGGTCTATGGCCTCTACGGCTGCCCGACCGCGGTGAACAACGTCGAGACGCTCGCCAACGTGCCGCTCATCGTGCAGCATGGCCCCGAGTGGTTCGCGGCGCTCGGGCCGGAGAAGAACGGCGGCCCGAAGCTCTATTCGATCAGCGGTCACGTGAAGCGTCCGGGCGTCTACGAGGCGTCGATGGACATCACGCTGAAGGAGCTCATCTTCGGTGAGCAGTACTGCCAGGGGATGCGCGACGGCCACACGCTGAAGGCGGTCATTCCGGGCGGCTCGTCGGTGCCGATTCTGCTGCCAGACCAGCTCGACACGCAGGCCAGCTTCGACGGCGTCGTCAAGGCCGGCTCGATGCTCGGCTCGGCCGGCGCCATCGTCCTCGACGACACCACCTGCATGGTGTGGCTCGCCGAGAACCTGCTCCACTTCTATCGCCACGAGTCGTGCGGCAAGTGCACGCCGTGCCGCGAAGGGACCGACTGGCTGTTCAAGCTGCTCCGCAAGATCGAGAGCGGCCAGGGGTCGATGCGCGACATCGACCTGCTGTCGAGCGTGGCCACCAACGTCGGCGGCAAGACGCTGTGCGCCTTCGGCGACGCGGCGGTGACGCCGGTGCTGACCACCATCAAGCACTTCCGCCACGAATACGAAGCGCATGTCCGTGAAGGCCGCTGCACCTGCCCGGCCGACTGGCGCGCGCGCCAGCCCGTGGGGGCGCACTAGATGTTCAGCGTCATCAGCAACAACTCGTTCGTCATCGCGCAGGTTGGCATTGCCGCCGTCGTCTGGTTCCTGCTCCAGATCTCGGCCGCGGTGATGGTCTACTTCGAGCGCAAGGTGTGCGCGTGGCTGCAACAGCGCGTCGGTCCCAATCGGGTCGGCAAAGCTGGTCTGCTGCAGCCGATTGCCGACGTCGTCAAGCTGCTCTTCAAGGAAGAGCTGCGGCCGGCCGCCGCTGACCCGTTGCTCTTCGCCCTGGCGCCGATCATCTCGGCGACGGCGGCGTTCGCCGCGTTCGCGGTGGTGCCGTTCGGCGGCTCGACCACACTCTTCGGCCTGCTGTCGGAGCCGTTGCCGCTGCACGTCGCCGACGTGAACGTCGCGGTGCTGGTGGTCTTCGCCATCACCTCGATGGGCGTCTACGGCATCGTGCTCGCCGGCTGGAGCTCGAACAGCAAATACTCGCTGCTCGGCGCGCTGCGCTCATCAGCGCAGATGATCAGCTACGAGCTGTCCTACGGCATGGCGCTGGCCGCGGTCCTGGTGCTGGCGAACTCGATGTCACTGCGCGAAATCGTGAACGCACAGTCGGGCTCGCTGCTGGGCATCCCGCAGTTTCGCTGGTTCGTCTTCCTGAACCCGCTCGGCTTCCTGATCTTCTTCATCGCCGGCATCGCGGAAACCAACCGCGCCCCCTTCGACTTCCCGGAAGCGGAGCAGGAACTGGTGGCCGGCTACCACACCGAGTACAGCTCGATGAGCTTCGGCATGTTCTTCCTCGCCGAGTACATCAACATGGTCACGGTGTCTGCCGTGACGACTGACCTGTTCCTCGGCGGCTGGTGGTTCCCTGGGGTGCCCGAGTCGCTCGGCTGGCTGGTGTTCCTCTTCAAGATCAGCGTGCTGCTGTTCTTCTACCTGTGGATGCGCTGGTCGCTGCCGCGCTACCGCTATGACCAGCTCATGTCGTTCGGCTGGAAGGTCATGCTGCCGGCCTCGGTCCTGAACGTCATCGCCACGGCCGCCGCCGTGCTGTATTTCGGACTGTAACGCCCATGCTGTTCTACTTCTTCGGCGCGCTGGCAGTCATCGCCTCGCTGCTCGTCATCGCGCAGCGCAACCCGGTCTACAGCGTGCTGCTGCTCATCACGTCGTTCGGTGCGTTGTCCGGGCTCTACGTCCTGCTCGACGCCCCGTTCGCCGCCGCCATCCAGATCATCGTCTACGCCGGCGCCATCATGGTGCTCTTCCTCTTCGTCGTCATGCTCCTCAACACACCGCACGAGGACACCGACGCCGACGAGAAGACGCACCCGATGCTGCGGCCTGGGCCGATGCGCTTCGGCGCGGCGATGGCCGTCGCGCTGCTCGGCGAACTCGCCTGGGCGCTGTCGCGCTCGGGACCCACGAGCACCTTCTCCAACACCCCGGTCACCTCGCTGTCGGCCATCGGGTACACGCTCTTCACCGACTACGCCTTCCAGTTCGAAGTTACCTCGGTCCTCATCCTCGTGGCCATGGTCGGCGCCGTGCTCATGGCGCGCCGTGAAGACCAGCCGGGGGAGAAACGCTGATGCCGTCGCTCAACGACTACCTGATTCTTTCGGCGGTGCTCTTCACCATCGGCACGGCGGGCGTGTTCGTCCGCCGCAACCTGATCACGATCCTGCTCTCGATCGAGATCATGCTGAACGCGGTCAACCTGTCGTTCGTCGCCTTCGGGCGCGCCTTCGGCACGGTGGAAGGCCAGATCATCGTCTTTTTCGTGATGACCGTCGCCGCGGCCGAGGCCGCCGTCGGCCTGGCCATCGTGATCGCGCTGTTCCGCCACCGCGAGTCGCTCAACCCTGACGCCTTCACGGCGCTGAAGTGGTAACGCCGCGATGATGATGCTCCTCATCCCGCTCTTTCCGTTCCTCGGCTTCCTGATCAACGCCTGCATCGGCAAGCGGCTCTCGAAGTCGGCCTCGGGCCTCGTCGCCGTCGCGGTGATGGTGGCCTCGTTCGCCGTGGCGGTCACGTCGGTCATCCAGCTCGCCGGGTTGCCCGAGGAGTCACGCGCGATCGTCAACCGCATCTTCACGTGGATCACCGCCGGCAGCTTCACCGCCGACTTCACGCTGCGGCTCGACCCGCTGTCCGCCCTGATGATCCTGGTCATCACCGGCATCGGCTCGCTCATCCACATCTACTCGACCTCGTACATGCACGACGAGCCGGACTCGGAGTACGCGCGCTACTTCTCGTACCTGAACCTGTTTGCCTCGTTCATGCTCATCCTCGTCCTCGGCTCGAACTTCCTCGTGATGTTCGTCGGCTGGGAAGGCGTGGGGCTCTGCTCCTACCTGCTCATCGGCTTCTACTACACGAAGAAGTCGGCGGCGGACGCCGGCAAGAAGGCGTTCATCGTCAACCGCATCGGCGACTTCGGCTTCGTCCTCGGCGTGCTGATGCTCTTTGTGAAGTTCGGCTCGGTCGACTTCCAGGAGATTGCGCACCAGGCGTCGATGCTGAGCCCCGAGTTGGTCTTCGGCACGGTGTCGATGGCGACGCTGCTGCTGTTTGTTGGCGCCACCGGCAAGTCGGCGCAGCTTCCGCTCTACATCTGGCTGCCGGACGCCATGGAAGGCCCGACTCCGGTCTCGGCCCTCATCCACGCCGCGACGATGGTGACGGCGGGTGTGTACATGATCGGCCGCAACGCGGTGCTGTTCAGCGTGGCGCCCGACACGCTGATGGTGGTGGCGGTGGTCGGCGCGGCGACGGCGTTCTTCGCCGGCACGATCGGCCTGGTCCAGAACGACATCAAGCGCGTGCTGGCCTACTCGACGGTCTCGCAGCTCGGCTACATGTTCCTGGCGATGGGCGTCGGCGCCTACACCGCCGGCATCTTCCATCTCTACACGCACGCGTTCTTCAAGGCGCTGCTCTTCCTCGGGTCGGGCGCGGTCATCCACGCCCTCTCCGGCGAGCAGGACATCCGCAAGATGGGCGGCCTGAAGGACAAGCTGCCGATCACCTACTGGACGTTCCTGATCGGGTCGCTGGCCATCGCCGGCGTCCCAGGCCTGGCTGGCTTCTTCAGCAAGGACGAAATCCTCTTCAAGACCTACGCGGGCGGTCACACGCTGCTGTGGATCGTCGGCATGCTGACGTCGCTGATGACCGCGACCTACATGTTCCGTCTCGTGTTCCTCACCTTCTGGGGTGAGAGCCGTACGCCGGCCGCCGCGCACGATGCGCACGGCCATGGCCACGACGCGCACGGCCACGGCGGGCACGGCAGCCACCTGCACGACGCGCCCAAGCCGATGGCCTTCGCGCTGATCGCACTGACCGTCGGTTCCGTCCTCGCTGGCTACATCGGTCTGCCGCACGCGCTCGGCGGCTCGAACCGTCTCGAGAAGTGGCTGGAGCCGAGCCTGACCGCGCCGCACGTGGTGGCGAGCGCCGCCGAGGCGACGCGCAGCATGGAGCCGACGGAAGCCGCTGCTCCCGTCGTCACCGAACACGGTGGTGCGGGCGAACAGGCCGAGAGCACGAGCGTGGAACTCGGCCTGATGGGCCTGTCGTCGGTCGTCGCCCTGAGCGGCATCGGCATCGCCTGGTTCTTCTTCGTCGCCGATCCGCGCCGCGCCGAGTCGGTGGCGCAGTCGTTCTCGGGCCTGCGCACGGTGCTCCTGAACAAGTACTACGTGGACGAGGCCTACGATGCGGCCATCGTCCAGCCACTCAAGATCATGTCAGAGCGGGTGCTCTGGAAGGTTGTGGACGCGAACGGAATCGACGGCGCCGTGAACGGCGCCGCGGAATCGGTGGGGGGGCTCGGCGAACTGCTGCGGCGGCTCCAGACCGGTTCGGTCCGTGCGTATGCAGCGTCGCTGCTCCTGGGCGCCGTTCTGGTGCTCGGGTACTACCTGTCGCGTTGAGCTGTAGACAGACATGCCGATAGTTACTTCTCTCATCGTCCTGCCGATCCTCGGCGCGCTCCTGCTCTTCCTGGTGCGCGACGACGAGGCGAACGAGCGGCTCATCCGGAACATCGCGCTGGGCGTCTCCCTGGTGGTGTTCGCGGTTACGCTCCTGCTGTGGTTGCGCTTCGATCCCACGTCGGCCGACTTCCAGTTTGTGGAACGGCACGCGTGGATTCCGGCATTCGGCGTCAGCTATGCCGTCGGCGTCGACGGCATCACGCTGTTCCTGATCGTGCTCACCGGCTTCCTAACGCCCATCGCGTTGCTGTGCTCGTGGGAATCGGTGCACAAGCGGACACGCGCCTTCTGCATGTTCATCCTGCTGCTCGAAGCGGCGATGACCGGGGTGTTCGTCTCGCTCGACCTGTTCCTCTTCTACATCTTCTGGGACGCGATGCTCATCCCGATGTATTTCCTCATCGGGATCTGGGGATACGACAATCGCATCTACGCCTCGATCAAGTTCCTGATCTACACGATGGCGGGCAGCGTGCTGATGCTGCTGGCCATCCTCGGCCTGGCCGTGCTCCACAGTCAGCAGACCGGCAGCTACAGCTTCGACCTGCTGAAGCTCTACGAGCTGTCGATTCCGTCGAACGTCCAGTTCTGGTTCTTCCTGGCATTCGCGCTGGCGTTCGCCATCAAGGTGCCGCTCTTCCCGTTCCACACCTGGCTGCCTGACGCGCACGTGCAGGCGCCGACCGCCGGTTCGGTCATCCTCGCCGGCGTGCTGCTGAAGATGGGCACCTACGGCCTGGTGCGCTTCGCCTTCCCGCTGTTCCCTGAAGCCGCCACCTACTTCGCGCCCTATCTGGCGCTGCTGGCGGTGATCGGCATCATCTACGGTGCCCTCGTCGCGATGATCCAGCCGGACATGAAGAAGTTGGTGGCCTACTCGTCGGTGAGCCACCTCGGCTTCGTGGTGCTCGGCATCGCGGCGATGAACACGCAGGGCGTGCAGGGCGCGGTCTACCAGATGCTGAACCACGGCATCAGCACCGGCGGACTCTTCCTGATTGTCGGCATGCTTTCCGATCGCCGCCACACGCGCCTCATCTCGGAGTTCGGCGGACTGAAGAAGGTGACGCCGCGCCTCGTGGCCGCCTTCCTCATCATCACGCTGTCGTCCATCGGCCTGCCCGGGCTGAACGGGTTCGTCGGCGAGTTCCTCATTCTGCTCGGGGCGTTCGCCTGGAACCCGACGCTCGCGGCGTTTGCCGCGACCGGCGTCATCCTGTCGGCGACCTACATGCTGTGGATGTTCCAGCGCGTAAACTACGGCGAGGTCAGCGAGAAGAACAAGTCGCTGCCCGACCTGAACCCGCGTGAGTGGGCCATTCTGGTGCCGGTCATCGCCATGTCCGTGCTGATGGGTGTGCTGCCGAATATCTTCCTGAAGCCGATGGCGCCGTCCATCGAAAGACTGCTCGCGCAGGTGAGGCGTGGCGCGCAGATTCGCGTACAGGCCGAGCCGATGGCGCCGAGTTCAACGCTGGTGCACGCCGCCCCGGTGTCCGCCGAGGTAGGTCGATGAACATGGACGCCCTTCACGCGCTCGTTCCGCTGCTGTGCGTCGTCGCGGCCGCGATTGCGGCGATGGTCGCAGAAGCTTTCCGTTCGCCGGGTGAACGCATGCCGATTGCCCCACTGGGCATCATCGGTCTGCTCGGCGCCGCGGCGTCGACGTTCCTGCTGTGGAACCACAAGGCCGAGAGCTTCGGCCTCGTCATCGCCGACAACTACGGGCTCTTCGTCACCTGGACGCTCATCATCATCGGCATCCTCTCGATCGCCCTGTCGATTCCGACGGTCGAACGGGAAGGGCTGCCGGCCGGCGAGTACTACGCGCTGATGCTGTTCTCGCTGAGCGGCATGATCCTGATGGCGATGGCCACCGACCTGCTGGTCATCTTCCTCGCCCTCGAGGTGCTGTCGCTCTCCATCTACGTGCTCACCGGCATCCGCCGCGATTCGCCGGTCGCCACGGAAGCCGCGTTCAAGTACTTCCTGCTCGGCGCCTTTGCCAGCGCATTCTTCCTCTACGGCATCGCGCTCACCTATGGCCTGACCGGCAGCACGAAGCTCGACCGCGTCGCCGAGGTGTTCTCGACCACGTCGCTGGCCTCGAGCCCGATTCACCTCGTCGCCATGGGGTTGCTGATCGTCGGCTTCGCCTTCAAGGTGTCGGCGGTACCGTTCCACATGTGGACACCCGACGCGTACGAGGGTGCACCGCCGCCGGTCACGGGCTTCATGTCGACCGGTGTGAAGGCCGCCGCCTTCGCGGCGTTCGCCCGTGTCTTCCTCACCTCGTTCGAGTCGATGCACGACGACTGGAGCCAGGTGATCTGGGTGATTGCCGCCGCCACGATGGTGATCGGCACCGTCGTCGGCGTGGTGCAGACCAGCATCAAGCGCATGCTCGCCTACTCGAGCATCGCGCACGGCGGCTACCTGCTGCTCGCGCTGGTGTCGGCCAACCAGACCGCGAAGGGCGCCATCCTCTTCTACCTGCTCACCTATGCGGTGACGAACCTCGGGGCCTTCGGCATCATCGGCATGCTTGAAACCAACGAGCGTCCGCGCGACCAGATCCGCGACTACGCCGGGCTCTGGACCGAGCACCCGCAACTCGCGGCGCTGATGGCCATCTTCCTGTTGTCGCTCGGTGGCTTCCCGCCGTTCGGCGGCTTCATCGCGAAGTGGTACGTCTTTACCGCCGCGATGGAAGCCGGCTATTCGTGGCTGGCCATCATCGGTGTGCTGACGAGCGTGGTGTCAGTGTTCTTCTACCTGCGCGTCATCGTCATGATGTTCATGACGCCGGCTGCTGGCCCGATGCCGCTGCCGGCCGTGCCGAAGCTGGCCGGCGCCGCGCTGCTCGTCTCGGCGCTCATCGTCTTCTATCTCGGCGTACTGCCGACCCAGGTGATGAACTGGGCCGCCGCGTCGATTGGCACGATTTTCTAGAGGTGCGAGGCTGGAGGGTAGAGGTCAGGGGCAGTTACCTTGGCTCTCCCAACCTCCAACCTCTACCTCCCGCTCCCTGAGCTCGAACCTCTGAGTTTCATCACCAGAAGCGTCATCGCGAGGACGAACGTCAGCGCATTCGTGATGATGAGCGGCACCGCATCGGTCACGACGCCGTAGACCGCCCAGAGGCCGACGCCGGTCGTGAACGCCAGCAGCATCCAGAGCGACAGATCCTCGACCGACCCGGTTTTCCAGGCTCGCACCACCTGCGGAATAAAGGCGACCGTGGTGAGGGTTCCGGCCGCCGATCCGATCACGTCTGCCGAAAAGAAGTCCACAACGCCAATGGTATGCTAACGGCTCTGCCAGGACGGTCATGACCCCGGAACCACCGAAATTCCGCCCACTCGAACGCTTCTGGCCGTACGCCGAGCTATCCGAGCAGCCCAGCGACGAGGAACTCGCCTCGCTCGACCCCGATCTGCACGAGGCGCTCTTCGGCACGACCGGCCGTCCGTTCTCCATCACCCTCGTCTTCCCGGCGCTCGATCATCCCGAGTTCGCACGTGCGCTCGACCTGGCGCGTGGCGCCGCCGAGTTCCGTGACACCGGCACCGGCGAGTCGCACCGCTATCGCGTCCGGTTCCACTCCGCGGATGCGGCGCGCTTGCGCGACGTCTTCCAGGTGGTGGGCACCGCCCACGTCACCGAGGTGTTGGTAGACGACCGTCCCGTGCCGTACGCTCGAGAGCTGTGGCTGCCGCTGGTGTGGTTTCTGCTTCCGCGATAATCGCCCGTGGCCGCGATTGACATCGAACGGGATCTGACGCGACTCGAAGCCGATCTAAAGCAGCTCGAGGCGGAGTACAACATGTTCTTCGCGGGCCGCCTCCAAAGGCCGCCATGGGAGACGCGCGGCAAGGTGGAGACCACCGTCAAGAAGCTGGACCGATCCCACATCCTGAACACCGGCATCCGCTTTCGCTTCCTCACGCTGCAGTCGCGCTACGCGGCCTTCATCGAGCTGTGGGACCGTGGCCAGCGCGCGCGCGAAGAAGGCCGACCAGGGCCGTTTGTCCAGGCACCGAAGCCACGCGCCGAGAAGCCGGACGCCAAGGAAATCCGCGTTGTCCACGTCGCCGCCTTCCAGGACCCGGCGCACGAGATGCGGAAGCTCGAGGAACTCTACGAGTCGCTGGCGAGCGCGCGCCGCGAGGCTGGTGCGGCGCCGGTGCCGTTCCACAAGTTTGCCGACCTGGTGAAGTCGCAGGTCGAGAAAATGAAGGCCTCTGGTAGTCCAGAGGTGGCGTTTCGTGTCGCGGTGAAGGACGGCAAGGTGAACTTCACCGCCAGGGCGCTGAGGGGGACGTCGGCGCACGGGGGCGAACGCGCCGACGGCGCGAAGCTGGGAAACCAGAGCTGAGTTGTTGGAATGGCGACGAACGAGCGGGGGGAGCGAGCGGTCAAAACAGCTCGGGCGCGGAACCGGAGTCCCGCGCCCAAACCGGTTCAGTGACTAGATCTTGGTGACGTTGCCGGCCTGCGGGCCCTTCGGGCCGTCAACGATTTCGAACTCAACCGCCTGGCCTTCTTCGAGCGAGCGGAATCCATCGCCCTGGATCGCCGAGTAGTGAACGAAGACATCACTGCCTCCGTCGCGCTCGATGAAACCGTAACCCTTGGCGTTGTTGAACCACTTGACCTTGCCTGTGATACGCATCGTTCTAATTCCTGCTTGCTGTGACGTGGCGATGTGCCGCGTCAGTAAACCAACCCCGAGGTTGTCACGTCGTCCCGGCAGAGGCCGGAATGTGAGAACAGCGGAGCAATAAAAAGGGCCGCCGCGTGCGGCCTTTTCCTACGGCGCCAGGCCCGCCCGGCGTCGGGGGAAATAATACTGGACTTTAATACCTATGCCAAGAGCCCTTCTGAGCGTATCGGACAAGACAGGAATCGTGGAATTGGGTCGCGGACTCGTCTCGCGCGGCTTCGAACTGGTGTCGACCGGCGGCACGGCGAAGACCCTCGCCGACGCCGGCCTGGCGGTGACCAACGTCTCTGAGGTCACCGGCTTCCCCGAGATGATGGATGGTCGCGTGAAGACGCTGCATCCGGCCCTGCACGGCGGCATCCTCGCCCGCCGCGATCGGGCGGACGATCTTGCCGCGCTGGCCAGGCACGGCCTCGGCCTCGTCGACGTCGTGGTGGTCAACCTCTACCCCTTCGTGAAGGCCGCGTCGAACCCGGCAACCCGCTTTGATGCACTGGTCGAGGAGATCGACATCGGCGGTCCCTCGATGGTGCGTGCGGCCGCCAAGAACTTCCGCGGCGTCCTGGTGGTCGTCGACCCGGCCGACTACGGGCAGCTGCTGACCTCGCTCGACGAGACGCCGACTCTGGCGTTCCGCTTCGAGCTGATGCGCAAGGCGCTGGCGCACACCGCGTCGTACGACACGGCGATCACGAAGACGCTGGCCGAGGTCACGTTGAGCGGCGAGCAGTTCGAGCGCCGCCCGTCGACGGCGCTCGGCGCATCGGTCGGCCTGTCGCTCGAGAAGCTGCGCGACCTGCGCTACGGCGAGAATCCGCACCAGAAGGCCGCGTGGTACGGCACCGGTCCGCAGGCGTCGGCCTCGGGCCTCGGTGCGGCCACCATCCTGCAGGGCAAGGAACTGTCGTACACCAACCTGCTCGACCTCGACGCTGCCGCGCGCATCGCGCTCGAGTTCGACGAGCCGGCGGCCGTGGTGATCAAGCACACGAACCCGTGCGGCGCCGCCATCGGCGCATCGGCTGCCGATGCCTATGTCCGCGCCCGTGAAGCCGACAGCCTCTCGGCGTTCGGCGGCATCGTGGCGCTGAACCGGACCCTCGACGTCGCCGCCGCCGAAGCGATCGTCTCGACCTTCATCGAGGCGGTCATCGCGCCGTCGGTCGATGACGCCGCCAAGCCGATCCTGGCGAAGAAGGTGAACATGCGGGTCGTCGTCGCCGACTTCGACACGCTGCGTTCGGCAGGCGTCGAATTCCGCAGCATCCTCGGTGCGATGCTGGCGCAGGAGCGCGATTTCGTCGCTGAAGCGCGCCAGCCCTGGACCGCCGACGCGCTGCCCGAGGGCGTGAAGGTGGTGACGAAGCGTCAGCCGACCGCTGAAGAGTGGGAAGCGCTGCGATTCGCGTGGCGCGTCGGCGCCCATGTGAAGTCGAACACGGTGATCTTCACCGACGCCAGCCGCACGCTGGCCATCGGCGCGGGGCAGATGAGCCGTGTCGATGCGGTGAACGTGGCGGTGATGAAGGCGCGCGCCTCGGCGGCCGATCCGACGAAGCCGCTGGCCGGTTCCGTCGCGGCGTCAGACGCGTTCTTCCCCTTCCGCGACGGCCTCGACGCTGTGGCCGCCGCGGGTGCAACCGCCGTGGTGCAGCCGGGTGGCTCGGTCCGCGATGCCGAAGTGATTGCCGCCGCCGATGAGCAGGGGCTCGCCATGGTCTTTACCGGCCGCCGCCACTTCAGGCACTAGCACTAGGAGGGTAGGGTCGGGTTGGTCAGGAAGGAAGGCCTCGGCTGGGCGTGCCTCACCCTTTCCTCTCGACCCACCAGCCTTACCCGGCCTACCTGCCTTCGTGCAGCGCCGCAATCAGTTCATGCGGCGTGACGGTGGCTGGGCCGAACTTCGCCACCACTACCCCAGCGGCGTGGTTAGCCAGCACGGCGGCTTCTGAGAGCGAGCCGCCCGCGGCCATCGCCAGCGCCAGCGTCGCCACCACCGTATCGCCCGCGCCGGTCACGTCCGCCACTTCCCGCGCGGTCGCCGGTACCGCACCCTCCACCACCTCACTCGATAACCACATCCCGTGTTCGCCGCGGGTGATCAGCACCGACTCGCATCCCGCACGCGCGCGGAAGTCGAGGGCGGCCGCCTGTGCGTCGGCATCAGTGCGGATGAGGCGATGGGTGGCCACTTCGGCCTCGTGGTTGTTGGGGGTGACGAGCGTGGCGCCGCGATAGCACTCGAGGTGTGGAATCTTCGGGTCGACCAGGAGCGGTGCCCCCTTCTGCTTCAAGGTAAGTAGCGTCGCCATCACCGCACGGGTGACGCTCCCCTTGAGGTAGTCGGACACCAGCAGGACGTCGGCGTGCTCGCCGAGCCTGGCGACACACTCGCAGAGCCGCGCTTCGGCGTCGCCGGTGACGTCACGGTCCTCCTCGTAGTCGATGCGGGCGACCTGCTGGTTGCGCCCGGCAATGATGCGGACCTTCTCGACGGTCGGCCGTGTCGGGTCTTCGACGAGTCCCGCCGACGACAGTCCGGCCGCCTCGAGTTGCTCGCGCAGGCGCGCTGCCGTCGCATCGGCGCCGACGATGCCGACCAGGGTGACCTTCGCGCCGAGTGCCGCGATGTTGTGTGCGACGTTGGCCGCGCCACCCAGGCGCGAGTGTTCGCTCTGGAACTTCACCACCGGCACCGGCGCCTCTGGCGAGATGCGCGTCACCGTCCCCACAATGAACCGGTCGATCATGACATCGCCGACGACGAGCACGTGCCGGTTGGCGAAGCGCGAGACGATCGAACGGGCGCGGGCGGAGTCGAGCGGTGGAAGATTCATGCGTCGGCCGCGTCGCGGGCACCGAGCCGTAGGGCGGCAAACGGCAGCGTAATGAGTAACAGGAAGAGCATGAGGAACTCGGAGTCGCCGAAGTTGTACTCGAACATGCCTGCCGCCAGCATCCCGACGACCGACGCCAGCGCTGCCGCGGCAGCGCTGCGTGGGCGGATCGAGCGCAGTCGCTGGTAGAGCCCGTGCAGCAGTGTGCCGAGGAAGCCGAGCCAGAGGACCAGCGCCGGCAACCCCCGTTCTGCGGCGATCTGCATCGGCACGTTGTGGAGGTGCGGATTCACCTTCTCCACCGCCTCCGCGATCCGGTACTGCGGATAGACCACCTCCACCATGTTCGGCCCGACGCCGAACACCGGATGGTCGTGCACCATGTGCTGCCCTTCGAGCAGCATCGCAATACGGTCGCGCCGAGTCGGGTCTTTCGCATCGAACATCGACATCAGCCGCTGCGTGATGGCAGGCCCTGCCGCCGCGAACGTGATGGCGCCGACGATCGGCAGGATGGCGAGCAGGCGGAAGTCCTTGACGATGAGCAGCACCGCGGCAGCCGCGCAGACACCGACCCAGGCCATGCGCGTCGACGTCAGCGCCACGGCCAGCAGCAGCGCCGGCATCACCAGCGCCGGCCACGCCTTCTCGCTCGAGTCGAACAACAGCTTCGCCAGTGCCGTACCGATGACCAGCATCAGCAGGCCGGAGTAGGTCATGTAGTGACCGAGCGTACCCTGCGGTCGCTGGTTCAACTGGTCGTAGTGCAGCAGGCCGTACTGGAAGATGCCGTAGGCAGCGGATGCCGCACCCACCGACATGATGACCGTCAGCATCGTCGTGCTGCGCGAGGCGTTGATGAGGCGATACGTCGCCGGGACGATGAGGAACAGGGCGAGCTGCTTGCAGTCGGCGAAGCTGGCGCGCGGGTCGCTGGAGAAGGCCGCCGACAGCAGCGTCCATCCGGCGTAGGCGAGCAGTGGGTAGAAGAACGCCGGTACCTCGATCCGCTCGCGGCGCACGATGACGAGCGTGGCCCAGCAGGCGAGGGCAATGACGAGGAGCGCCTGTGCGATGGCGATCGAGAGTTGCGTGAAGGCCGCGACTCCGAAGAGCGCCGCCATGCCGAGCGACTCGAGCAGGTGCCCGGACGCGGCGGCGTCGTGCGCATGGGCCGGACGGAGCGCGTCAGCGTTGGTCATGGTTCAGTCCGCCCCAATCTTAGCCGTTCCGTACGAGCAACTTGGTGGCCGCGTCGATCACCTGGCCCGGCGAGATCTGGCCGAGGCAGCGGAAGTCGCCCGGTTCGCAGACGCGCTGGTCGCAGGGGCGGCACGCGAGGCCGTGCACCTCGATGGCGAGGGCCGGCAGACTGCCGGCGCGCCACGGTTCCGACCGCGCGGGCAGGGTCGGGCCATAGAGCGACACCATGGGCACGCGACTCGTTGCCGCCACATGCATCGGCCCGCTGTCGCCGCCGATGTAAAGCGCGGCGTCATCGACGAGCGCGCGCAGTTCAGCGAGCGAGAACTCGCCGCACGCGAGCACCTGTTCCCGGACTTCGGGGGCAAGCCGTTCGCGCGCATCACGAATCACCTGCGCTGCGGCGTCAGCTTCGGACGGACCTGACGTCACGATGACCCGCACGCGCGCGTCGACCGCGGGCAGCGCAGCCGCCACGCTGGCAAACGCCTCGAGCGGCCATCGCCGGAACGGATTCCCCGCGCTGACGTGCATGACGACGATGCGGGCGTCGTGGGCGACGCCGTGCGAAGCCAGACGTTGCCGCACCTGCGTCGCGGTGTCGCGCACGAGCGGCATCACCACCGGATAGCGGCCGCGGTCGGGCGGCGGCACGCCGATGGCGGTCAGCAGGTCCCACTGGTTCTCCACCGAGTGCCTCGGGCGCAGCTCGCGCGGCCGGGCCACTCGCTGCGTGTACATCCACGTGCGTCCCGACACCTCGTAGCCGACCCGGCACGGGGCGCGGCTCAACCAGGTGAGGAGCGAGGCGCGCGGACCGCCGTGGAAGTCGAGCACGAGGTCGAATCGTTCCCGTGCGAGACGCCGGCCAAGCGCGAGGTCGGCCAGGAACCCGCGCACCCCGGACGCGCGGGACGCCACGATCACCGCGGACAGGTCGGCGTTGCCCGCGACGACCGATGCCGCGGCCGGTTCAACGAGATAGGTGAGCTGGGCGGACGGGAAGTGATCGCGCAGCGCGGCGAACGTCGGCGTCGTGAAGACGACGTCGCCGATCTGCCGGAGACGCACCAATAGGATCTTCACGCGCGAATCTGCAATTTGGAATCGGGACGCCTGGCCTCGGCGTCCCGTGCTACTTACGGCTCGATCGTGGCCTCGTCGACCAGCATCACCGGGATATCGTCCTTGATGGGGTAGACGCGATGGCAGGTGCCGCACTTCAGCGCCGCGCCATCCTTCACGAGCGTGACGGGCGTTTTGCAGTTCGGGCAGGCAAGAATTTCAAGCAATTCAGGGTCGACGGCCATGCCCGGACTATATGACACCTTCTGCCTTTTATGGAACAATCCCCGGTATGAAAATCGTGGTCCTGGTCGCCGTCCTCGGCGCGTCGGCGCCGCTCGTTGCCGCTGGGCAGACTCGTCAGGCGGCACCGCGTCAGCAGGCCACGTCGCCAACACCGGCACCGGACCGCACCGCCGACGCGTATGCGCAGTTCCTGCAGGCACATGTGCTCGCCGACGAGAGCAAGACCGAAGAGGCCATCGCCGCGTATCGCCGCGCGATCGCACTCGACCCCACCTCGGCCACCATCCCGGCTGAACTGGCCGAGTTGTTCTTCGGCGAGAATCGGCCGGTCGATGCGCAGGGCGCCGCCGAGCAGGCGCTGAAGGTCGACGATACCAACAAGCAGGCGCATCGCGTGCTGGGTCAGGTGCATGCCGGGCTGGCGGGTAATGCCCCGGACACGCGCGCCGGTCGAGCGCAGCAGCAGGAGCAGGTCACCAGCGCCATCGAGCACCTGGAGAAGTCGCTCGAGACGCCGGCCAAGCTCACCGACATCGACGTCCGCGCGCTGCTCAGCCGCCTCTACGTCGCCGCCGAGCAGTTCGACAAGGCTATCCCCCTCCTCGCCGACATCGTCAAGGAAGCGCCGGCCTGGCGCGACGGTCCGTCGCTGCTGATGGAGGCGTATACGGGCGCCGGCAAGACGCGCGAGGCCGTGACCTGGCTCGAGGAGTCTGCGCCGGACAATCCGCAGCTCTACGCGTCGCTGGCGGCCTCGTATGCGCGCGAGCGGCGCTGGGTCGACGCGGTCAGCACCTACGACCTGGCGCTGAAGGCATCCCCTCGCAGCTTCGACCTGCGCGTCAACCTGGCGGCCGTGCTGATGAATACCGGCAGCCGCGCCGATCTACTGCGCGGCCGCGACCTGTTGCGCGAAGCGCTTGCCATGAACGCCAACGACGAGCGCGCCCTCCTGCTGCTCTCGCAGTTCGAGCGTCGCGCTGGCGACGCCGCCGCGGCGGAGACGGCGGCGCGCAAGGTGATTGCGGTCAACGCTCGGAATCCGCGCGGCTACTTCGTGCTGTCCGAGGCGCTCGAGGAGCAGAAGAAGTTCCAGGGTGTAGTCGACGCGCTGGCGCCGGCCGTGGCGCAGTTCCGCGGCACCGCCAATGGGGCGTTCGCGCTCGGGTCGCTGCTGCCGCACCTCGGGTTCGCCTATCAGGAGTTGGGCCAGTACGACAAGGCCATCCAGACGTTCGAGGACGCACGCAAGCTCGCGCCGAACGACGGGGCGATGATCATGTATCTCGTCCGCGCGCAGATGGCGGCGAAGAACTACACGGCCGCGGTCGACACGGTGCGTGTCGCACGCGTCCAGAGCCCAGACGATCTGCGCCTCGCCAGCCTCGAGGCCACGGCGCTCCGCCGCGGCGGCAAGGTGGATCAGGGCGTGGCCGCGATGGAGGAGTTCTTCCGTCGCAAGCAGGACGACCCCGACGCCTACGTCGCGATGTCGCAGGTCTATACCGATGCGAACCGCGGCGCGCAGGCGGTGAAGGTGCTGCAGGACGCACAGTCGAAGTTTCCGGCCGAGACCGGGATTGCTTTCGAGTTGGGCACGGTGCTCGATCGCCAGAGGAAGTTCACCGAATCTGAAGCGGTGTTCCGCCAGTTGCTCTCGAAGGAACCCGACAACGCGCCGGCCCTCAACTACTTCGGCTACATGCTGGCCGAGCGTGGCGAGCGCCTGAATGAATCGGTCGACTACATCAAGCGTGCGCTGGCGATCGACCCGGACAACGGCTCGTATCTCGACAGCATCGGCTGGGCCTACTTCAAGGACGGCAAGCTGGACCTGGCGCTCGAGCACCTGCAGCGTGCCGCGCAGATGCTGGCGACCAACTCGCTCGTGCAGGACCACTACGCGGACGTGCTGTTCCGCGTCGGCCGCTACGACGATGCCATCGCGGCGTGGACGAAGGCGCTGTCCGGTGACCTCGATTCGGTCGAGCGCGGCGACATCGACAAGAAGATCCGCGGCGCCAAGCAGAAGCTCCCGAAGAAATGAGGCTGGGGCGCGCGCTGGCGTGTGCCGCGTCGCTGTGCGTGGCGTCGTGCGGTGTGCCGCTCATGAAGTTGCCCGCTGGCCCCGGCACGCCGGTCGCCGACGGTAGCGCGTTGCTCGAGCAAGCCACCGCCGCGTGCCGTCGCGTCTCGACGCTTAGTGCTGAAGTCGGCGTCAGTGGTTCGGTCGGTGGTCACCGCGTCCGCGGGCGGCTGCTGATCGGCCTTGCCGAGCCTGCCTCCCTCTATGTCGAGGCGCCTGCACCATTCGGCGCGCCGGCGTTCATCATCGGCGCGTCGAACGGCGACGCCACCCTGCTGCTGCCGCGCGACCGCCGCGTGCTCGAGCACGGCAAGCCTGAGGAACTGCTCGACGCCATCGCGGGCGTGCCGCTCGATCCGGCTGCCCTGAAGTCGACGCTGACTGGCTGCGATCGTGACACGGGGGCGCCTGCTGATGTCCGTGCCTTCGGGGACGGCTGGCGTATCGTCGGCGGCGACCGGCTGCGCTACCTTCGCCGCGAACGTCCCTCTGCGCCGTGGCAGCTCGTGTCGGTCGTCATCGGTGGCAACGGCGGCTGGCGTGCCGACTATCTGGACTTTGTTGACGGACTGCCACGTCTCGTGCGTCTGGTGTCGAGCGAAGCCCGACGCTTCGACCTGCGCCTGGCGCTGTCGCAGGTCGACCTGAACGTCGAGCTCGCGCCGTCCACCTTCCGCGTGTCGGTCCCTCCGGGCACGGCGCTGATCACGCTCGACGAACTGCGCGCGACGGGACCGCTGTCGCGATGACGCGCGTGTCGCCGGTCGTGCGGGTGCAGGCGTGCGCCAAGATCAACCTCACACTCCGGGTGCTTGGCATCCACGCCGACGGCTATCACGAGCTGCGGACCACGTTCCAATCGCTGGCGCTGCACGACACGCTGACGTTCACGGCGAAGCCCGGGCCGTTTCGCCTGCTCAGTCACGACCCTGACTGTCCGACCGACGAGACGAACCTCGTGTGGAAGGCAGCGGCCAGGTTGTGGCGTGCCGCTGGACGGCGGGGCGACCCGAACGGGGTGACCGTGCGCATCACCAAGCGAGTGCCGGTGCAGGCCGGGCTTGGCGGCGGCAGCAGCGATGCGGCCGCGGCCCTGCGCGCATTGCGGGTGCTCTGGCGGCTCGACGTCGCCGACGAGCAACTCGAGCAAATTGGCCGCGACCTCGGCGCCGACGTCGCGTTCTTCTTGGCGGGGGGCACCGTGCTCGGCGTCGAGCGTGGCGACCTGTTATTCCCGCTGGTCGATGCCCCGCGCGCCTGGGTGGTGCTGGCTCGACCCGACTTCGGCGTCAGCACGACAGAGGCATACGGCTGGTGGGATGCGGCCTGGCTCGCCGCCGGTGGCCACGCGTCTGGCGGGCTGGGGTCCAGCCGCAGCTCACGTAAGGATGAGTGGACAAACGATCTACAGGGGCCGGTGGTCGAGCGGCATCCACGGATTCTCAGGCTGGTCCGTGCGCTTGCGCGCCACGGCGCGCAGTTCGCCGCCATGTCCGGCAGCGGTTCGGCGGTGTTCGGCCTGTGTGCGGACAGGGCCACCGCAGAACGGGCGGCCGCGGCCGTGACGAGCCGCAGCGTTTCCACCTGGGTGACCAGGACGACGACCAGGGCCGAGCACGTAAGGGCATCAGCCCCAAGTGTCCGGTAGGCCGGCGATGAAGCGGCGACGGCATCTTGGTCGTCGTGACGGCTTGCCAGAGCTCCACCCCATCGACTACCATTACCGTTTGCACCATGTGGTTTCGACCACTCCTGAGGGCGTTACCTCTCACTCCGACAACCGCAAGGCAGGGATGCGGGCAGCGTGGCCGCACGAGGCTGCCTCCGCCGGACCGGTGTGTGGTGTGAGAACAGGAGCCCCGGGAATTGACGATGGGGCGTGGCCAAGCGGTAA
>CALQBJ020000031.1 GCA_943328785.2 Bifidobacterium breve
ACCGTGAAGCGCAACCCGAAGGCCGACCCGGACAACCCGGCGCACATCTCGTCGCCGATGCCGGGCAAGGTGTCGTCGGTGGCGGTGCGCACCGGCCAGGCGGTGAAGAAGGGTGAGCGGCTGCTCTCGATCGAGGCGATGAAGATGGAGACGGCGGTCTACAGTCCGCGCGACGGCAAGATCGGCGAGATTTCCGTCGATGCAGGTTCGGCCGTGGAAGCCCGCGACCTGCTGCTCGTCCTTCGCGACTGACGCGCACCACGGAGTCTGCCGTGACCGATTCGACCGAGAGCCCGCAACGGACGGTGGCCGTGGTGGACGATGACCCCACCTGCGCGATGATGCTCGACCGCATCTTCTCGCGGTCAGGTTACGGCGTGGTGGTGTTCGGCAGTGGCGAGGCGTTCCTCGAAGTGGTGGGTACCACGACCGCCGACGTCGTCTGCCTCGACATGGGGTTGCCGGGCATGAACGGCCTCGAGACACTGCGCGCGCTGAAGCAGGTGGCGCCAGCGCTGCCGGTCGTCCTCTTCTCGGCTGCCGCCGACGAGATCCACAAGGACGCGATGGCGTCTGGTGCCTACGCGTGCGTGCCGAAAACCGGCGCGTGGGCGGAACTTCGCACCGCTGTTGCGGCAGCAATCGCTGCGCGAACTTAGTCACACCTCTCACGTCAGCAGTCAGACCCCACGCCGGTCCGGGACGGTCTCGTCTCGGCACGAGGCTCCGACCTGAGACGTGCTGACTTGCGCCTTGCGACTATGTTCCGATCCCGTGCTTCACGGCATACATCGCGAGTTCGAGGCGGCTCGACATGCCGGTCTTGTCGAAGATGATCGTCAGGTGGCGCTTCACGGTCTCTTCCGAGATCGTGAGCTTCTCGGCGATGTCCTTGTTCGCGCGTCCTTCGACGACGGCCTTCACGATCTGGAGCTGACGGGCGGTGAGCGAGGTGCCGTTCGGGTCGGGCAACTGCAGTCCGCCGGGGTCGGCCATCGCCTGGACGATGTCGGTGACGGTCTGGTCGCCCAGCCAGTAGCGGCCGGACATCACGGCGCGGCAGGCGGTGGTGAGCCGTTCAGCCACGGCATCCTTCAGCAGGATACCGTGGGCGCCGAGCTGGAGAATTTCGAGCGTCTGGCGCCGATCGACGGTCGCCGCAAGCACCAGCGTCTTGACCGTCGCATTGGCCAGTCGCAGCGCGCGCAGCACCTCGATGCCCGACATCTTCGGCATCGCGAGGTCGAGGAGCAGCAGGTCGGGCGTGTTCGTGAGGACCAGGTGCAGCGCGGCTTCACCGTCGCTGCACTCGCCGACAATCTGGAACTCGGGGACAGCGACGAGGATGTTGCGCACGCCGATGCGGACGACCGGATGGTCGTCGGCCACGAGTACACGGAACGTGTTGGCTGGCTCGGGCGTACTCACCGGAGATCCACCCCTAGGCGCACGGACAAGGTCCGGCGCAGAGCCGAGAGTTGGCGGTCGATGTCATCGTAGGTATTCGCTGTCACGTGCTCGCCTGCGGCCGCACACGCCTCGATGTCGTCGAACGAGGCCATCAGTCTGGACGCACCGACCACGCCGCTGGCGCCCTTCGCCCGGTGCGCATGGGCCTTCACGTCGTCGGTCGATGCCGACTGCCGCATGGCCGAAACCGTCGCGGTCACATTATCGAAGTAGGCCCGGAAGATCTCCAGGAATGTCGTGCGTCCCTCGTCGGTGGTGGTGTCGCCAAGCGCGACGGCCCGAACCAGATCGAGTTCCCGTTCAATCACGAGAGCCCCAATTGCACCTGCACGCGCGCGAGCAGTGCATCCAGTTCCTCGATCAGTGACGAGACCATGGGCGCGTCGCCCTGCTGCCCGGCCGTTTCGAGCGCTCGCCCGAGCCGCGTGACGTCGGGAATGCCGTACGACGCGCCGGTCCCCTTGATGTTGTGCGCAATCCGTTTCAGGCGGTCCATGTCGCCGTCGGTGACGAGCCGCCTGAGGTCCGCCATCTGCCGCCGCTTCTCACGCACGTAGCCAGGCACCAGATCGGCCAGCACGGGGTCGATGTCAAGCGTCACGGAGGCCGGCGGCTCCACCGGCGCCTCCGGTTCCACCACCGGCTGCGCCCCCTGGCGCAGCGCCACGTCCACGGCCGAGAGGAGCGTAGCGAGCCGCACCGGCTTGACCAGGTGCATCGTGCACCCCGCCGCTCGCGCGCGGTCGCGCGCCTCCTGCCCGTCCGCCCCCGTCAATGCCACAATCGGCACCTGCTGCCCGTCATCGCGCAGACGAATGGCGGCGGCGGTCGCGTAGCCGTCGAGCACCGGCATGTTCAGATCGAGCAGTACCAAGGCAATCGGCTGCCGCGCGAATTGCTCCAGTGCCTCCTGTCCGTTTGTGGCCTGCACGATGCGGTAGGTGTCCCGCAGACGTAGCTTCAACAGATCCCGGACCGCCGACGCATCGTCGGCGACGAGCACGGCCGGCCGGCGATCGACCCAGCGATGCACGGTGTCCACGAGGTCGCGGCCGGAAATCGGCTTGACGATGTAGTCGTTCATGCCGGCGGCGAGGCACTCCTGGCGGACCCCTTCGACCGCGTGCGCGGTGAAGGCCACAATCGGGACCGGCTCGTCGTTGCGCCTGTGCTCCGCGTCGCGGATGGCCACCGCCGCCTGCCGCCCGTAAAGCACCGGCATCTGCAGGTCCATCAGGATCACGTCGTAGCGGGTCTTCGCGGCCATGTCCACCGCGGCCTGACCGTCCAGCGCAATCTCCACGCGCGCGCCCGCGCTCTCGAGGAACCTGGTCGCGACGCGCTGGTTTTGGGGGTTGTCCTCCGCGACGAGGATGCGCGTCGGCCACTCCCGGTCGCCAGAGGCCAGCGTCCGCGCCAGCGCTGGCACCCCGTCGAGACGCGCCGAGGTGCGCGCGTCGTCGAGGGCGTCGAGCAGCCGGTCGGCGTGGAGCGGCTTCAAGACGCAGACCGCCCCGACAGCGCCGAACAGCGGCGCCGAGGGGCCGCTGCCGAGCAGGACCAGGCGCACCGCCTCGTGCACACGGTCGCTCCGGATGGTGCGAATGAGCTCGAAGCCGGTCTCGTCAGGCAGCTCGTCGTCGATGACCATCGCCGCATAGTGGCGTGCGCCAAGGGCAGCCAAGGCCTCCGCGGCGGTCGCCACCACGTGCACCTCGCAGCCGTGGAACTCGAGGTGGCAGCGAATCATGCCCTGCTCGGCCGCTCCGGGCACCACTACCATCACCGGTGCCGACGGGAGGTTCGACCACGTGCGCTGGTGCGTCTGCGTCGGCACGTCGTGGAGCGGCAGGCGCACATCGAAGCGCGCGCCGTGCCCGACGCTGCTGTCGATGCCGATGGTGCCGCCCAGCAAGCCGACGAGGGTGCGAGTGATGTTGAGGCCGAGCCCCGTGCCGGCCACATCGTGCGGGTTCGAAGGATCGGCCTGGAAGAACCGGTCGAACACCCGCGCCTGATTGGCCTCGGCAATGCCGCGGCCCGTGTCGGACACCGCCAGGTGCAGATGCGGGCCGCCGCCCGTGCCGTCGATGTCGACCGAGACGCGCAGCACCACCTCGCCCACGTCGGTGAACTTCACGGCGTTGGCGGTGAGGTTCGTCGCAATCTGCCGAAGCCGGTTCGGATCGCTGACGATCTGTCGCGGCACATCGGGGTCAATCCAGCAGGTGATGCGCAGCCCCTTGGCCGTCGCCTTGATGGCCGCGGCGTCGGTCATGCCCTCGAGCAGTTCCCAGACGTCGAAGACCGACTGCTCGAGGCGCAACTGGCCGGCTTCGATCTTCGAGAAGTCGAGCAGGTCGTTGATGAGATACAGCAGCGCATCAGAGCTGGAGCGGACGGCCTCGAGCCAGTCGCGCTGCTCGAGGGTCAACTGGGAGGCGAGCACGAGCTCGGACATGCCAAGGATGGCGTGCAGCGGCGTCCGGATCTCGTGGCTCATGCGGGCGAGGAACTCGCGCTTCGCGAGGTTCGCCATCTCCGCCTCGTCGCGTGCCCTGAGGAGATCGGCCACGGTAACGTGGCGGTCGGTGATGTCGCGGACGAAGCCGACGTAGATCGCCCCGTATCGGCGCTCGATGCGCGCGAGCGAGAGTTCGGCCGGAAACTCGCGGCCGTCCCAGGTGCAGCCAATGATGTCCTGCGGGACGCACGCCTCGGGTTCCCCAGGCAGGCACTCCGGCATCACCGCCGTGGCTGCCGCGGCCGAGCCGAGCATGGCGGTCCTGAACTTCGTGCGGGAGGACCCGGGAAAGAACCGTTCGAAATCGACCCCAAGCGCCTGCGAGCGGTCGCAGGCGAAGATGCGCTCGGCCGAGCCGTTGAACTCCAGCACGCGCCCCTGGTCGTCGAGAGCGATGACGCCGTCGGGCGCGGTGTCGAGCATGGCGCGGCTGCGGCTGTTGCTGTCGTCGAGCGCCCGCTCGGTCTCGATCAGTTGGTGGACGTCGTGAGACGCTCCCACCAGCTCGAGCCCCTCGTCTCCAGCCGACGCCTCGAGCAGATCGTGATGCCAGCGGTAGCCGTCACCAACACGCAGGCGATAGACGACCGACGCACGACCGTCGCGCACCGCGGTGTCGAAGGCCGCGCGCATTTCCTCGCGGTCGTCCGGATGTGCGTGGTCGAACAGGAAGTGCGGATTGGCGAGCGGCAGATTGCCGAAGTGGCGCGTCGCGTTCTCGCTGAGGAAGGTGATGTCGTACGGCGCCACACCCATGCATGTGTAGATGACCGTGGGGCTGGCCTGCAGCAGGCGCTGCAGCCGGGCGCGCGCCTGCCGCAGTTCTGAACGCTCAGCTCGCAGCAACTGCGTCGTCGACTGCAGGTCAGCCAACGTCGCGCGGGCCGACTGCAGGACGAGCATGAAGTCGATGGTCGAATCGTGGACGGCGAAATCGTTCACCGCGAGGCCGAGCTCGGAGACCGCGCGGATGTCGGTGGTCACCGGCGAGCACAGGAAGGCCATGCAGTCCTGGTCCGGCAGGTGCAGCATCTGCCCCCTCAGGCGCAGCGGATGGGCGAGCGCCTCGAGTAGCACCACCGAGCGCGGATGGTCGGCCAGCGACTCGAAGTCGAACGCGAACGGCGGCCGCACGAGGCGGAAGTGGTCGGACAGCGGCGCGCCGGGACAGACACCCGGGAGCGCGCGGGCGATGGAGGGGCCCGCCTGCCGAACCCGCATGTCGGGCCCGACGACGATGTGGAAGGGAAAAGCCACCGCGAATGCCGACGGGGGCAGGAACACCCCGGGCGTCGCGTCAGAGAGGGGCATAGGTCACATGAAAGGTATCGTGATCGGCGCCCGCGTCCTTTAACGTCAGCGGTGTGATCGACACGTCGAGGCTGAACAGCTGGCCAAGCCCCTCGAGGAGGCCGAGCACCATGTCGGTCAGCCCGGAGCGCTCCGAGTAGTAGTGAAAGATCAGGCTGGCTTCCGTGACGTCTGTACAGCGGAATGACGGCGGTTGCAGTTCCGGGAAGCTGAGGCCGACCCGCGCATGCATGGCGTCGAGGTTCTGCAGGAAGGCCGGAAAGCTGCCGCCGGCCAGCTGCAGCAGGTCGCCGTAGCCTTCCTTCGCGGTGTAACGGATCCAGTAGGCGCCAAGTGCGCGCAGCACCACCGACGGCGAGACCTGGAGGCGTGCGCTGGCCGCCCCGATGAGGCCGACGGTGACCTCGTCCGGATACGGCATCATGGCGTGGAACTCTCCGACGTCGATACCTGAGGCGTCCTTGATCTCCTGCCACACCTCAGCGCCGTGGTCTGCCGTGACCATCTCGGCCAGTGCGCGATTCACCAGTCCGTACATCGTCTGTCCCCGTGCTCCCTGTCGAATGCCCGGCTACGCCCCGCGATGACAGCGTGGTCAGTCCATCGACCGGGAGCCTGCGGCACGTAGGTGTGTGCCATCTGGGTGGATGGACACCATGGACCGAACGCGTCCCTACTTCACCATCGTCAGCGCGTCGGCGGCGATGGACAGCGTGCCGTCCTTCGTCGTCACGTCGCCCGTGATCTCGACCGTGTGCAGCATGTGCGCGGTCAGCCTGGCGTTCTTGTTCGCGGCCAGCCCGCCGGTCACATGGTACACCTTGCCGTCGGCGGTGAGCAGCGCGACCGGCTTGCCGGACTTGGCGCACTGGACCGCACACGTGGCGTCGGACTCGACCTTCTGTTCCATCAGGTAGCACTCCTGATCGATTAGCTGGCCCTTGACGGTTTCGGTCTTCGCGAACGCAGACACACCCATGGTGACCACGAGAACGGTGGTGGCAACGCCGGCGATGAAGTGACGCATGTTCGGACTCCTGTGGGGGCGGTGGGACCCGCTGGTCTACGGCCAGGCCAGCGTGATCCGGGAGGGCTCTGGCACCGGCGCGGAATCGTGCGTCTCGGCCTGGCCGAGGGCAACTGGCCAGACAACTGCGGAGCGCCAGGTCAGGTGAATGCGCGGTGTCGATTCGGCGCGGGCCGCGCGGGGCTTGGTGGCGCGCGCCTCAGCCGGGCGCCGCTGGGAATCTGACGTGATCCGCAGACCTCCCGGCATCGCGTCGGCGCCTTCGATCTCCTGAGCGATCCGATCGAACGCCGCCTCGAGTTCGCTCTTCGGCGCAACCGTGCTCGCCGCCGCCGGTACGGCCTTGGTGCTGGCGTGTGCTGCCGGGTTCTCGGCCTTCGGGGCAGGCTTCGGCGCCTCGGCCGCGTGCGCCGGCGCAGCCTCGTGCTGCGCGGCCGCCGCGACGGGCGCGGCGCCGACTGCCAGCAGTCCCGCCAGCAGCAGGATGGCGCGCATCAGTTGTGACCTCCGCGGGTGTGCACCTCGCCCGCCGGCGCCACGATGACCGGCTCCGAGAAGTGCACCTGACCGCTGGCCAGTTCGTAGTAGGCGCCGACGAACTGCACCTTACCCTTGCCGGCAAACTCACGAAGAAGGTGCGAGCCGGTCACCATCTCGTTCAGCGTCTGCTCGACGTTGGCCAGAATGGCGGCACGCATACGCTCCCCCGCTGGTCGCGAGGCCGTGGCCTTCACGGAGGGACGAATGGCCGCAAGCAGGTAGTCGAGATTCGGCCCGAGCGACTGCCCGACCGGGGTGTCGACGGCCGCCGCCACGGCGCCGCACGACTCGTGCCCCATCACCACCACCAGCGGCACGTTGAGGTGCTCCACCGAGTACTCGATGCTGGCGAGGATGGCCTTGTCGGTGATGTTGCCCGCGGCACGCACGACGAACAAGTCGCCAAGTCCGGTATGGAAGACGATTTCGGGCGGTAGCCGCGAGTCGGCACAGGAGAGGATCGAGGCAAACGGCGTCTGCCCGTTGACCAGCGCGGCGCGCTTCGCGCCGTCCACCGGCAGCGCGTCTTCAGGGCTGGCAACGAATCGCGCGTTGCCCGCCTTCAGCTTCGTCAGCGACTCGCTTGCCGGCGAACCCGCAGCTGTCACCAAGCCGCCACTTATCGAGAGGGTCGCGGCTAGGGCCGCAGCCAGTCCCAGAACGTTCCTGTACAGTCTCATCCGTCGCGCCTCCACATTCTCATGAGAAATCGGCCAACCATGGGATTTCCTGAGTAGCCGTTCCATTCTACTCGTGAAGGTATGGCGAAGGCCGGTCTGCGCGTCTCGGGCATCGAGCAGACGACCAAGTCTGGCCATGCTGGTTTCCCGACCTGGCCCTGGGTGACCAACGACATGCCCGTGGTCGTCGACCGACTCTGGCGCGTCCGGACGCGGTGGCGCCACTTCGGGCTACTCGGCGTCGTCCACGGGCGCGGCGGAGGCCACGGCCCGCCGGTAGCGCTGGTACTGCCGCCACGACTGTCGAACCACGCCGGCCCGCCGCGCCCGCTTGGCCGCGCCACGCCACGTGCCGGGCCGCAGCAGGCGTGCGCGCGCCTGTGACGCCAGATAGTGCACACGCCCCCAGACGCGGTCATGCACGAGCAGGATCAGGCCGGTCTTCGTGACGACGTCAAGGTCGAATATGCCTTCGGTGGCCCTGAAGATGCGGCTCCGGACAACGGCTTCGAGCCGTCGCGCGCCAAGCGTTGCCGCCCACATCGCGAGCTTCTCCCAGTCGAACCCCGGCGACCGCTCCAGCACCGTCCGGATGTCCCAGGCGGTCTTGAGTCCGAACGAGAAGAACGACGCCGACAGATGGACGAGCGCGTGCAGCACCTGCGCTTCCGGGCCCAGCGTGAAGAGCACCTCGGAGCCAGCCAACGGTCGCGCCTCGGCCACCATCGCCGCCTCGGGGAGCCGCCACGACGCCTGCATGATGCGCGTGTGCAGTTCGATGGCGACACCCTGCCAGTAGACCGCCGCCAGATGGTGCTCTGTGCCGGGACCGGCAGTGGCATCTTCGGTGAACCCATCTGCGAGCAGGCGGGCCCGCAGCCGTGGCGCGAGTTCCGGCGGGACCAGCACGTCCACATCTGACGTCGCGCGCGATACCGCCCCCTCGCCAGACGTCATCAGGAACGCGGCCCCCTTGAGCAGGACCCCCTGACCGCCCAGTTCGCGCAGTGCCTCGGCGATGTGCGCGATCGCATCGCGCTGCACCAACTCGCGCAGTCCGTCGCGCATCGCTTGTCGCGACAACTGCGACCGGAAGAACTCCGGCGCCCACCGCACGAGCTGCGGATCGGCCAGCGCCGGCTGCAAGGGCCGTGACAACCCGCTTCCTGCGAGATAGTCGGCCAGCATGCGCCAGTCGAGGTGTGCGTGTCCAAGCACGCGTCCGCCATCGTCATCCAGCGGCAACGACGGCTGCGACGCAGCCCGAAGAAAGACCCGGCAGGCGCCGGCGCCGTTGACGTGAGCTGCCGTCAGTTCGCCGTGCTGCCGGTTGCCCTCAATCACCTGCCACGCGGCCCAGAGTTCTGCCCGCTTGTCTGGCTGCATCAGCCGCTGGCGCAAGGCGGCCACCGCCAACGGGTCGCTGGTGATGTGGTGACAGATTTCGCAGATGCCAAAGTAGCTCGCGCGAAACGGAAACGCCTCGAAACCAGGCAGACGGCGCAGTTCATCGCGAAGTCCAGCCGGGCCGCGCGCACGGATCATGCTGAGTAGCGGATCGGAGCGGTGACGTTCGAGCAGAGTGGCCAGCGGCGTCTCGCGCAGCGAGCCGATGACGAGCGGCGACCCGGGTTTCTCGAAGTACGCCGGTCCCGTGCACGCAATCAACCGTCCGTCGTCGGTGATGGCCGGATACGAGCACGACGTGCAGAACCCGGCGGCGTCGTCGCGAACACTCCCCGCGGGTAGCCCCTGCGCCCGCCCAACCAGTTGCAGTTCGTACACGCGCAGCCGCGTGCCGCGGGCGGGTTCGAGCCGGTCAGCAATGCTGGTGAGTGCATCGTCGTTGGCCCCTCGCACCACGTTGAAGTTCACGTGCAGCGATTGCTCCTGCGCCGCCTTCGCGAGGTTGAGCGCCGGTCCCGGCCCCTGGAATTCCGCGTGGTAGCGGTCGAAGCTGACGGTGATGGCGCCGAGTCCTGCTCGCTTCAGGAGGCGGACCTGCTTCCGGGCGCGAGCCAGGCTGTAGCCCCAGAAGCCGTTGGTATTGATCGCCGTGCTCACGCCGAGCGCGCGCGCCTCGCGCGCGATCGCCCGCACGACGTCTGGCCGCAGCATCGGCTCGCCGCCGGTGATGCGAATCGACCTGACACCCGCGTGGGCTGCCTGACGCGTCCAGTCGAGCAGGTCCGACTCGGTAGGCTCGCCCTTGACCTCAGGTCCGCTCGCCACGCTGCAGTGCCCGCACGTCATGTTGCAGCGCCGCGTCACCATCAACGCCACCACGTTCCGGACCGGCGGATCGGGCTCGACGCGCGCGGAGGCCGTCATTCGCGCACCGCCGCCAGGATACCGGCCACGGCGTCGGTCATCGTGCCGAGCGGGCCTCTCGGCAGATCGAAGGCCGGCGTTCGCGCCGCAAACCCGCCCAGTTGCGCAATGACCGCTTCGCGGTCGGGGCGCCGGCTCTGGTTGAAGTACGGCAACATCGCGAGCGTCGCCAGGCCCGGCGGAATCGACACGCACCGGTCCGCGGCCGACGCCGCACCGCGGCGCGCGAGGAAGACGCACGCGGCCACAGTGGCGATCGGCCGCGGCACCCCATCGAGCTCGTCCGGGTGAAACAGGCATCCCTCGCGGGTCGGCTCGCTGGCCGGGCAGTCGAGGAGCCGCCGCCAGAGTGCGTCGCCAAGCAGTGCACGCGTCGCGTCGCGCAGCGCCACTCGCCTGGGCGCTGGCCGAGCCGTCCTGGTGTCGGCGTCGAGAAGGATGGTGTCGTCGCCGAGCAGCCCGAAGCCACGCTGCCAGAGGGCGCACGCCAGCGTCGATTTGCCGGCCCCGGAGGGTCCGAAGATCAGGACCGCGCGGCCGTCCCTCGCGGCGCACGCCGCATGCGCCGTGAGCGTGCCGAGGTGGTCATCGAACAGGTGCTGAACTGCCAGGAACTCGACCGCGGTCACAGCCTGCGTCAGCGAGTCGTGGCGCGTGATGGCACCGGTGCCGGTATCTCTGGCCGTCCATGCGGACGAGACGTCGCCAGGCTCGACCGTCCACGTGGCCGTCGGCTCGCACGCCGGGTCCGCCGCCCAGGGCCGGAACACCTGGCCCGCCCGTCGATGAACAGCGGCGTCGTGCGACTCGAGTTGAAAGCCGAGGCCCGCGGCAGACCATCTGACCACGCTAGGGGCACGCACGGCGGCCGGGACAGGCTCGGAGGTCATGGTTGGTGCGACACGAACGCGTGTCGTACCAGGTCGTCGAGGAACGCGTGCACGTCTCGCTCGGCGTCGTCGGCAGGCACGGAGGGGAACTGACGATGAAGTCCGGCCGCGAGGTCCGATACGGTGCGCGAGGTGGCTAACTCGCGCCACAAGACGCCGCCCGGCGGGTTGAGCACCACGGCTGTGCGCGTCACACGGTGGTAGAGAACGATGCGGTCGCCCACGACCGTAGCGGCCGCATCGGCGGACTGGGCGTAGTGGCCCGGCTGGGCCATGACTATCCCGCGATGCCGTCGACCAGCGACCCAGCACCGGCGTACTGCACCTCGCGGGCCAGATCGTCGGCCGTCAGGACGCTCTCCACCCGCGGAGCCTCATATTCGGCTGCGGCGCCTTCCGGAGTGATGACCTCTGCTGTCTGCTTGTCGTCCACGATTCCCCCTGTGATAGCCGAGCGACACGATCGGTCTGCAAAATCTATCTGATGCGATGTCCGCGGCGCCAGGACGGCCGGCCGCTGTCGTCGCTCAGGGCGCGACGTGGCGCAACCAGAGCGCGAGGCTGGCAAAACGAAAGACCCGCTTCTGATGTGGCAACGTCGGCTGAGCGCAATACGCGGCGTACGCGTGCCGGACCGCAACCGGAGGCACGTAGGGCTCGAGCCGCTTCGCGGCATCGTCCATCAGTCGGTCGAGCCGGCCACGGCCGTAGACCCGCAGCGCTGCGCTGAGCATGAGGTCGATGTTGGCCTTTCCGCCGCGCTGACGGAGCAGCGAGGGAAACAGCGGCGCCATGGCGTTGTGCGCGACGACCCGTGTCCTGCCGCCTCGCAGGCGCTGAGACGTCGGCAACGCGAGACAATATTCGAGAAGCCGCCGGTCACCGAAGGGGTCGCGCGCGTCGACACCTGCCGCGGCGGCCATGAAGGCGAGGATGTCCTCCACATCGGCCACCGACCCCGACTCGATGACGCGCCACTGCTCCGCCCGTGCGGGGTCGAGCCCGCGGTCGTCACGCGTCCGGCTTGCGGCGATCAGCCGTGCCTCGAGCTGCGTGCGACGCGCCAGCTCTTCACGGATGGGGTGTGGGGCCGCTGGGCCGCGAGTGAGCCGACGGATCCTGGCCTTGACGACCAGTGGCGGAGCCGTGGCGGACAGGACCCGGCGCAGCAGCATCGAGCGCGACTCTCACGTCCAGTTCGCAATGGCGTGCACCTCGCGCGCGAGTCGGACCCAGCGCCCAGCGAGGGCGAGCCCGAAGAGGTGCCCCCATCCGCGCGAGGTCGCAGTATCTCCGAGCATCCCCTCGAGAAAGACGCGCGAGCCGTCCGCGCGCGCTGCGCGGAAGAGCGCCTCGTGCATGTAGTAGCCGAGTCCATGCAGTTCAGGGTCGGGGTCGGACGACGCCTCGAAGTCGGCGAGCGGGTCCAGCCGCTCGCCGTCTAGCATCGTCGAGATAACGCCTCCCTGCTGCACGACCGCGTCAACATACGGCCCTTCGTCTGCGCCAGTCAGTGACGAAAAGCGGGCCGTGTAGGTGCGCAGGGGCCAGAGACCGGCGGCGGGCTCGATCGTCCGTGCAACGCAGACGACCGACGAGGAGTCGAGGCCGCCGCTGAGCGCCGCCGACACCGGAGTCGTGCTCCGCAGACGCGAGCGGACCGCCTCGGTCAGCAGCCGTCGATACTCGTCGGCATACTCCTCGTCGGACGCGGGCGGGAGTTCACGCGTCGGGTCAAAGCGCCAGTACGCGCGAGGCGTCCCGCCGTCCGCCGTGACCGCCAGCGTGTGCGCCGCCGGCAGTCGAGCCACGTGCCTGTACGAGGTGCCCGTGCGGTCGTCGAGCCCGGGCACGAGGAATGCGCTGATTCGGAGTTCGTCGACCTCCGTCGGCACGCCAGGGATCGCCAGCAGGGTGCGCGTGTCCGACGCGGCGGCGAACAGGCGAGGCCCGAGGTGGTAGTAGAGCGGGCGGGTTCCCACCTGGTCGCGCGCGCAACACAACAGCCTGCGCTTCGCGTCCCACAACACAAACGCGAAGTCGCCCGCCAGACGCGCAGGACACGACTCTCCCCATCGCTCCCATGCGGCCAGCAGAATTCGGCCATCGCCGAGGCCCTGACGGGCGTGGGCCTGCAACCCGAGCGCCTCGATGAGCTCCGCACGGTTGTCGAGGCGCAGGTCGGCGACAAGGACGAGACCGCCGTCGGCACTGACGAGCGGCCAGCGGTCGTGCACCGCTTCGGGAGTGGTTCGCAGGTCCACCTGCGCGAGGCCGACGGCGCCGCTGGTCCAGACACCCGAGGTATCGTGCGGGCGCGTCGCCATGCGCGAAGAGAGCAGGCCAACCAGTGACGGCTCGAGCGGCGCCTCGTCGAGGTGCCATACGGCGGCGATGCCACTCATGGAAGCGAATGCGCTCCGCGAGGCTGCACGCGCGTGCCGTTTACCATCGTGTCGCTTGGGTGCAGGACCACTACGGCCCCAGGCTCGAGTCCAACGGCCATCTCGGCTTCCTGCCCGTTCTGGTGTCCGAGTGTCACCGGCACCTGCACGGCACGGCCGGCCCTGACGACGAACACCGCCCACTGCTCGCCGACGCGCAGCAGTGCGGCGGTGGGCACCTTCAGCACATCCGGCGACTCCCACGTGACGATGCGGGCTTCGACGCGGTAGCCGTCGCCGAGCGCCTTCCACGCGTCGACTGGGTCGGTGAACTCGAGGATGACGTTCACGCGCTGCTCCTCCACGCCGAGGGCCGACACCTTGGTGAAGCCCGACGGCTCCACGCGTCGCACCCGTGCGGCGAGCGTGCGGTCGCCTCCCCACTGCTCCACCAGCACGCGGGCGCCTGGCTGCACGCGGACGGCGTCGAGCGACAGCAGATCGACCACGATCTCCAACTGCTGCGGGTTGCCGATCTCGACGAGCGCATCGCCCGCAGGGACCACCGACTCGCTCTCGCGCACGCGCTTGAGCACGACGCCGTCGACCGGCGACGTGACCGGCACCACACGTCCACGGGGCTCGACGCTCGCGGGCGCGAGCCTGGCCTGTGCGCGCGCGACGTCTGCCTCGGCGGCACGTACCGCGAAGCCGGCCGCATGCACCTGCTCCTCCGCCGTCGTCACATCCGCTTGCCGCGCGTCCAGTTGCTGCGCAGTGGAAAGGCTTTCGACCACCAGGCTCTTCACGCGAGACAGCTCGCGTTCGGCCTGCGCCAGCGTGGCCCTCGCGCGCTGTTCGTCGGCACGCACCCGCCCCACTGCGGCACGGGCGCTGGCGAGCGCCGCCTCGGCTTCGGCCCGGCTTCGCGCGTCGAGGAGCGCCGGCGTCTCGGGACGCAGTTGCGCCACCTCATCGCCCTTATGCACGGTGTCGCCAGGCTCGAGCTCGATGCGCAACACCAGGCCCGCCACCGGTGCGCCGATGACGAAGCGGTCGCGCACGCGGGTCCGCCCCTCTTCGTCGACCGTCACAACGAGCGCGCCGCGCACCGCCGCGGACGTGTCAACAGGCACGGTCGTCGGCCAGAGTGCGACCGCGGCAAGGCCGACCACCACCGCCACGGCAATCCAGAGGCGAACGTTTCGAAGCAGCCGAAGCACGACCTACTCCCTTCCCTTCAGTACGGCCACCAGGTCGAGCCGATCGAGCCGGCGGCGCACGAGAAGCCCCGACAGAGCCGCCGCGACGATGACGACGAGGAATGCCCGGGCCATGGTGGCGGACGACACGACGAACGACAACCGGTACATCTCATTGTTGAACCCGGCCATGATGAGCTGACCAAGTCCGTAGCCGATCGCCGCGCCAACCGGCAGCGACACCACGGTAAGCACGGCGAGTTCACCGAGCAGGATGAACGAGATCTCGCCGCGCGTGAAGCCCAGCACCCGCAGGCTCGCGAGCTCGTGGCTCCGCTCCGACAGTGACACACGCGCCGAGTTGTAGACCACGCCGAACGCGATGACCCCGGCGAACAGCACGTTGAAGAAGATCTGCAGCTTCATCGTCTGATCGATGGTCTCGCGGAAGTTGCGGAGCGTCATCTCGCGGAGCGCCACGCCTGCCACCGCGGGCATGGTCTTCACTGCGGAGTAGAAGGCTTCGGTCTGCGCAGGATCGAGTGTGATCGCGGCGCCAGATATCGTGCCGCCTTCGCCCAGCAGGCGATGCAGCGCGTCCTGCCGCATGTAGGCCTGGAGGCCGAGGCTGTCGTCCACCAGCATGCGCACCGGCACGTCCAGCACCTGCCGGCGCCCCTCGAGCACCGACACCTGCACCGTGCTGCCTGGGCCGACAGCGAGGATGTCACCGAGCATCTGCGAGAGCACGAGCCCTTCGGGCGGTACCTCGAGCGCGTCGCCGGCGCGAGTCACGAGCCGGTTGAGAGACGGGTGCTCGGGCAGGCCGCTGATGGCCAGGGTCCGCGTTCGCGCCCCCGAGCGCAGGCGCACCGGCACCGTGCGCATCGGCTCGAAGTCGAGCGCCCCTGGCATGTGCTGCACATCGTGCACCGCGCGAGCGGAGCGCGGTGCCGCGAACGACACGGTGGCGTCCTGCCGCGTGGCCAGCTCGAACTGCTGGTTCACGAGCAGGTTCATCACGTCGATGAAGGAGAGGCCGACGAACAGCACGGCCACGGCGAAGGCAATGCCGAGCACCGACACCATCGAGCGCATGGGCTGGCGCTCGAGGTTCCGCAGCACCATGCGCGACGCGATGGGAAGACGCAGGCTCTTCTCGAACAGGCGCTGATGGTACAGCGCGGGAGCTTCGGGGCGCATCGCGTCCGCGGGCGGAATGCGCACGGCGCGGTGCACGGCGGACCAGGCGCCAAGCGCCGCGACGGTGAGGGCGCCGAACAGCGAGGCGACCGCCACGTCCGTGGACATGCGGTAGTAGAGGACCGGGAAGCGGAAGTACTGGTTGTAGAGCGCAATCATCCCGCTGCCCAGCCAGGCGCCACCCGCAATACCGAGCAGCGCGCCGCAGGCGGCAATCACCAGCCCCCACTTGATGTAGTGCCAGGCGATGGTGGTGTTTGCGTAGCCGAGCGCCTTCAGCGCGGCGATCTGCGAGCGCTGCAGCGTCAGCGCCCGCGTCAGCGCGACGTTCAGGATGAAGGTCGCCACCCCGAGGAAGATGAGCGGCGTGATGAAGCCGAACATCTGCAACTGCGCGAGTTCGTTCTCGAGCGTCCAGCCGGACAACTGCTGCCGCTGCGGCACGGCCCCAAGCCCGCCGTAGGGCGCCAGCACCCGGTCCACCTGCTCGATGACGTCCGGCTCGGACGCACCCCGGCCAAGGGCCATCGACACGTCGTTGAACCCCCCTTCCATGTCGAAGGCCGGGGCAAGTGCCGCGCCGCTCATCCAGAAGATGCCAAAGCGCCGCTTGTCAGGGAAGAGTTCTCCGGGACGGATGGCAAACACGTACTCGGGCGACAGCGCGACGCCGACGATCGTCAGCCACCGGCGGCGGCCGTTGATGAGCGCCGCCACCCGGTCGCCAGGGCCGAAGCCGTGCGCCTCGCAGAACATCTCGCTGGCCAGCACTTCGTCGGGCCGGTTCGGGTCGATCCATCGGCCTCGCCGCAGGAACAGGTCGTTCAGCGCAGGGCGTCCGGCGTCGGGCAGCGACACCAGGCGCCCCGTCGCCGGCTCCGCCATCCCCGGAACGTCG
Organism: Bifidobacterium breve; assembly: GCA_943328785.2. Taxonomy (GTDB): domain Bacteria; phylum Acidobacteriota; class Vicinamibacteria; order Vicinamibacterales; family CAVVIG01; genus CAVVIG01. The sequence goes on from CALQBJ020000031.1 coordinate 16,461, forward strand.
AGCGTCACGTCGGCGACGACGCGCGTCATGACACGCTCAACGCCGGGAATGGCCTCGAGCCGCAGCCGAACGCTGCTCGGGGCGCGTGTCAGCGACGCGAACACGTCAGCGAACCGCGCGGTGTCGTAGTACTCGGCCCGCGTCTGCTGCAGCGACGCGAAGTTCGACAGATAGGTCACGAACATCGTCACGCCCGCCGCCACCACCGCGGCAATCGCGAGGGCCTGCCCCTTCATCTCCCACAGGTCGCGCAGCAGCTTGCGATCGAGGGTCGGAACGAACCGCGGCATCCTCACCACTGGAGCTCTCCAACGGTCAGCTTCGTCGTGTTGCGCTCGACCGACACGACGTGGCCGTCGGCCAGGCGCACCACGCGGTCGGCGAGGCCGGCAATTGCGGCATTGTGGGTGATGACGACGGTGGCGGTGCCGAGGTCGCGGTTCACACGGGTGATGGCATCGAGCACGACCGCGCCGGTCGTGATGTCGAGCGCACCGGTCGGTTCGTCGCAGAGCAGCACGTCGGGACGCTTGGCGATGGCGCGCGCGATGGCCACCCGCTGCTGTTCGCCGCCGGACAACTGCGCCGGGAAGTGATCAAGGCGCGGGCTCAGACCAACCAGGCCGAGTGCGTCCTCCGGGGTCATCGACCCCGGGGTCAGCTCGGTGACCAGCGCGACGTTCTCGCGCGCGGTCAGGCTTGGAATGAGGTTGTAGAACTGGAAGACGAAGCCGACGTGCGACCGTCGATATTGGGTGAGGGCCGCCTCGCCCGCGGCCGTCAGGTTGTGGTCCTTGTAGACCACCGAGCCGGAGGTCGGCACGTCGAGCCCGCCAAGGATGTTCAGCAGCGTCGACTTGCCCGAACCGGAAGGGCCGAGCAGCACGATGAACTCGCCCTCGTACAGCTCGAAGTCGACTCCGCGCAGCGCTTCGACCCTCACCTCGCCCATCACGTAGACCTTGCGGAGGCCGCGGGCGATGAAGACCGGTTCGCTCGTGGGGTGCCCGGTCGCGTTCTGGGCGCTGGCATACATGATGCGCAGCCTCAGCCTGGAAGTGGGTGACGAACGCGTAGCGCCGGGAGGGCATCGCCTCGCTGGCGTGCGTCGTTGAGTTCGACGGCGGTCTTCATGCTCACCATATCACCGGACAAATGTATGAGGGACGGGCCGTCCCCCAACGCTGCCGCTTCAGCCGCAGCGGCTCATCATCGCCCCAGCCGCAGACGGCTGCAATCGGTTGTTAGCCAGCCCTCTGAAGCGTAAGATCGGCCCATGTCGAAAGCGGTTCAGACCGTGCTTGCTGACGCCCTCCGTCTCGAGCCCGACGCTCGGGCCGAAGTCGCGGCGGAGTTGCTCGCCAGTCTTGACGGCCCAGCCGACCCCGATGCCGAAGCCGCCTGGGATGCCGAGATCGACCGACGCGTGGAGGCCATCGACGCCGGCGCGATCCGGTTGGAATCGTGGGCCGACGTGAAGCGCCGCATCGAACGGGACGTCCTCGGGCGGTGAAGCCTCTCCAGATCAGCGAGCCCGCGGCCCTCGAACTCACGGAAGCCGTTCGCTGGCACGAGGAACGTCGGCCCGGGTTGGGTGCCAAGCTCTTCGAGGCGGTCTCGCAGGCGTTCGATGTGATCGAGCACTTCCCGGATGGCGGCGCGCGTCGGCGTGCACCCGCACGGCAACTCCCGGTCCGCGGGTTTCCATTTCTCGTCGTGTATCGAATCCGTCCGGATGACGTGTACGTCGTCGCCGTGGCGCACACGAGGCGGCGCCCCGGATATTGGCTGCACCGGCCTTAGCGGCCACGCCACCTAGATCAGTTCGGTTACGTTCGTTCGTCCGTCAACGGTGCCGCTTCAGCCGCGGCGGCTCATCATCGCGCTGGCCGCCGACGGCTGCAAGCGGAGTTATGCCGCCCCTCGTCTACGCTCGGTGTGCAGCGCCTCAATGACGGCCTTCGGGTTGCGCGCAGCGACGCGGAGCAACGCCAACGCCGGACCATCGGGCGTCCGACGCCCTTGCTCCCAGTTCCGCAACGTAGCAACGCTCACGCCGATCATGAGGGCGAACTCGGCTTGGGAGGTGCCGAGTTTCGCGCGGATGGCTTGCACATCGGTCGGGTCGAACGTGGACACGCGAGAGGGACGCGCGGCGCCGCGTCGAATCTTGCCCACCTGGCGCACGCTGGTCAGCAGTTCCTGAAATGCTGCGTCCTTCATTTGAATTCCTCTCGAACCAGCCGACTAGCCGGAAAGCGCCAGTGGGTCGCCATCGGCTTCGGCGGTCCGTGTGAACTGCGATTTCCGCTCCGCGCCAAAGGGCGACGACGACGGCCAGTCGTCCGCCGGACGCGGTGTCCCTGGTCGCCCGGGCTCGCAGGGCTGCCGCAGTCGCACCAGCGCCAGGCGCGGGACACAAGTTCGTTGACTTGGGCCACGCACGCACGCTACGCTCGTTCATCATGTTCGTTCGCGTCCACCACGTGCACCACCATCACCATCTGGCAGCTGCCGGACGGGTGGAGTTGCGCGCACAGTAGGATCGTTCACGAACGAACCACGCGACATGCAACCCGCCACACGGCGGGTTTTTTTGTGTCTGGACGCGGCTGAACGCCGTTCGTGGCCAGGAGTGAAGCAGCGATGAAGATTGATTTCTCGAAACTCGACGGGCTCATCCCCGCCGTCATCCAGGACTCGAAGACCCTGGAGATCCTGATGGTCGGCTTCATGAACGAGGAATCGCTCGCGAAGACGAAGGAAACCGGCTTCGCCACCTTCTGGAGCCGCAGCCGCAACAAGCTCTGGATGAAGGGCGAGACCTCCGGCAACCAGCTGAAGGTCGTCGAAACCCTCGTCGACTGCGACGAGGATACGCTGGTGCTGAAGTGCATCCCGCTCGGCGACGGCGTCGCCTGCCACACCGGTGAGCGCACCTGCTTCTACCGCACGCTGGAAGACTGACATTCCGAAGGACAGACGATGAAACTGAAACTTGGCATTCCGAAGGGCTCCCTGCAGGACGCGACGATCCAGCTGTTCCAGCGCGCAGGGTTCAACATCTCCGTGAGTTCGCGCTCGTACTTTCCCTCGATCGACGATCCGGAAATCGAGTGCATGCTGATCCGCGCTCAGGAAATGGCGCGCTACGTCTCGGACGGGGTCCTCGACGCCGGCCTCACGGGCCTCGACTGGATTGCTGAGCACGAAGCGGGCGACGGCAAGACCGGCGTCATCGAGCCAATCGCGGATCTCATCTATGCCAAGCAGAGCTTCGGCAAGGTGCGCTGGGTGCTCGCGGTGCCCGAAGACTCCGACATCACGTCGGCCAAGGATCTCGAGGGCAAGACGATCGCCACCGAGCTGGTGCGTGCGACCAAGGCCTACTTCAAGAAGCACGACGTCAACGTGAAAGTGGAGTTCTCCTGGGGCGCCACGGAAGTGAAGCCGCCGATGCTGGCCGATGCGATCGTCGAGGTGACCGAGACCGGCTCGTCGCTGCGCGCCAACCGCCTCCGCATCATCGACACGCTGATGGAGAGCAACACGCAGCTCTTCGCCAACAAGACCGCGCTGGCCGATGCGTGGAAGAAGGAGAAGCTGCAGAACATCGCGCTGCTCCTGAAGGCCGCCATCGAAGCCCAGGGACGCGTCGGACTGATGCTGAACGTGAAGAAGGAAGACCTGCAGACCATCCTCGGCCTGCTGCCGGCCCTGCAGCGCCCCACGATCTCGAGCCTCAGCGACGATCAGTGGGTGGCCGTCAACACGATCATCGAAGAGAAGACCGTCCGCAACCTCATCCCGAAGCTCAAGGCGGCCAACGCCCAGGGCATCGTCGAGTATCCGCTCAACAAGATTGTGCTCTAGCGGGCGGGACGGTCGGGAGGGTCAGGAAGGTCGGGAGGGAAGTGCATCCTGACCGTCCCGGCCTTCCAGACCTTCCAGACCCTCCAGACCAGGTGAACCCACCATGAAGATCATCGACGCCTCGAACAAACGGGCGATTGCCGCGCTGTTCGCCAAGAAGGAATCGACCGACCGCGTCTTCGAGCGGAAGGTCGCCGCCATCGTGCAGAAGGTGCGCACGGGCGGCGACAAGGCGCTGCTGCGCTTCGCGAAGCAGTTCGACAACCTGGCGCTCCCGATCGAGGTGACGCGCGCGGAGATGGAAGCCGAAGCCGCGAAGCTTCCCGTCGACGTGCGGATCGCCATCAAGAACGCCGCGAAGAACATCGCGCGCGTCGCCGCGAAGCAGCTGCCGAAGCGCTTCGACCTCGAGGTGGTGAAGGGCGTGAGGGTCGAGCAGCGCATCGAACCGCTCGAGAGCGTCGGCTGCTACGTCCCCGGCGGCCGCTTCCCGCTCCCGTCCTCGCTGCTGATGACGGCGGTGCCGGCGCGTGTCGCCGGCGTGCGCCACATCATCGCGGTTTGCCCGAAGCCCGAAGGCGCCGTGATGGCCGCCGCGCTCGAAGCAGGCGTCACGAAGCTGTTCCGCATCGGCGGCGCCCACGCGGTGGCGGCGCTGGCCTACGGCACCGAGTCGATTCCGCGCGTCGACAAGATCGTCGGCCCCGGCAATAAGTGGGTCGCACAGGCCAAGGCCCAGGTGACTGGCGACTGCGCCATCGACTTCTACGCCGGCCCGACCGAGATCGTCATCGTCGCCGCCAGCGGCAACCCGAAGTGGGTGGCCGCCGACCTCATCGCCCAGGCCGAACACGACCCGGACGCACGGTCGGTGTTCATCACCTGGAAGAAGAGTTTCGCCGAGCGCGTGAGCAAGGCGGTGGACAAGGCGGCCACGGGGCGCGACATCGTCACCACCTCGCTCGCCGCGCACGGCGCCATCGTCATCGCCAAAGATGCGGACGAGGCCATGGCGCTGTCGAACCGCTTCGCGCCCGAACACCTCGTGGTCGAGAGCGACGCGCTCATCGACCGGCCGATCGTCGCCGGCGGGGTCTTCGTCGGTCCGTACACGGCACAGGCCGCGGGCGACTACGCCACGGGCTCGAACCATGTGCTGCCAACCGCCGGCGCCGCGCGCTTCCGCGGCGGTTTGAGCGCGGCCGACTTCGTGCGCGTGATGGCCGTGCAGCGGCTGACCGCCGACGGCCTGGCGCGGCTGGCGCCAACCATCGTGCCGCTCGCCAAGGCGGAAGGGCTGCGCGCCCACGCCGAGTCGGTCCAGATCCGCCTCTGACGGACAACACTGTGATTGAGAAATACCAGAAGCCCGCCGAGCACGACGACGGCCTGCGCCTGCATCAGAACGAGCACACCGGCGGCTGCTCGCCGAAGGTCCTCGAGGCGCTCGCATCGCTCGGAGCGCAGCAGGTGGGCTTCTATCCGCCCTACGACGCGGCGACGCGGGCATGCGCCGGCTACCTCGGCGTCGATCCCGATCGCCTGTCGCTGCTGAACGGACTGGACGAGGGGATCATGGCCACCGCGGTCGGCTACCTTCGGCCCCGGCCTGGCTCGGACCGGCCGGAAGCGATCATCCCCGACCCGGCGTTCGAGATCCTGGCGTTCGACACCGAGGTGGTCGGCGGACGCCCGATTCGCGTCGAGCCGAACGCCGACTTCACGTTTCCGCTCGATCGCGTCCTCGACGAGATCACCCCGCACACGCGGGTGGTCTTCATCACGAACCCGAACAACCCGACCGGTGTGCTGACACCGCTCGAGTCGATCCGCGCCGTTGCCGCGCGCGTGCCGAAGGACGCCATCGTCTTCGTCGACGAGGCCTACGCCGAGTTCTCGGGTGTCAGCCTCATCCCGGAACTCGAACGCCTGCCGAACGTCGTCGTCGGACGGACGTTCTCGAAAGCGTTCGGCCTGGCCGGACTGCGCATCGGCGCCATCACCGGGCATCCGGACGCCCTCGAACCGATTCGGCTGGCGGTGCCGGTCTACAGCGTGAACATCGCCGCGGTTGTCGCGGTACAGGCCGCGCTCCAGGACCTCGCCTACATGGAGCAGTACAGGGCGGAGGTCGAGGAGTCGAAGACACGACTCTATGCCGCCTGCGACCGGCTCGGCCTGCGATACTGGAAGAGCGCGGCGAACTTCGTGCTCGTGAACGCAGGCGAGCGCGCGGAGCGCCTGGCCCAGGGCGCCGCCGCGCGCGGCATCTACGTGCGGAATCGCTCGAAGGAGCCTGGGCTGGAAGGGTGCCTGCGGGTGGGGGCTGGAGTCGTGGCCCACACCGAGCGGTGCATCGACGTATTCGAGGAGGTTCTGTGCGGCGCGGAGTAATCGACAGACGCACCACCGAGACGCAGATCGCACTGGCGATCACGCTCGAAGGCAAGGGCACGTACGAGGTTCGCACCGGCATCCGGTTCCTCGATCACATGCTGGAACTGTTCGCCCGCCACGGCGGATTCGACCTGAAGATCCAGGCGACGGGTGATCTCGACGTCGACCAGCACCACACAGTCGAGGACCTGGGCATCGCGCTCGGCGAGGCGGTGTCGAAGGCGCTCGGCGACCGCAAGGGAATCAACCGCGCCGGCTACTTCGTGATGCCGATGGACGAGACGCTCGCCGTCGCCGCCATCGACCTCGGTGGCCGCCCGCACACGGTCGTCGACCTGAAGACGAAAGTGCGCATCGTCGGCGACCTGCAGGTGGAGCTGGTGCACGACTTCTTCGAGGGGTTCGCCATCGGCGCGCGCGGCAACGTGCACATCAAGGTGATGTACGGCCGCTCGAACCACCACAAGATCGAAGCGTCGTTCAAGGCGTTCGCCCGCGCGCTGCGCGTGGCGGTGGCCAAGGACAAGCGCATGGCGAAGATGCTGCCGAGCACGAAGGGGCTGATGTAGATGCAGTCGCGAGTCGCGTTAATCGACTACAAGGCGGGCAACCTCACCTCCGTGCGCAAGGCGCTGGCGGCGGTGGGTGCCGAGGTCTACACGCCGGAGCAACCATCTGACCTTGCGGACGCCCAGGGCATCATCGTGCCGGGTGTCGGTCACTTCGGGGCGACCGCCGCACTCGATGCGGAGTGGACCGATGCCATCCTCGCGCGGGTCGGCGAGGGGCGACCGCTGCTCGGCATCTGCCTCGGACTGCAGTGGCTCTACGAGGGGAGCGAGGAATCGCCCGACCTCAAGGGACTCGGCGTGCTCAGCGGCATCTGCCACAAGCTGAAGGGCGACAGCACCGAGGGGCACATCATCAAGGTGCCGCACGTCGGCTGGAACAGCCTCGACCGGCTGTCGAACGCCCCGATCATCGACGGCGTTGCCGACGGTGCGCAGGTCTACTTCACGCACAGCTACGTCGCGCCCGTCACCAGCGACAGCGCCGCGGCCACGACCCACGGCGAGCGCTTCGCGTCGATCGTGCAGCGCGGCCAGGTGGCCGGCGTCCAGTTCCACCCCGAGAAGTCGGGCGAAGTGGGCCTGCAGATTCTCCGTAACTTCATGAAGATGGTGGGCTGACCGTGCTGTCGAAACGCATCATTGCCTGCCTTGACGTGCGCGACGGCCAGGTCGTCAAGGGAATCAACTTCGAAGGGCTGCGCTCGGCGGGCGACCCCGCCGACCTGGCGCGCCGCTACAACCTCGAAGGGATCGACGAACTGGTCATCCTCGACATCACGGCGACACTCGAGCGGCGCCGTGCGATGGCCGACACCATTCGCGCGGTCGCGCGCGAACTCTTCATCCCGCTCGCCGTCGGCGGCGGCATCAAGACCGAAGACGATGCGGCGGCGGCGGTGGAGGCAGGGGCCGACAAGGTCAGCCTGAACAGCGCCGCCCTCCTCAACCCTGGGCTGCTCACGACGCTCGCCAACCGCTACGGCAGCCAGGCGGTGGTCTGCGCCATCGACGCGAAGCACGCGGTCGACGCCAACGGCAACAAGATCTACGCCGTCTACTCGCGCAGCGGCAGCACCGCAGCCAACCGCGACGCTGTCGAGTGGGCGCGCGAAGCCGAGCAGCGTGGCGCGGGCGAAATCCTCCTCACGTCGATCGATCGCGACGGTACCAAGATCGGCTTCGACTGCGAGATGACCGCGGCCGTCTCGAGGGCGGTATCGATCCCGGTGATCGCCTCTGGCGGCGCCGGCCGCCTGCACGACTTCGTCGATGTCTTCACAGCCGGTGCGGCCGACGCAGCGCTCGCCGCCTCGATCTTCCACTACGCCGAAACCAGCGTGCACGCGCTCAAGGCACACCTCCGCGCGCACCATATTCCTGTCAGGCTGTAGGACTTCTTCACGAAGGGACACGCAGTCTTTCCAGGAAAGGCCAGATTGTCTTCGTGCGCTTCGTGTCCTTCGTGATGTTGACGATATTGAACCTATGCTGATTCCGGCAATCGACTTGAAAGACGGCGCGGTCGTGCAGCTCGTGCAGGGCGAGCGGCTGGCGATTCGCGACGACGACATCAACAAGTGGGTGACGCGCTTCGCGCGCTTTCCCAAGGTGCAGGTGATCGACCTCGATGCCGCCATGGGCAAGGGCGACAACCTCGCCATCGTCCGCCGCATCGCCGGCCAGCTCACCTGCCGCGTCGGCGGCGGCGTGCGGACGATCGAGCGGGCGCAGGACATCCTGGGGGCTGGCGCCACGGCGGTCATCGCCGGCTCGGCGCTGTTCAAGAACGGCCAACCCGACCTGGTGTTTGCGGCGCAGCTGGCGGAAGCGGTCGGGCCGGAACGGCTCATTGCGGCCGTCGATAGCAAGGGGGGCCAGGTGGTGGTGAACGGCTGGAAGACCGCGCTGCCCATCACCGCGGTCGAGGCCGTCCTGGCGCTCGAACCGTTCTGCAGCGAGTTCCTGTACACCTACGTCGACGCCGAGGGGCTGATGCAGGGGACGAACATCCCTGCCATTCTCGAGGTTCGGCGAGCGACGAGCCGGCGGGTGACGGCGGCCGGCGGCATCACCACAAAGGAAGAGATCGAGACGCTGCACGCCAACCAGGTCGACTCGGTCGTCGGCATGGCCGTCTACACCGACACGCTGTCGATCGACGATCTCGGGTAGATTGAGCGCTAGAATGGAAGTCTGCCCTGGGGCAGGAGTGTTCCAACTTCCGTGAGTATTGCCGTCCAGGCCGACCCGGCCGCCAGCCCCGCCGACACCGCCATTCCGCCCGTCGAGCGCGTCGCGATCGACGGCAAGTTTCTGCGTGCCGGCACGGATCGCGTCCTCATCAAGGGCGTCACCTACGGCACCTTCGCGCCCGACGCCGACGGCTACCAGTTCCCCGCCGTCGCCAGGGTCACCGAGGACTTCCGCCTCA
>CALQBJ020000032.1 GCA_943328785.2 Bifidobacterium breve
AACCTCGCGCGGCTCGTGGCCAGTGCCGACCTGCAGCTGCGCGGTAGCTACGACCGCCCGGTGCTGTTCGGGCGCGCCGAGGTGGATCGCGGCGAGGTGACCTTCGAGGGGCGCCGCTATCTGGTAACGCGCGGCAATATCGACTTCACCAACCCGTCGCGCATCGAGCCGTTCTTCGATGTCGAGGCGCAGACACGGGTCCGCATTCCCGGTCAGACCTACCAGGTCATTGTGCGCGCCGTCGGCACGCTCGACCGGCTGCAGCCGGAACTCAGCTCGGACCCGCCGCTGCCCGCCGCCGACGTGCTGGCGCTGCTGTTCAGCGACGTGCGCCGCCAGCAGGGACCGGGTGACGCCGAACTGCGCGCCCTGCAGAACCCGAACGAGCGCCAGCGCGACATCCTGACGACCAGGGCGACACAGTTGCTGGCGAATCCGGTCGCGTCCGAGGTGGGGCGCGTCGTCGAACAGACCTTCGGCGTCGATACGTTCCAGGTGACGCCGTCGCTGATCGATCCGTACAACCAGTCGACCGGTCGCGTGAACCCGTCGGCGCGTGTCACCATCGGCAAGCGCGTCTCGGACCGCGTCTACCTGACGTTCTCCCGCAGCCTGAGCACGTCGCTGAACGACCAGATCCTGCTGCTCGAGTACGACGAGAGCGAACGGCTGTCATGGATTCTCTCGCGCAATGAAGACTCGACCTATGCCATCGAGGTGCGTGTGAGGCACGCGTTCTGATGAGGAGTCGCCACGTCATTGCGGCCCTCGGGCTCACCTGCGGGCTGGCGTTCGCGCCAGCGGCGCGAGCCGACGTCGCCGACTACCTGGGCAAACCGATCACTGCCGTCGCCGTGGAGGTGGAAGGGCGTGCGGTGGCCGACGCGCGGTTGCTCCCGCTCGTCGAAACCACCGTGGGGCAGGCGCTCGGCATGCAGGCCGTGCGCGAGTCGATCGCGCACCTGTTCAGCCTCGGCGTCTACGAGGACGTGCAGGTGCGGGCCTCGAATGCCGGAGCGGGAGTCGCGCTGGTGTACGACCTGGTGCCCCTGCATCCGGTCGAGTCGATCGACTTCACTGGTGGCGACCAGCCGGGCATCGACGAGGGGCGGCTGCGCGCGTTGCTGACCGACCGGTTCGGGCGCACACCGCGGGCCGCGCGCGCGGCGGAGATGGCAGCCGCAGTGGAAGAGGCGCTGCACGATGTCGGCTACCTGCGCGCTCGCGTCTCGCCGCGTGCCGATGTGCAGCACCACCCCGAGCGCACGAGGCTCAGGTTCGCCATCGAACCCGGCCCGCGCGCGCGCCTGGCGGCGGTGACGGTCGAAGGTACACCGGGGGTGTCGGCGGTGGAATTGTTGCAGCGGCTGGAAGTGGGCGCCGGGCAACCGTGGGAGCGCGAACGCATCGCGGGGCGCATCGAGCGCTACCTGCAGGATCAGCGGCGGCGCGGCTACTACGAGGCGCGGTTGTCGGCGGCGTCCAGCGTCGTGGATGCCGGGCGCGCCGTGAACCTCCGGCTGACGGCGCTGCACGGACCGTTCGTCAAGGTGGTGTTTGCTGGCGACGCCGTTCCCGAGAACCGGCGTGAGGACCTGGTGCCGGTCGCGCGTGAAGGCTCGGCCGACGAAGACCTGCTCGAGGATTCGAGCAACCGCATCGAGGAGTTCTTCCGGGCGCAGGGCTATCGCGACGCGTCGGCGCCGCACACGCGCGAGGAAACCGACGGACAGCTGATCGTGACTTTCACCGTGGCCAAGGGCGCGCAGTACCGCGTCGGCTCGGTCGAGATCGCCGGCAGCACCGCGGTCACGGCCGAGGAGCTCGCGGCGCGCCTGCGCGTGCGGGCAGGACAACCGTTCTCCGCCGCGGCGCTCGACGCCGACCTGACGCAGCTCGAGGAAGCCTACCGGCGGATCGGCTTCGCCTCGGCGCGCGCGGAGGCGACGACCGCGCCGCAGCCGGCCGCCGGCGACCAGCACGTGCCGGTCGCCATTCGTATCCAGATCACCGAGAACCTGCAGACGGTGGTCAACGCGGTGCGTGTCGACGGGAACGCCAGCGTACCCGAGGGGGACCTCGCGGGTGTGTTCAGCCTCGGGCCAGGACAGCCGTACTCCGTCGGGCGGCTCGCGGTCGATCGCGACGCCCTCGAACTGAAGTACGCCAACCTCGGCTTCCAGAGCGCGACGGTCGAGGCACGGCCCGGCATCAGCGCCGACTCTCGCCGTGCCGATGTCGTGTTCGTCGTACGCGAAGGGCCGCGCATCTTCGTCGATTACGTCCTCATCGTCGGCAACACGCGCACGAAGACCGCCACCATCGAACGCGAGCTGCGCCTCAAGGCCGGCGACCCGATCGGGCTCGAGGCGATCAGCGAGAGCCAGCGCCGGCTGGCGGCGCTGGGGCTGTTCCGCCGCGCCCGCATCACCCAGCTCGGACGCGGCGACGAGACGCAACGCGACCTGCTGGTCACCATCGAGGAGGCGCCGCTCACCACGATCGGGTGGGGCGGCGGCTTCGAGGTGCGGCCACGGGTGATCCGCACGGGCGATGTCGCGACGGAGAAGCTGGAGTTCGCCCCGCGCGCCTCCTTCGAAGTGGGCCGCCGGAATCTCTTCGGCACCAACCGCTCGGTGAACGCCTTCACGAGCGCCAGCCTGCACCCGCGCGACTCCCCGGTGTTTGCCAACCAGGGGCAGACGGTGGGTACGGATACCGGGGGCTGGGGCTTCCCTGAATACCGCGTGCTCGGCCAGTTCCGGCAGCCGCGCCTGCGCGGATCGAATGCCGACTTCCGCGTGACCGGCACGGTGGAGCAGCAGATCCGTTCGAGCTTCAACTTCTCGCGGCGCAGCACCGCGGCAGAACTGGCCATCCGGCTGCCGCGGAATATGAGCGCGAGCGGCGGCTACCAGATTCAGCGCACGCGTGTCTTCAACCAGAACGTCGAGGAATCGCAACAGCGCGACATCGACCGGCTGTTTCCGAAGGTGCGCCTGTCGTCGTTTCTCGGCTCGATCATTCGCGACACGCGCAACGATCCGGTCGATCCGACGGCGGGTCAGTACCTGAGTGCCAACGGTCAACTGGCGGGCCGGGCGATCGGTTCGGAGGTCGGCTTCCTCAAGTCGTTCTTCACCGTGCAGGCGTTCCGAACGTTACCGGGGCAGCGCGGTGTGGTGGTGGCCGCAAGCACACGGCTCGGTGCGGCCGTCGGTTTCCCGAGTGCGGCGGGCTCGCGCGACCTCCCGGCCAGCGAGCGCTTCTTCGCGGGCGGCGACACGACGGTGCGCGGTTTCGCGCTCGATCGCCTCGGCGTCCGTCACGACCCGGCGCGCGAGTCCGACACCATCGACAGCGCCGGCTTTCCGCTGGGCGGCAATGCGCTGGTGCTGGTCAACGCTGAACTGCGCGTGCCGGTCGGGCACGGCGTGAAGCTGGTGACGTTTGCTGATGTCGGTAACGTATTCACGACCGTGTCGGAGGTGAGCGGTCGCGACCTGCGCACGGCGCTGGGTCTGGGCTTCCGCTACAAGTCGCCGGTCGGCCCGATTCGCTTCGACCTGGGCTTCAAGGTGCCGCGTCGCAGCGACGAGTCGCGCGTCGAATGGTTCATCACGTTCGGAGAAGCGTTTTGAGCACGGCCCTGCGTGCCTGCCTGTTCGCGGTGGTGGTAGGCGCCGGCGCATCGCGCGCCGTGGCCGCACAAGGCGAGGTGATCGATCGCGTGCTCGCGGTGGCTGGCGGCGAGGTGATTACGCTCAGTGACGTGCGCGCGGCGCGGGAACTCGGTCGCGTCGCGGCTGGGACCGCGGCGGACCCGGTGCGTGCCGTGCTCTCGCAACTGACCGACCGCGCCCTGGTGCTGGCCGAGGTCAATCGTTTCGCCCCGCCGGAACCGACCGTTGCGGCGCGCGATGAGGCACTCGACGCGGTGACCGCGCGCTTTGCGTCGGCGGCGGCGTTCGACACCGTCCTGGGACGTCTCGGGATCGATCGTTCCTTCGTCCGGGAACTGCTCCGCGAAGACCTGCGCATTCGCGCGTATCTCGATCAGCGCTTTACCGCCGATACGCCGGCCGAGCAGCGACGATTGGAGAACGACTGGATTGCCGGCTTGCGCCGCCGGTCGGATGTGGTTGACCTCTACGCGCCTGGCGTCAGCGGCCGAACGCCAGATACTGCGCCACCTGGAGGACGTTGAAGCCGGCATGGCTCACGACCGGCGCGCCGACTGAGCGCCGCCTGAGATAGACCGAGCCCCAGAACGCGCCGAGCGCGGCCGTCGCCACCACGGCATCCGCACCCTGCACGAAGTGCCCGGCGCCGAACGCGATGCTGGTCACCACCAGGCCCACACGCGGACCGCCCAGCCACCGCTCGAATCGTCGCAGCAGGAACGCACGCTGCACCTCCTCGCGAATACCGCCAGCCACGATCAGGACGACCGCAAACAGGGCGGCATCCTTCGGTGTGCGCACCAGGTCCTGCAGCGGGTTGTGCGGCACGGTGTGCAGCCACGGCGCCACCAGTTGCATCGCCAGCATCAGCACCACCGCGACGGCGGACGCCGCGAAGATGAGCGGCACACCGGCTCGGAGTTCAGCCCTCACCGGGAGACGGCCGAAGAGCACCTCGCGCGGGCTCTCGCCCCTGGCGCGCAGAAAAAAGATGATGAGGCCGATCAGGAAGACAGAGTCGAGCAGCGAGATGGCGGCGACGTAGCCGAGGCTGAACGCGCCGCCGGCCTTGGGCCGCAGGCCGAACGCGGCGAAGGTGGCGGCCAGCGCAACCTGCGTCGGGTAATCGGAGCAGATCAGCACCTCGAGCAGGGCTGCCGCTCGCTCCGCCAGCGTGGGCGTCGGACCGGAGGTCTGGGTGTCCGGCGTGGCGTCACCGGAGTCCGGCGCGTGCGCGTCCATGGTCTTCAAGCGTATCGCATGCGCGCCCGACCGTGCTGCGCATGCGGACGCCGTGCGAGCCGCGCGGGACGCGGATGGTGATGGCGTCCGACAGGCGGACGGACACAGCGGCGCCTCGTCCGAGCCCCTTCACCTTCCCGGCCGCGCTCGAGGTCCGTCACTGTCCCGGCCACGACGCTCCAGGCCGGGAGCGCCGTGATGCCGTCCACCGTCACCTCATCGAACGGGGGGAACGCGGCCGCGACGCTGAAAAGCAGCACACTAATTGCAGGGTGGCGCGTAATACCTCTCATGCCTGCACAATGCCGCAATGTGGTCTGAAAGAGTAGAAGTTTGCTTATCAACAACTTACGGTGAGAGGCCCTGCGATTGCGCGCGAGATTCGCGTGAGCGCACAATGTAAAAATGACACTGCGTGGCGCGACCACCACCACCACACCCAACGCCGTTGCCGAGCGGGTGCTGATCGTCGAAGACGATACGTCGGCCCGTGTCGGTCTCGAGCAACTGGTCCGGAGCTGGGGATTCCTTGCGGAGTCTGCCGGCGACGGTGAGGAAGGACTCGAGAAGGTCACCTCCTTTCGTCCGGCCATCGTCATCACCGACCTGGTGATGCCCAAGCTTGACGGACTCGGTCTGTTGCGCGCGCTCCAGGAGCAGGGCGCAGACGTGACCACCCTGCTACTGACCGCTCAGGGCACCGTCGAGACCGCTGTCGAGGCAATGAAGGAGGGGGCGTACGACTACCTCACCAAGCCGGTCGACATCCAGCGTCTGAAGATCCTGCTGGACAAGATCGTCGAGCGGCTCGAGACGTTGCGCGAGGTCAAGGCGCTGCGGCGTCAACTGCGCGAACACGGCGCCTTCGGCACGATGATCGGCAATAGTTCCGAGATGCGTAAGATTTACTCGGTCATCGAGCAGGCCGCGCCGACGAGTGCGTCCGTGCTGATCACCGGTGAGTCGGGCACGGGCAAGGAGTTGGTCGCGCAGACCATCCATCAGCTCAGTCCACGGGCCGCGTTCCCATTCGTGGCGATCAACTGCGCCGCCATCCCGGAGACGCTGCTCGAGAGTGAAATCTTCGGGCACGAGAAGGGCGCGTTCACCGGCGCCTCGGACCGGCGCCAGGGGTGCTTCGAGCTGGCGGACCGCGGCACGCTCTTTCTCGACGAGATCGGCGAGATGACACCGTCGACGCAGGTGAAACTGCTGCGCGTGCTGCAGGAGCGGCGCTTCCGCCGCCTCGGCGGACGCAACGAGCAGTCGGTGGACGTGCGCGTCATCGCCGCCACGAACATCGACCCGATCGATGCTGTGGCGAAGGGGAGGCTGCGCGAGGACCTCTTCTATCGTCTCAATGTCTTCGCGCTGGCGCTGCCGCCACTGCGCCAGCGCAAGGACGATCTGCCGCTGCTCATCCAGGCCTTCGTCACCGAGTTCAACCTGCGCAACCAGAAGTCGGTGGCCGGCGTGGACCACCAGACGATGCGGATACTGGAGCAGTACAACTGGCCGGGCAACGTGCGCGAACTGCGCAACGTCATCGAGCGGGCGACCATCCTCTCGCAGGGGCCGTTCATCGAGCCGCGGCAGTTGCCGCCGTCACTGCTGAACGAGCCGCTGCCGCAGCACCAGCCGCAGGTGGCGCTGGCGCCGGGCACGACCGTCGAGGAAGCCGAGCGCCGGCTGATCATGATGACGCTCGAGCACACCCGCGACAACAAGACGCGGGCGGCCGAGATCCTCGGCATCAGCCTGAAGACGCTGCACAACAAGCTGAACAAGCTGCGGCTGCGTCCCAAGCGGACCGACGACTGATGCGGGCAGACCGGGTAGGATCACACCATGCGTCTGGGCATCAAGGGGAAGCAGGTCCTCGGCGTCACGATCATTGTCGGGGCCGTCGTGGTCGTGCTGAGCCTGATGCACCTGGCGCGTCTGGCGCAGGTGAGCCTCGACGAGAGCAGCGCCCGCGCTGAGTTGCTGGCGAATGCCATCTATCACCGCGCGCGTGAGGTGGTGGCCGACCAGCCTGAGGCGTACGCGGCCCTGCGCGCCGACACCGGACTCCGGTCGCTGCTCGAGGCGAGCCTCTACGACAACAACGTCACGTTTGCCGCCATCGTCGATGCGCAGGGCGTGGCGGTGGCGCATGCGGATCCGTCGCAGGAGGGGCAACCGGTGCCGGTGGCCGCCGATCTCGGCGAACTGCTGACGCGCCCCTCCTTCTATCAACTCAGCGCGATCTATCGTGACCAGGGGCGCAATCTCGACTTCGCGGAGCCACTGCTGCTCGACGACCGACCGATCGGGTCGATCCACATCGGCGTCTCGACACTGTTGATCCGGCGCGACCTGAATCGATCGCTCGGCCCCGCCATCGTCACGGCGCTGCTGGCGCTGGGCATGGCGGTGTTCGGTGCCACGGTCCTCGCGCAGTTGCTGCTGCGGCCCATTCACGTGATCAGAAGCGGCCTCACGCGTCTCGGCAAGGGCGAGGCCGGCGTGCAGCTCGATCTGCCGCAGGCCGACGAGTTCGGCGAACTCGGGACGTTCTTCAACACCGTCAGCGCGCAGCTAGCCGCGGACCGATCGCAGATGGCCGGGCAGGTGGCGCATCTCGAGTCGGCGGTGGAGCACCTCGAGGATGCGGTGGCGATTGTCGGCCCTGACGGTCGGCTGCTGTTCGCCAACCCGGCGATGCGCGTGCTGGTGCCGTCGGCGGCGGTCGGTGCCGCGCTGGACGCGCTCGTCGCGGCGGATCATCCGCTGCGACGCATTGCCGAGGATACGCTCAGCACACGCCAGTCGCGCGGGCCAACGTCCGCCACCTTTGCCGACCTGAAGGGCGAGACCGGCGAACGGTTGCTGCTCGCCCATCCGGTGAACGATGCGGCGGGCGGGCTCGTGGGCGTGATGCTGATCGGACGCAATGTCGAGTATCTCGGGCAGGTGGAGTCGACGATTCGCTATTCGCGCAAGCTCGCCGCGCTCGGCCGTCTCTCGGCCGGCGTCGCGCACGAAGTGAAGAATCCGCTCAACGCGATGATGATTCACCTCGAACTGCTGCGGCAGCACGTGGCGCCGTCGGCGCTGGCTTCCGCACGAGGCGCGGGGCGTGGCCCGCTTGGTATCGAGACGCCGGTCACCGGGCCGCCGCCCGCGGCGCTGCAGCATATCGAGGTGATCGCACGCGAGATTCGCCGGCTCGACGAAGTGGTGCAGGGGTTCCTGAAGTTCACGCGCCCAGAGGACCTGAAGCTGCAACCGGTCGACCTCGGCGACCTCATCGGCGACGTGGTGCCGGTCGTCACGCCGGAAGCCGAGCAGCGCGGGGTGCACATCGTGGTGGAAGCGAGCTCGGCGCCCGAGGTGAACGGCGATCCGTCGATGCTGCGTCAGGCGCTCATGAACCTGGCCCTGAACGCCTGCCAGGCGATGCCTGACGGCGGCACGCTGCGGCTTGGCTGCGAGCCGGCGCGCGGGCGCAGGGTAAAGGTGACGGTGTCGGACACCGGCGTCGGCATCAAGCCCGAGCATCTGCAGCGGATCTTCGACCTCTACTTCACCACCAAGGAGCGGGGCAGTGGCATCGGACTGTCGATGGTCTACCGTACCGTCCAGATGCACGACGGCGAGATTGAAGTACAGTCAACTCCGGGTAAGGGCACGACGTTTACCGTGCTGTTGCCGCAGGCCTAGTGAGAAGCGCCATGCACGGACGCACGAAGGCGGGAGGGCAGGTTCACGGCGCCGGACACCGGCGTCCCCTGGTGATCCTGCAGCTCGGCGCGGTGGCCCTGGCCAGCGTCACCCTCGTCTCCTGCGCGCACGCCGCGGCCAGCACTGTCGTGGAACTGCCGCCGCTCGAAATGCCGGAGCCGCCGCCGCGCGTCGTGGAGGTGGTCGAGCCAGAGCCGCTTCCGGTCGTCGTGCTGCCAGAGGAACCGCACACCAACGTCCGCTCGCGTCCGGCACAGCCTCCCCGTCAGGACTCGCCCCGCCAGGAACCGCCGAAGGGCGACCCTGTAGTGGCCGAGACGCCGAAGCCGGCCGAGGATGGACCAAAGGCGCCGCCGACCACACTCCAGACCACGCCGACGCAGCGCGAGGGCGAAGTGGAGCGGCGCATCCGCATCCTGGTCGCACAGGCGCGCAACGACTTGAATCGCGTGAACTACCAGGCCCTCAATCCCGACGCCCGCAACCAGTACGAGATGGCGAAGCGCTTCGCGACGCAGGCCGAAGAGGCCGTGCGGACACGGAACCTGATGTTCGCCACCAACCTGGCCGACAAGGCGGCCGCACTGGCCGCCCAGCTCCCCGGCCGTTAGTCTCCAGTCGCGCCGCTCCTGAACCTGTTGTGGCCGGCAGGATGTCATTTCTTACCCACCGTGCAACCCAGTCGTCCAGCAGACCGACACACTGTCGATGAGCGGGCCGGACACGTCATCGGATTCAGGCCGAAAGTGAGGCACCTGAGCGTGGCACTGCCATTGCTCTGAGGAAGGTCAACCTCGTTCCTCCTGCATTCTGCGGGAGGGCACATAGCCTTCCATCACCTCTGCCAGTGCCGGGGGAGGCGGTCGAACAGACCGCCTCCCGCCCCCTCTGTCCTTTCGGCCCCGAATCCTGGGGATTATGCGGGATCACTGGTTTTCCATACATGTCCACATATTGCGACTGCCCTAAAAGAAAAGCACTACATGTGGTAGATCGTCCCTTGACAACCAGGTAACGCGGGCGCATATTGAAACCCCTGACGCAAGAGGAGAGACGAGCGCAAACGGGAGCCTTCAAGCTTCCCGGAGCGGACGCTTTTTGCTGAAGGTTCGCGAAGCCGATTCGGTCAACACCGCAGCTTCACCTTTTTATAAGACCAAGTCGATCGGACCCCCTGGGCAGGGGTGCTCGATTGCTTGATTCGGGGCCACCCGGAGCAAACGGAGCAGGACTATGAAAGAAGGCGCTGCCTACCAGGCTGTCGCAGCCGGTCAGCACACAGTGGAGTCGAGTGGGTCGTCGTCAGCGGCGCCCTTCCTCGAATCCGACAAGCCCAAGGCCAAGAAGGGTGCCGCCGCGGCACCAGGCCTGGCATTCCCCCGCTTCTTCACCGAAGCCGGCGTGGACCCGTTCGACGAGGTCGAGTGGGAGCTGCGCGCTGCGGTGATCGGCAATGAAAAGGGGGAGGTCGTCTTCGAGCAGCGCGACGTCGAGATCCCGAAGGCGTGGTCGCAGCAGGCCACGAACATCGTGGTGTCGAAATACTTCCGCGGCCAGATCGACACGCCCGAGCGCGAGCGCAGCGTCAAGCAGCTCATCGGCCGCGTGGTGACGACCATCACCGAGTGGGCGCGCGCACACAAGTACTTCGCGACCGACGAAGACCTGCAGGCGTTCAGCGACGACCTGAAGCACATCCTCGTCTACCAGAAGGCGGCCTTTAACAGCCCGGTCTGGTTCAACTGTGGCTTCGAGACGCAGCCCCAGTGCTCGGCCTGCTTCATCAACTCGGTGCAGGACACGATGGACTCGATCCTGACGCTGGCCCGCACCGAGGGCATGCTGTTCAAGTTCGGCTCCGGCACGGGCACCAACCTCTCCCCGATCCGTTCCTCGAAGGAACTGCTCGCGGGCGGCGGCACGGCCTCCGGCCCGGTGTCGTTCATGAAGGGCTACGACGCCTTCGCCGGCGTCATCAAGTCGGGCGGCAAGACGCGTCGCGCCGCCAAGATGGTCATCCTCAACGCCGACCATCCAGATATCGTCGACTTCATCAACTGCAAGGTCGAGGAAGAGAAGAAGGCCTGGGCGCTCATCGATGCCGGCTATGACGGCTCGTTCACCGGCACCGCCTACGGCTCGGTGTTCTTCCAGAACTCGAACAACAGCGTGCGCGTGACCGACGAGTTCATGCGTGCGGTGCTCGACGATTCCACCTGGGATACCCACGCGGTCCGCGACGGCGCGGTCGTCGACACCTATCGTGCGGCCGACCTGATGCGGCTCATCTCCGAGGGCACGCACGTGTGCGGCGACCCGGGCATGCAGTTCGACACCACGATCAACGAGTGGCACACCTGCCCGAACACGGACCGGATCCACGGCAGCAACCCGTGCTCCGAGTACATGTTCCTGAACGACTCGGCCTGCAACCTGGCGTCGATCAACCTGATGAAGCTCGTCAAGGATGACGGTGAGTTCGACACGGTGGCGTACAAGGCGGCCATCCGCACGCTCATCACCGCGCAGGAGATCATCGTCGACAACGCGAGCTATCCGTCAGCGGACATCGGCAAGAACAGCCACGCCTACCGTCCGCTCGGTCTCGGCTACGCCAACCTCGGCGCGCTGCTCATGTCGCGCGGCCTGCCCTACGACAGCGACACCGGCCGCGACTACGCCGCGGCGCTGACGGCCCTGATGACTGGCGAGGCCTATGCCCAGTCGTCGCGCATCGCGCGCGACCACGGCGGTCCGTTCGCCGGCTACGAGAACAACCGCGAGCCGTTCCTGCGCGTCATGCGCAAGCACCGCGACTCGATGCGCGACGTCAATGCGCGCAACGTCCCGACCGATCTCTACGCTGCGGCGAAGACCTCGTGGGACGAGGCGGTGGAACTGGGCGAACAGCACGGGTACCGCAACGCGCAGGCCACCGTCCTCGCGCCGACCGGCACCATCGGCTTCATGATGGACTGCGACACCACGGGCGTCGAGCCCGACATCGCGCTGGTGAAGTACAAGAAGCTCGTCGGCGGCGGCATGATGAAGATCGTCAACCAGACGGTCCCGATGGCGCTCCGCAAGCTCGGTTATACCCAACCGCAGGTGGACGCGATCATCGACTACATCGATCAGCACGAGACGATCGAGGGCGCACCCGAACTGAAGGACGCGCACCTGCCGGTGTTCGACTGCGCCTTCAAGGCGGCCAAGGGGCAGCGCTCCATCCAGTACATGGGCCACATCAAGATGATGGGCGCCACGCAGCCGTTCATCTCGGGCGCGATCAGCAAGACCGTGAACGTCCCGAAGGATGCGACGGTCGACGACATCATGCAGGCGTACGTCCAGTCGTGGAAGATCGGCGCCAAGGCGATCTCGATCTACCGTGACGGCAGCAAGCGCACGCAGCCGTTGAATACCTCGAAGTCGTCGCCGAGCAACACGGTGTCGCAGGCGGCCGCGGCGCTGGTCACGCAGCCCATCCGTCGCAAACTGCCGGATGAGCGTCACGCGCTGACGCACAAGTTCGACATCCAGGGGCACGAGGGCTACATCACGGTCGGCCTCTTCGAGGACGGCCAGCCGGGAGAAATCTTCCTGGTGATGGCGAAGGAAGGCTCGACGATTTCGGGCTTCGCCGACGCGTTCGCGCAGGCCATCTCCTACGCCCTGCAGTACGGCGTGCCGCTGGCCTCGCTCGTCGACAAGTTCAGCCACGTGCGCTTCGAACCGAGCGGCATGACGCGCAACCCGGAAATCCGGTTTGCCAAGTCGATCGTCGACTACATCTTCCGCTGGCTCGCGTCGAAGTTCCTCTCGCCGGAGGCGCAGTTCCACGCCGGCGTGAACGGACGCGATCTGGACGAGATCAAGGCCGCGTCGACAGCCGCGTCGGCCGCAACGGCTGCGGCCGGTGCTCCGGCAGCGTCGGCTCCGGCCCCGGTGACCGCCGCGACGGCGACGCCGTTCTCGACGATCCAGAACCAGGAAGATGCACCGCCGTGCTCCACCTGCGGCTCGATCATGATCCGCAGCGGCGCCTGCTACAAGTGCATGAACTGCGGCAACACGAGCGGTTGCGCGTAGTTCTGCTGTAGCTGTGGTGCCCGGCTTCAGCCGGGTTTCCAGGTCCGCCTGAAGGCGGACACTACGACAGGCAGCACAGACGACAGCAAGGGCGGTCTCCTTACCGGGGACCGCCCTTTTCTTTTGCGCCGGTCACGCGACCCGTCCGCCCACGGTAAGATGGCGCCGGCAAATCTGGATTGGAGACTGCGCGTGGACACGAGTGCGGCGATGACAGCAGCAGACGACGACGGCGAACTGCACTTCGTGGACGTGCGCCGGCGGGTGGGGGCGATTTTCGTCGGCTCCATCGGCAACCTCGTCGAGTGGTACGACTTCTACGCCTACTCCGCGTTCGCGCTCTACTTCGCCAGCTCGTTCTTTCCCGGCACGGACCCGGTCGTCCAGCAACTGAACGCGGCCATCCTTTTCGCGATCGGCTTCGTCGTGCGCCCGATTGGCGGCTGGCTCTTCGGGCATCTCGCCGATTCGCAGGGACGTCGCCGCTCGCTCATGATCTCGGTGCTGCTCATGTGCTTCGGTTCGCTCATGATCGCGGTGACGCCGACCTATGCGTCGATCGGTGTCGCGGCACCGGTCATGCTCGGTCTGGCGCGACTGCTGCAGGGGCTGAGCCTTGGTGGCGAATACGGCACCAGCGCCACCTACCTCAGTGAAGTCGCCGACGAGAAACACCGCGGCTTCTACTCGAGCTTCCAGTACGTCACCCTCATCGGCGGTCAACTCTGCGCCATCGTCGTCCTGATGCTGCTGCAGCAGGTCTTCCTCACTCCCGAGCAATTGAGGGCGTGGGGCTGGCGCATTCCGTTCGCCATCGGGGCGCTGCTGGCGCTGGTGGCCCTCGCCATGCGGCGCAACCTGCACGAGACCGACGACTTCGTGGCGGCGAAGAAGCGCGGCCCGCGCCGCGAGAGTTCGCTGAAGGCGCTGATGCGCTACCCGCGCGAGGTGCTGGTGGTGGTGGGGCTCACGATGGGCGGCACAACGGCCTTCTACACCTACACGACCTACATGCAGAAGTTCCTGAAGCTGTCGGTGGGGCTCACCGACAACCAGACGACGCTGGTGACGGGCGGGTCGCTCGTCTTCGCGCTGATCCTGCAGCCGATCTACGGCGCCATCTCGGACCGCATCGGGCGCAAGCCGCTGCTGATCTGGTTCGGGGTCACTGGCACGCTGTTCACCATCCCGCTGCTGTTTACGCTGCAGGCGACGAAGAGCGGCTTCGTGGCGTTCCTGCTGATCTCGGCGGCCTGGCTGATCGTGGCGGGCTACACGTCGATCAATGCGGTGGTGAAGGCCGAGTTGTTCCCCACGCACGTGCGCGCCACCGGCGTCGGCCTGCCGTATGCCGTCACGGTCTCCATCTTCGGCGGCACCGCCGAGTCGATCGCGCTCTGGTTCAAGTCGATCGGCCACGAAACCTGGTTCTACTTCTACCTGACCGCGGTCATCGCCGCGTCGCTGCTGGTCTACGCGTCGATGCGCGACACGAAGCACGAGTCGGCGATGGGACGGCACGAGTAGCCTTCTTCACACTGAGGACGTCTTCCCATGAATGCGCCATCGTCCATCGCGACCCTTCGCACGGCCCTCAATGCTGACCGCCGGATGCTCCGCGCGTCGGTCGAACGGGTGCCCGAATCACTGCGGACGGTAAAGCCGGCCCCCGATCGCTGGTCGGTGGCCGAGGTGCTCGAGCACCTGTCGATCGTCGAGCGGGGGGCACTGATGCGGGTGCGGGCGCTCATCCAGGAGGCGCCGGCGGTGGACGAGCCGGCCGCACTGACGGCGCTCGACCGCGATTTCCTGAAGAACCGGACGCGGCGGATCACGGCGCCCGACCGGATTCAGCCGACCGGAACCATCAGCGTCGAGACGGCGCTGGAGTCGCTCGAGAGCTCGCGCGAGGAACTGCTGGCGGTGCTCAGCGAGGCCGAAGGGCGCGACCTGTCGAAGGTGACCCAGCCGCACCCGGCGCTCGGCCCGCTCGATGGCTACCAGTGGATTGCCATCATCGGTGGACACGAGATGCGGCACTCGCTGCAGATCGACGAGATTGCGGCCGGACTGATGGGGCACGCCTGATCTAGGATCGATCCCATGGCTCGTCTCGCCAGGTATGCCTGGGCTGTCCTCTTCTACAATCTGGCGGTGATCGCGTGGGGCGCGTACGTGCGCGCCACCGGATCTGGCGCCGGCTGCGGCGCACATTGGCCCCTCTGCAACGGTGAGGTGTTCGTCCGTCCGCAGACGCTCGAGATGATCATCGAGTTCTCGCACCGCGCCACGAGCGGCCTCGCGCTGATCGCGGTGGTGGTGCTGTTCTTCTGGGCGCGGCGTCTCACGCCGCCCGGCCACCCGTTGCGGCTCGGTGCGAACCTCTCGCTCGGGTTCATGCTGTCTGAAGCGGCGCTCGGCGCCGGCCTCGTCCTCTTCCAGTTGGTGGCCAACGACGCCAGCGCCGCACGCGCCTTCGCCGTGGCCGCCCACCTGCTGAACACGTTCCTGCTGCTGGCGGCGCTCACGCTCAGTGTGTTCTGGGCCTCGGGTGGCGCCGCACTCGCACCGTCCGCTTCGCGCCAGGCGCGTAATCGCCTGCTGCTCGGTGCCGGGGCGCTGCTGCTGGTCAGCGTCGCCGGTGCCGTCACGGCGCTCGGCGACACGCTCTTCCCGTCGGGCACACTGGCGGAAGGGCTGAGCGCCGACCTCTCGACCACCTCGCACTTCCTCATCAGGCTCCGCACCATCCATCCCATCCTCGCGGTGATGGTCGCGCTCTACCTCATGACGAGCGTCTGGCAGATTGCCAACGGCGCAGCGCGCCCGAAGTCGCTGGCCCGCCTGCTGACGTGGCTGCTCGTGGCGCAGCTCGTGGCCGGTGCGGCGAACGTGCTGCTGCTGGCGCCGGTGTGGCTGCAACTGCTGCACTTGCTGCTGGCCGACGCGGTGTGGGTGGCCTACGTCTTCCTTGGCGCTGAGGTGCTGGCCGTCGTGCCGCACCTCGCCCATGTCGTCCCCGACGCCCTTCCGCAGCGCGCCTGACGGTCCGGCTAAAGCCGGACACTACGCCGTAAGGCGCTATCACGGCGTGCGTTGGCTTTCGTAGTGTCCGGCTTCAGCCGGACCTTGCCCTAACTCGGAGTACGGACACGCAACGTAGCGGCCGTCGCGCAGTTCGAGTGGCGGCACGGCCTCGGGGATCTCGGGCTGCCAGTCCGGAAGAACACAGATCCCAGAAACTGCCTCCGCCGAAGAGCACCCAAAGGGCCGTGCCGAGCGCCGAACCGGGCCCGAGCGGAATGCGAACGACGCAGTTCAGGATGATGGTGCCAGCGGCTCGCCAGCCGACGTTGAGGCGACTGGCGCGTCGGCCTGCTCACCGTGGCTGCGCAGTTCGTGCGCCAGGAATGCGAGTTGGTCGGCGACCTTCTCCACCATCTGCTTGACCATGTCGGCCCCGCCGTGCCCGGCGTTGCGCTCGATACGCAGCAGGATCGGCGCAGACGCGGACTGGTTCACCTGAAGCGCCGCAGCCAGCTTGCGCGCATGCAGCGGGTCCACACGGTCGTCGTGGTCAGCCGAGTCGAACAGCACGGCCGGGTAGGCGCATGGTCCGGCGTCCACGGCCACGCGGCACGGCGAGTAGGCGTGGAGCGCCGCGAACTGCTCAGGATCGTCGGCCGACCCGTACTCCGGAATCCAGGTCTTCCCAGAGCCGCTCAGGTGATAGCGCAGCATGTCGAGCAGCGGGACGGCGCAGACCACGGCCTTGCAGATGTCCGGTCGCTGCGTGAGCGCCGCACCCACCAGCAGGCCGCCATTCGAGCCCCCCGAGATCGCGAGATGTTCGCGTGAGGTCCACCCTTCGACCACGAGATAGTCGGCGGCGGCCATGAAGTCGTCGAACACGTGCTGCTTCTTCAGCAGCATGCCGTCGCGGTGCCACTGTTCGCCGTACTCTCCGCCGCCCCGCAGGTTCGGGATGGCGTACACGCCGCCGCGCTCGAGCCACACCGCACGCGACCCGGCAAACGACGGGGTCATGTTCACGTTGAAGCCGCCGTAGCCGTACAGAATCGTGGGGTTCGTGCCGTCCCGCTCCGTCCCCGCCTTGTAGAGCAGGAACATCGAGATGCGCGTGCCGTCCTTCGACGGGTACCACACCTGCTCAGCGCGCACCGTGGAGGTGTCGACTGGCAGCGATATGCGCGCCCACTCGGTGACCGCACCCGTGGCAATGGACGTCCTGTAGATCACCTGCGGCTCGGTGAATGACGTGTACGCGAAGTAGCCGGTGTCTTCGTCCGGGTTCCCGTAGATGCCGGCCGAGGTGCCGAGCGGCGGCAATCCCACGCGACGCACGAACAGGCCGTCGAGCGTCCTCAAGTCGATCTCGGTTGCCGCGTTGCGCAGGTAGGTGCAGGCCAGATGGTGACCGACGATCGTCACTCCGGTGAGCGTGGCATCGGACTCGGGAACGATCTCCGCCCAGTCCGCACGGTCGAGTGCGCCGGGGTCAACCCGGAACACCCGGTAACGCGGTGCGCCGTCGTCGGTTCTGACATAGAGCCGGTCCTGCCAGACGTCAACGCCGAAATTCGCGTGGACGCCCTCCACGAGCGTTTGCCACGGCGAATCCGGCGTTCTTGCATCTCGGATGAACACATCCGAGTAATTCCAGCCGTGCTGGATTGTCACCACCAGCCAGTGCCCATCGCGCGAGATGGAGACACCGAGGAAGGTCTTCGGGTTGCGTGTGGGCGGGTAGACGACCGTGTCCCCGGACGGGTCATCGCCGAGCGCGTGGAACTTCACCGCAGCAAAGCCGGGCCGCTCAGCGATGGTGACGTCACCGCCAACGGGCGGCACCTGCGTGTAGTAGAAGCCGCTGCTGTCCGGCATCCACGACGCGCCCGAGTACTTCGTGCCGGCGACCACGTCAGGCAGATCGGTTCCCGCAGCCACGTCGCGGACCATCGTGACCGTCTCGTCGGAGTTGTTCTCCTTCACCGCGTAGGCAACGAATCGGCCGTCACGGCTGGGCCACCAACCGCCGAGTCCCTTCGTGCCGTCAACGCTCCAGGTGTTCGGGTCGAACAGCACCTGTTCTGCGCCGTCCTCACCCTGTTTCCAGTAGACGATGGCCTTCTCGCGGTCGGCGTGCTTGCGGGTGTAGAAGAAACGCCCCTGCCGGTGCGCCGGTGCGCTGATGGCGTCGTAGTAGAAGAGTTCCCTGAGCCGCGCACGCAGGTGCTCGAGGCCCGGCAACCGCGCGAGTTCGGCGCGCGTGAGTTCGTCCTGTGCCCGCATCCATGTCTGCACCTCCGCGCTCTGCTCGTCTTCGAGCCAGCGGTAGGGATCGCGCACGGGGACGCCGTGGATGGTGTCTACCACGGCGTCGGCGCGGGTTGGTGGGTACGAAGTCATAGACGCCGCGTGATCATGACACAGGAGGATAGGGTAGACGACGCGCAACGAAGGGAGGGTCGGGAAGGTCTGGTCGGACGGCCGCAGTCCCACGCGGCCTACGGACTCGCCCGCCGTTTCGAGCGCCTTACGGCGCTCCGCGCCAGGCTCGAGACCGCAGACGGCCCAGCCTGACCTTCCAGACCCTCCTGGCCTTCCCAGCCTTCCCGCCCCTCCCGCCGCCCGTGTCTACTCCGAATACGGACACGCGACGTAGCGACCGTCGCGCAGTTCGAGTGGCGGTACGCCGTCCGCGCAGCTCTCGCGTGCAATGGGGCAGCGCGTGCGGAACGGGCAGCCCGACGGCTTGTTGATCGGCGACGGGATGTCGCCCACCAGCTTCGCCTGCCGCGTGCGTCGCGCACTCGGGTCGGGACGTGGCGCCGACGCGAGCAGCGCCCGCGAGTACGGGTGCAGCGGCGACCGGTAGATGGTGTCGGCGTCGCCGGTCTCGACGATGTGGCCGAGATACATCACGGCAATGCGGTTCGAGATGTGCCGCACGACCGAGAGGTCGTGCGCGATGAACAGGTAGGAGAGCCCGAACTCCTCCTGCAGGTCCTGCATCAGGTTGATCACCTGTGCCTGCACCGAGACGTCGAGCGCGCTGACCGGTTCGTCGGCGATCACCAGCTTCGGATTCGTGCCGAGGGCGCGGGCGATGCCGATGCGCTGCCGCTGACCACCCGAGAACTCGTGCGGATAGCGGTTGCCCTGCTCGGCCGACAGTCCGACCTTCTGCAGCAGCCACGCCACTCGATCGGTCTGCTCGCTCTTCGATGCCTTGGAGTGGATGGCGAGCGGCTCGCCGACGATCTGGTTCACCGTCTTGCGCGGGTTGAGCGACGCGTACGGATCCTGGAAGACCATCTGGATCTCGGAGCGGTACGGCCGCATCGCCGACCGTCCGAGCGCCGCCAGGTCGACCGTGCCGCCCGCCGCGTGATAGAGGATCTTGCCCGACACCTCGACCCCGTAGGCCATGGCGCCGAGGATGTTCACCACCGCGCGCCCCACCGTCGTCTTGCCGCAGCCCGACTCGCCGACGAGGCCGAGCGTTTCGCCGCGGCCGATGGAGAACGAGACATTGTCGACCGCGCGCACCTCGCCGACGCGGCGCAGCAGCACGCCGCCCGTAATCGGGAAACGCACGCTCAGGTTCTGGACTTCGAGGATCACGTCCTGCGGTGTGCGCATGTCAGCGTGGGTAGAGGTGGCAGCGGACGAAGTGGTCCGGCTCCATCTCGATGAGAGGCGGTTCCTGATCGGGGCACGGCTCGAAGCGGTGCGGGCAGCGCGTGACGAACTTGCAGCCGGCCGGCATGTCGAGGATGCTCGGCACCGTGCCGGGAATGACGTTGAGGCGTCTGGCGCGCGCGCCGTCGACGCGCGGAATCGAGCCGAGCAGCCCCTGCGTGTAGGGGTGCAGCGGGTTCTCGAAGAGCCGCGTTACCGGCGCCACTTCCTGAATCTTGCCGCCGTACATCACCGCCACGCGGTCGCAGGTTTCGGCGACCACTGACAGGTTGTGCGTAATCATCAGGATGGCCGCCCCCGGGCGCCGCTCCTTCAGTTCCAGCATCAGGTCGAGGATCTGCGCCTGGATGGTGACGTCGAGGGCGGTGGTCGGTTCGTCGGCGATCAGCAGATCCGGGTTCAGCACCAGCGCCATGGCGATCATCACGCGCTGCCGCATGCCGCCCGACATGTGATGCGGATACTGCGTCATGCGCCGCGCTGCGTCTGGGATGCCGACCTCGGTGAGGATGGCGACGGCCCTGCGGTTCGCTTCTTCCTTCGACACCGCCTCGTGCTGCAGGATCACTTCGGTGACCTGCATCCCGATGGTGAATACCGGGTTGAGCGAGGTCATCGGCTCCTGGAAGATCATGCTGATCTCGCTGCCGCGGACCTTGCGGATCTCTTCCCACGACAGCCCGAGCAGGTTGCGCCCCTTGAACTGGATCTCGCCGCCGACGATGCGGCCTGGCGGCGTCGGGATGAGTCGCAGCACGCTAAGTGCGGTGACGCTCTTCCCGGAACCCGACTCGCCGACGAGACCGAGCACTTCGCCGGCGCGGATGTCGAGGTCGACGCCGTCGACGGCCTTTGCCACACCGGCTTCGGTGTCGAAGTACGTGCGCAGTCCGCGAATGGAGAGGAGCGTGGCTGGCGAAGTCGGCTGGGTCATCGGAGGCGTGAATACTCCCGCGGGTCGAAGGCTTCGCGCACCGCCTCGCCGATGAACACTACGAGCAGCAGCGTCACGAACAGGATGCCGTTCGGATAGAACACCAGCCACCACTTGGACAGGTTCTCCATCCCCTGTCCGATCAACTCGCCCCAACTCGGCGTCGGCGCCGGCAGGCCGAAGCCGAGAAAGTCGAGCGCGACCAGCGAGCCGATGTTCGCGACGATGACGAACGGGGCGAACGAGACGACCGGGGTCAGCGCGTTCGGCAGGATGTGATTGAAGATGATCCCCGCGTCGGATACCCCGGCGGTCATCGCGGCGCCGACGTAGTCCTTGACCTTCTCGCGGTAGAACTCGCCGCGCACATAGTAGGTGATGCCCATCCAGTTGAAGGCCGAAAGGATGACGACCAGCAGCCAGAACGACGGCTGCATCAACTGCGAATGCCCAGGCAGGTACACGGGCACCACCACGGAGCTGATGATGATGATGGTGTAGAGGAACGGCAGCGACGACCAGATCTCGATGCCGCGCTGTCCGAGCATGTCGAGCCTGCCGCCGAAGTAGCCGAGCATGGCGCCGATGGCGATGCCAAGCCCTTCGCCGACCAGCGTTACCACAATCGCGAACGTCATCGAGATGTTGAAGCCGTAGGCGAGGCGGACCAGGACGTCGCGGCCGCGGTCGTCGGTCCCCATCAGGTGCGACCACGACGGCGAATTCGGCGGGCTGCCGGAGTCGTCGAGCAGCGCTTCGTTCGGGCCGAACGGATAGAGCGGCAACAGCACCCAGTTGCCCGCATCCTGCGCGGCGAACTGTTGCTTGATCTGGCGGTAGTCGGCTTCGCCGATCGCCTGCACGCCGAACTCGGTGGCTGCGTGGTACGACGAGATGGGGAAGAAGTAGCTGCCGTTGTAGTGCACCACCAGCGCCTTGTTGTTGGCGATGAGCGGCAGGGCGAACGAGAGCAGATACGCACCCATCACGAGCAGGAACGAGTAGTAGCCCCGCTTCAGGCGCCGGAATTTCTTCAGGCGCTTCGTGAGAATCGACTCGGACTGGCTCATTGGAAGCGGATGCGCGGATCAACCAGCGCGTAGATGATGTCGGAGAGGATGTTACCGACGAGCATCAGCAGGCTGCCGATGACGAGGATGCCGAGCGCCACCGGGTAATCGCGCTGCAGGATGGCGGTGTAGCCGAGGTAACCCATGCCGTCGATGTTGAAGACTCGTTCGATGAGGAACGAGCCGGCGAGAATCAGGCTGATGGCGTTTCCGAGTCCGGTGACGAGCGGAATGAGCGAGTTGCGGAGCGCATGCACGAAGATGACGCGCCGCTCACTGAGCCCCTTCGCGAACGCCGTCCGCACGTAGTCCTGGCCGAGATTCTCCATCAGCGAGTTCTTCGTGAGGATGGTTTCGGTGGCGAATGCACCGACCATGTAGCAGAACACCGGCAGCGCCATGTGATACAGCTGCCCGGTAATCTTGCCCCACGTGCTCAGGTACTCCCAGTTGTCGGGCCGGAAGCCGCCGAGCGGGAACAGCGCCCAGAAACTGCCGCCGCCGAACAGCACCAGCAGTGCGGTACCGAGCGCCCATCCCGGAACCGCGTAGCCGAGGAACACGAGGACGCTGGTGAAGAAGTCGAAGCGCGACCCGTGCCGCACCGCCTTCATCACGCCGAGCGGGATGCACACCAGGTAGCTGAGGACGAAGCCGGTCAGCCCCAGAAAGATCGAGATGGGGAAGCGCGACTTGATCACGTCCCACACCGGGTCCTGGTAGATGTAGGAGGTGCCGAGGTCGAGGTGCAGCACGTTCCACAGCCACTTGCCGTAGCGCACGTACACCGGCTTGTCGAAGCCGTAGTAGCGCCGGATCTCCTCGATCTGCTCCTCGGGCAGCGCGTTGCTGCCGCGGCCGCTGACCGAGATGCCGCCACCGCCGCCGCCCTCGGTCATCGCCGCCATCTGGTAGCGCATGATCTGCCGTTCAACCGGACCGCCCGGGACGAACTGCATCACCACGAAGACCGCCATCGTGATGCCGATGAAGGTCGGGATGATCAGGAGGAACCGGCGGATGAAGTACGCCGTCATTTCGCGGTGGCCGCCGCCTTCTCACGCTCGCCGTACTGCGGCCAGTAGCGCACTTCGGTGTCGCCGACCGGGAGCGTGGCCGAGTTGTCGCCCATGGCCTTGCGCAGCCCGGCCTCCTTCTCGGGGTCGATCCACCAGAGCGACGGAATGTCGCGGTAGTCGCCGACCCGCGTCAGGTAGCCGGGAGGCATCCCGAACTTGTTCCAGAAGGCGATGCGATGGAACGGCGCGTCCCAGCTGAGGAGGTAGTGGTACTGGCTGGCGACGATGCCGTCGACTTCCTGGATGAGCGCGACGCGCTTCTTCTGGTCGTACTCGACGTCGTACTGCTTCAGCAGTTCGTCAACCCGCGCATTCTTGAAACCGGTGATGTTGTTGTTGGAGTTCTGGTCGGCGAGTTCAGAGCCGAACGAGGTTTCCGGATTCGGGAAGAGCAGCGCGCCCCAGGCCATGCTGACCATGCCGAAGTTGCGGTCCATCACCAGCTTGAACAGCGTTTCCGGCGTGACGAGCCGGAGGTTCAGCGCAATGCCGACCTTGCGCAGATCCTCCTGGTACACCGTCATCCAGGTCTCGTTCCCCTTGTTGCCGTAGAGCAGTTCGAGGGTGAGCGGCTGGCCGTTCTTCACGAGCCGGCCCTGCGCGTCGCGGTCCTTCCAGCCGGCCTCGGCGAGCAGCGCGAGCGCCTCCTGCTGGTTGTAGAGGTTCTTCGGGTTGTTCGGGTTCTCGTAGATGCCGCCCGCGTAGTAGGAATGCAGCGGCACGTATTCGTTGAAGAACAGCCGCTTGATCAGCTCGTCGCGATTCATCAGCAGCGTCAGCGCCTTGCGCACGCGAAGGTCGTCGAAGGGCGCCTTGCGGGTGTTGAAGGCGAGGCCGCCGAAGCCGCTCGGGGCATCGTTGAAGATCTTGCGTTTCTGGATGAGGCCGCGCTGGACGCGGTCGAAGTTCATCTCCTCGACCCACTCACGCGAGACGTTCACGTAGTAGTCGTCGATGTCGCCCTTCTTGAACATCTCGAAGGCGAGCTTCTGGTCGCGGACGACGGTCTCGCGGATCTCGTTGAAGTTGTTCACGCCGACGTTGCGGCGGTACTTCTCAGCCCAGTAGTCGGTGCGGCGGCGAATCGAGACGCTCTTGCCCTTCTGGATATCGGCGTCCTCCACCTTGTAGGCACCGGAGCCGGGCAGCAGCTTGAAGTTGTAGTCCTTGAGGTAGCCGGCGCCGTCGACGGTCTTCAGGACATGGGCCGGGAAGATCGACATGCCGGAGAAGTAGAGGAAATTGCGCCAGTTGAGCGCCTTGCTCTTCACCGAGACGATGTACTTGCTCTCGGCGACCGGCTTCTCGAACTTCCCGAACGTCATCTGGTTGCTCGGGTCCTGCAGCCCCTTGTCCATCCTGAACACCCAGCTCGCCACTACGTCCTCTGCCGTGACCGGTTGGCCGTCGGCCCAGCGGGCATTCGGGTTGATGCGGAAGCGGTAGGTGGTCTTGTCGGCGGAGACTTGCCAGTGAGTGGCGAGGACGGGGATGTAGTCGAGCGTGGTCGGATGAATCGTGAGCAGCGACTCGTAGACCATCGGCCCGATCATGTAGTTCAGGGCCGAGTTCGACTCCGGCCCTTCCATGCGAAGCGTGCCGGGGAAGTCGAGGACGTACTCCTTGAGGACGCCGCCCTTCACCGCGCGCGGATCGCCGATGAGGTCGAAGCTGGTATTGGTATCCCAGCCGTCACCGGTGAAGCCCTTGCCGCCCTGGTCGGCTGGGACCGAGGCGTCGGCCCCGGCGTCAGCGTCGACGAAAACCGGGTAGGCGTTCTTGTCGGTGGTGACCGGAGTGCTCGGCTGGGCTGCGGTGGTGGCCGGCGCCTGCTGCGCGGGCTGGCTGCCGCCGCACGCACTGGCAGCGAACGCGGCGACCACGGCCGTCAAAGTGAAAAGTGCACGTCGCACGGAAGTATTCCTTTCGGAAGAACGAGTTCGGGCAAACCCGACGGCTCAATCTTACGGGAAACCAGGGAGTGCCAGAGCGGAAAGGCGAAGGCAGCAGAGGAGAGGCTCTGGCTCAGGGCTCGGGGGTCCTGGCTCCTGGCTCCGGGCT
>CALQBJ020000033.1 GCA_943328785.2 Bifidobacterium breve
ATGCCCTTGGTCATCGAGCCGGTCGCCATCAGATAGATCGCGGCGGGGATCCACACCACGCCCGCGCCGAACGGCAGCAGGCACGCCAGCGCCATCACCACTCCCCAGAACACCGGCGCCGACAGCCCCAGCAGGGCGAAGGCGATGCCGCCGAGCGCGCCCTGGAGGCTGGCCACGATCACCGACGAGGTGACCCCGGCCGCGATGAGGTCGGCGGTGCGCTGGATGAAGGCCTCGCGCGTGGCCGGGGCCATCGGCAGCAACCGGCGCACGCCGTGCATGATGGTGTCGCCATCGCGCAGCAGGAAGAACGTGGCGAACAGCGCCAGGGCCAGGTCGACGAAGAACACCGCGATGTTGGTGACGATGGCGCCCGACTGCGACATCAGGAACGCCGCCGTGCTGCGCAGCGTGCTCGAGCCGACGGAGCTCACGTCGATGCGCGCGGCGATCGGGATGCGGGCGATAACCCCCTGCCACATCTGGTCGAACGGCGAACTGCTGCCGCCGGTAAAGGCATCCTGCAGCGTCTGTGCAATGACGACCATCTCGCTCGCGAAGGCATTCGTCAGGGCGATGGCCGGGGCGATGAGCAGTACCGCCGCGGCCAGCGTGGCGACCACGGCGGCGCGTCCACGCCCCAGCTTCACCGCGAGGCGGGCAAAGGCGGGGTAGAGCATGACCGCGATGACGCAGGCCCAGCCGAGGGGCATCAGGAACGGCTGCACCACGAGGTAGACGAGGTACGCCAGGAGCGTGAGGCCTACCCAGGTGAGGGCGGTCGAGAACTGCGCCGGATTCGGTTGGCTCATCGGTCGTGCCCATTGTCGTTCAGAAGCGGCCGGCCCGGGCAGTCCGGGGCGAGGACAGCCGGTGCGACTTCCTGCCCGGCGTCCGGCACTGGCGGGTTAGAGTAGAGGGCGCGCGCCGGGGGGGCCGGCGCCTGTCGAACGGGAGTCGAGATGAGGAACGTGGCGAAGCTGATGCGGATGGGCGTGCTGGCGGCGATGTGCGTGCTGCTCGGACACGGGATGGCGGCTGCGCAGGACAAGCCGGTGACGGCCTCCGACGCGTGGGTGAAGGTGCCGGAAGCCGGGGCGAAGAGCACCGTGGCGTTTGTCACGGTGAACAACCCCGGGATGTATGCGATCTATCTCGTGTCGGGCACGACCGACGTCGCGGGCAAGATCGAGTTCCGCGACACGAGCAAGGCCGACGCCGTGCAGGAAGACGTGACGGTGCCGGCCTACGGCGACGCCTACCTCGTCGCCAACGGTGTCCACATCTACCTGTCGGATTTGAAGAAGGAACTCAAGGAAGGCGACAAGGTCTACCTGACGCTGAAGACCGAGCTCGGCCTGCCGGTCGAGGTCGAGGCAACAGTCAAGAAGTAGTCCGCGCTGACGCGCTACTTGCCGCCGCGCTCCTTCGCCACCTGCGCGAGATACACCGTCTCGAGCTTCTGCACGCCTTCGAGGTAGCCCTTCGGATCAACGAATCGCTCGGGGTTGTAGGCGTCGCCTGGCGCGTGCTTCTCGTGCAGGCCGAACTGCGATGCGTGCGAGGCCAGGAAGATGTCGAGCCGCAGGTCCTTCTGCGCGAGGAACGTCTTCGCGTAGTCGTCGGCGATGCCCGGATAGCTCGGACGATTGACCAGCCGGACGCCCGGATTGATCGGCCAGGCGGGTCGGACCGGTCACTCCGAGCGCTCTGTAACTGTAGAATTCGCCAGAGCTACGCATGCCGCAGATCTTCGACAACATCGAAAAGCACCTTCTTCCGACCCTGTCGGAATCAATGGGGGTGTCTGAGCGTGGCGACTTCTGCGTCGGCTACTTCAACCTTCGCG
Source organism: Bifidobacterium breve (assembly GCA_943328785.2). Taxonomy (GTDB): domain Bacteria; phylum Acidobacteriota; class Vicinamibacteria; order Vicinamibacterales; family CAVVIG01; genus CAVVIG01. The sequence continues at coordinate 1,850 of CALQBJ020000033.1, forward strand.
GATGGCGGCAGATTGACGCACAGGTGGAGAAGTGGACCGGCGGACAGGGTCACTGCTGCCGGCTCCTCGTTGGCATGCAGCGTCTGCCAGATGAGCAGGTTCGGGCGTCGCTACGGGTGGGCGGACCCGATGAGGAGATCGACAATGCAACGGCGCTCCGTTGGAAGAAGCAGCTCGCCCAGAGTTTCAGAGACCAGCTGACCTACGGCATACCCACGAGTGCCGACGAGGCCGGCTTGCGGCGCCTGGCTGACCAGATCACCTCCGGCAAGCTCATCGTCAAGCTCTTCCTGCGTCACTCGCTCCACGCCAAGCTCTACCTGCTGTCTCGCCAAGACCACGTCAGTCCGAGGGTCGGCTATCTTGGCAGCAGCAACCTCACGCTCTCCGGCCTCTCGAAGCAGGGCGAGCTGAATATCGATGTCCTCGACCACGACGCATGCGAGAAGCTGGCCCGCTGGTTCGAGGATCGCTGGACAGACCGCTTCTGCCAGGACATCTCGGCTGAGCTTGTCGACATCATCAACGAGAGCTGGGCCAGACCAGAGGCGATCCCGCCGTACCACATCTACATCAAGACGGCCTATCACCTGTCGCAAGAGGCGAGAGCGGGGCTCAGCGAGTTTCGCATTCCGGACGACTTCGGCGACACCCTCTTCGAGTTTCAGAAGGCGGCGGTCAAGATCGCCGCTCATCATCTCAACAAGCGCGGTGGCGTGGTCATCGGCGATGTCGTGGGTCTCGGCAAGACCCTGATGGCAACCGCTCTCGCTCGGATCTTCGAGGACGACCACAATCTCGAGACACTGATTCTCTGCCCTAAGAACTTGGTCGGTATGTGGGAAGACTATCGCCTGCGCTACCGTCTTCGAGCAAAAGTGCTTTCGGTTACTCGCGCTCAGCAAGAACTGCCGAACCTGCAGCGCTTCCGCCTGGTGCTGGTCGACGAGAGCCACAATCTTCGGAACCGCGAAGGCAAGCGCTACCGCGTGATCGCCGACTACATCAGCCGCAACGACAGCAAGGTGATCCTGTTGTCGGCGACGCCCTACAACAAGACCTACCTCGATCTCTCGAATCAGCTCCGTCTGTTCATCGACGAATCGAAGGACATCGGTATCCGGCCTGAGAGACTTCTCCGCGACCTTGGCGAAACGGAGTTCATCAGGCGACACCAATGCCCGGTCCGCTCGCTCGCGGGGTTCGAGAAGAGCGAGTATGCGGACGACTGGCGTGAGCTGATGCGCCTGTACCTGGTCCGTCGAACCCGGGGCTTCATCCAGGAGAACTACGCAAAATATGACAAGGAGCGGGACCGGAAGTACCTGGAGTTTCCGGACGGCACACGCTCCTACTTCCCCACTCGCGTGCCGAAGACGGTCAAGTTCAAGATCAACGAAAAGGACCCGGCCGACCAGTACGCGCGGCTCTTTGCAGACTCTGTAGTGACCGTAGTGAACAACCTGACGCTACCGCGGTATGGTCTGGGCAACTATGAACGGTCGACGCCGCAGACCCCGCCCACCGCAGACGAAGCGAAGTCGCTCACCGATCTCTCGAGAGCCGGCGTCCGTCTCAAAGGATTCTGCCGGACGAATCTGTTCAAGAGGCTCGAGAGCAGCGGTCACGCATTCATCCTGTCGGTCGAACGGCACATCCTTAGGAACTTCATCATCCTGCATGCCATCGAGAATGGCCTGCCGCTGCCGATAGGCACGCAGGACATGGGCTTGCTCGACACATTCGCCGCTGATGGTGACGAAGACCTCCTGGATGCGACGAACGGCGACGAGAGCGATGCCCTGGATCCGAGCCGAGAGGCACCTCATGCGATGTCGGCCGCCGATTTTCGGGCGCGGGCTGCCGCCGTGTATGGCATCTACGTCGCCCAATTCCGAAAGCGGTTCAAATGGCTGCGCCCGGAGCTGTTCACGAACTCGCTCGCAGACGACCTTCGGCAGGATGCGACCGCGCTGCTTGGCGTCCTGACTCGGGTCGGTCCCTGGGACGATGCGCGGGACTCCAAACTGAAGGCGCTGGTCCAGTTGCTGACAAAGCAACATCCCACCGAAAAGGTCCTGGTGTTCTCGCAATTCGCAGACACGATTGACTTCCTCTACAGCCAACTGGAGAAGCGGGGCGTCGCGCGTCTCGCCGCCGCCACGGGAGACACCGAGGACCCCACGGCCGTCGCCCACCGGTTCAGCCCCGTGAGCAATGGCAAGCGTCAGCAGGTCTCTCCCGCCGATGAGTTGAGAGTGGTCCTGGCGACAGATGTCCTCAGTGAAGGCCAGAACCTGCAGGACTGCGCGGTGGTCGTCAACTACGACCTCCCGTGGGCCATCATCCGCTTGATTCAGCGCGCGGGCCGCGTGGACCGTATCGGCCAGTTGGCCGACACAATCGAGTGCTACTCGTTCCTGCCGGCAGATGGCGTGGAGCGCATCATCAGTCTGCGCAGACGGGTGCGGCAGCGCTTGCAGGAGAACGCTGAGGTCGTGGGAGCCGATGAGCGTTTCTTCGATGACGAGAAGGACAACCTGCCTTTGCTGAACCTGTACCACGAGAACGCCGGCATTCTCGATGGAGACGAAGACGTTGAGGTGGACCTGGCGTCGTACGCCTACCAGATCTGGAAGAACGCGATTGATCGCGACCCGGAACTCGCCAGGACCATTCCGGCCATGCCGAACGTGGTGTACTCGACTCGGGCGCATGTGCCGACCGACGATCAGCCCGAAGGCGCGTTGGTGTATCTCAGAACCGCCGAAGATAACGACGCGTTGGCCTGGGTCGACATGGCCGGCACCAGCGTGACCGAGTCGCAGTTCGCGATTCTGAAGGCAGCGGAATGCGCACCAGGCGATGCGGCCCTGCCGCGTCACGAACACCACCACGAGATCGTGGCCAGTGGCGTGAAGTTAATCGTCGAGACGGAGCGAGCCATTGGCGGACAGCTTGGGCGCCCCTCGGGAGCACGCTTCCGCACGTACGACCGGCTGAAGTCCTACCTGGCATCGGTCAAGAACACGCTGTTCGCGACGCCAGACCTGCTCAAGGCCTTCGAGGATATCTACAAATACCCGCTTCTCCAGTCCGCGACCGACATTCTCAATCGTCAGATCAAGGCCGGCGTCAATGATGCCGCTCTGGCCGAACTCGTGATCTCGCTCAGGCTCGACGGCCGGCTGTGCCGCGTCATCGAAGACGTGAAGACGAATGAGCCGCAAGTGATCTGCTCTCTGGGCCTGCGGAAAGCAGATTGAGACAGCAGCCATGAAGTTCGACACCGCTGCTGTTCGGAGGTGCTTGAAGTCATTCGACTTCGACACGCTCTTCCGTGAGCACCTCGGTTGGGACCGATACCAGGCGTCGCTGGCGGTCACCATCGATGGCCAGACGTTCAACCTCTCGGCCGTCGCTGAAAAGCGGGGGTTCGTCGCGTACGCGTGCGAGTCCTTGCCAGACCGACAGGTCCGCCTGAAGATCGACCACCAGGTGACGAAGTCCGCCAAGGAACACTTCATCATCTACGCAGACAGAGCTGGTGGTCAGCAGTTATGGCACTGGGTCCGACGGGAGACTAGCAAGCCCACCGCCAGCCGCGACCATCGGTTTGAGGCGTCGCAATCAGGCGACCGGCTGATTCAACGGCTGGAGCAGATTGCAGTCAGCCTCGACGAGGAGGACTCCTTCACTCTGATTGACGCGACCGCCGCTGCCCGTGCGGCGTTCGATGTGGATCGGGTCACCAAGCGGTTCTACGACCAGTTCAAGACCGAGTACGCGGCATTCCTCACGTTCATCAAGGGCATCAAGGAAGAGGGCGACCTTCAGTGGTACACGTCGCTGATGCTGAATCGGCTGATGTTCGTGTACTTCATCCAGAAGAAGGGGTTTCTGGACGGCGACACCGACTACCTGCGCAACCGCCTGCAACTAGTGCAAGAGGCCAGGGGCAAAGACAAGTTTCAGTCTTTCTACCGGTACTTCCTGCTGAGTCTGTTTCACAAGGGACTCGGCCAGGCACCAGGGGACCGGACGCTCGACCCGACCATGGGCAAGCTGCTTGGCAAGGTGCCGTACCTCAACGGCGGGTTCTTCGAAGTGCATCAACTCGAAGAGCGCAACACCGGCATCGACATCCCGGATCAGGCCTTCGAGAATCTCTTCGCCTTCTTCGACCGCTATTCGTGGCACCTGGACGAGCGCGAACTTCGAGCCGACAACGAAATCAACCCCGACGTTGTCGGATACATCTTCGAGAAGTACATCAACCAGAAGCAGATGGGGGCGTACTACACGAAGGAGGACATCACCGAGTACATCAGCAAGAGCACGATCATCCCGTTCCTGTTCGACGCGGCGGAGAAGAAATGCTCTATCGCGTTTCAGAAGGGAAGGTTCATCTGGCGGCTGCTCAGCGATGCCCCGGACCGCTACATCTACGCGGCCGTGCGGCATGGGGTGGTGGACGAGCACGGGAACGTCATTCCTCTGCCCAGGGAGATCGAGAAGGGCGTCAAGGACGTGTCCAAGCGGGACGGCTGGAACCGGTCAGCGCCCCAGCCGTTTGCCCTGCCGACGGAAACCTGGCGCGAGCACGTCAGCCGGCGCACGCGATGCCTCGAACTGCGGCAGAAGCTGAGAGACGGAGAGGTCTCCTCGATCAACGACCTCGTCACGCTCAACCTCGACCTCTGGCAATTCGCTCGCGACGCCATCGTCAATGCCGAAGGTCCAGAAGTGACCAGGGCGTTCTGGGAGGCGATCGAACACGTAACCGTGCTCGATCCCACATGCGGTTCGGGCGCATTCCTGTTCGCGGCGCTGCGCATTCTCGAGACGCTGTACAGCGACTGCCTCGAGTGCATGGAGCGGTTCGTCGAGGACCACGCGGAGAAGCCACATCACCCGGAGCAGTTCACGGACTTCAAGAAGGTTCTGGCGCAGATTGAGAAGCACCCGAACGAGCGGTACTTCGTCCTGAAGTCCATCATCATCGGCAACCTGTTCGGCGTGGACATCATGGAGGAGGCCGTCGAAATCTGTAAGCTGCGGCTCTTCCTGAAGCTGGTCGCCCAGGTAGAGACGGTGAGGCAGATCGAGCCGCTACCGGATATCGATTTCAACATCAGAGCAGGAAACACGCTGGTCGGTTACGCAACGAAGCAGGACGCCCGCAAGGCCTTCACCCAAAGCGCGACGGGCCAGGGCAAGCTCATGCTGGGCGACGCCGAAGAGCTTTACAAGCGGTTCGAGGAAGGCGCCGAGACCGTCGAGCGGGCATTCCGCCAGTTCCGTCTCGAACAGACGACGCGTGGCGGTAAGGTCACGTCCAAGGACAAACAGGAACTGCGGAGAAGACTTGCCGATCTGGACGGCGAGCTCGATCGGTTTCTCGCTGCAGAGTACGGTGTCAATCCTGACAAGAAGGTGGCCTTCGAGAGCTGGCGAGCGTCACATCAGCCGTTCCACTGGTTCGTTGAGTTCTACGGAATCATGCACGGTGGAGGATTCGATGTAATCATCGGGAATCCGCCGTTCGTGGAGTACCCGAAGGTGAGGACGAAATACGCGGTGAAAGGACTTCGAACCGAAGAGTGCGGGAACCTCTATGGCTTCGTGATCGAGCAGGGGCTTCGGCTCGTCGGCAGAAGTGGCCGGATTGGGATCATCGCTCCGATTTCGATGATTAGCGTGTCCGAGGCGGCGTCGGTGCGAGCGGTGGCTCGCGATGGATGCAAGCTCCTGTGGTACAGCAGCTACGCGATCCGACCCGCCAAGCTGTTCGAGGGCGTTGAGCAGAGACTGACGATTTGCCTTGGAGCGCGACGAAGTGATGAGGCAGGGTCAGGGCGATTGTTCTCTACCAAGTACCATCAGTGGTATTCAGACGAACGCGCGACTCTGCTGAGTCGACTATCGTACGTCGATATTACCAGCATCGCGGGACTGGACTGCGTAGCCAAAGTGCCAGACCCTTCGATGTTGGAGGTTTTGTCGCGAGTATCAGAACACGGCGACGCGCATATCGGCGACTACATGTCGAAATCGGGGAAGCACAGTTTGTTCTTCCACCGCACGCCTGGATATTGGATTCGAATGATGAACTTCGAGCCATATTTCAGGTCACCAACGGCGACCAGGTCCGTGCACCATATCCGTGAACTTCACTTCACTGAACGTCGAATCGAGCGTTTCGCCGGCTGCATTGGAAGCAGCTCGCTTTACTTCATGTGGTTCTTCGCTGTTGGAAACTGTCGAAATCTCACAATGGATGATGTGGCTGGCTTCCCAGTAGGCAGGCCGACCGATCGGATTCTCGATCTGTGTGCGAAGTCATTTGCCGAGCTAATGGTCAGTTACGAGCAGAATTCTGAAATCAGGAAACGGGGCAGCACGAAGTTTCAGGAATTCAATTGGGTCGCGGCGAAGCCGATCGTCGATCAGATCGACGATCTGTTGGCAGAGCACTATGGGCTGACTGATATTCAGCTGGACTTCGTCAAGAACTACGACATCAAGATCCGCGTGGGCGCCGATGACGACTCCGACGAGGAGTAGACCCGATGAGCGCGTTCTCGCCAGACAAGGCACTGATCTTCCGAATCACGCACATCGCGAACGTGCCGTGGATTCTGGCAAACGGCCTCCACTGTCGTAGTTCAGCAGCCGAAGATCCGAAGTACGTCGAGATCGGCAACCCTGACCTGATCGATAAACGCCAGCATCGTGTGGTCCCCGTGCCGCCAGGCGGGACGCTGGGCGACTACGTCCCGTTCTACTTCACTCCGTTTTCGCCGATGCTCTACAACATCAAGACCGGCTGGAACGGCATCGTCAAAAGGCCGATGTCCGAGATCGTGATTCTGGTGTCGTCGCTCGTATCCCTGCGTGACCGGGGCGTTCCGTTCCTGTTCAGCGACCGGCACGCGTCAGTGGTCCAGGCCAGCTTCTGGAGCGACCTGGCCGACCTGATCCGGCTCGACTGGAAGATCTGGCAGACGCGCGATTTCAAGCGCGATCCGAACGATCCCGACAAACTGGCGCGCTATCAGGCCGAGGTACTCGTCCATCGGCACGTGCCCGTCTCGGCGCTTCAGGGAATCGTGTGTCACCGCGCTGAAGAAGAGACTTCCTTGAACGAAATGGTGCACAATTCCGGACAGGACCTGGCCGTCCATTCGAGACCGGGCTGGTACGTCTGATGATCCGATACACGCAAGGCAATCTGCTCGAGGCGCACGCCGAGGCGCTCGTGAACACCGTCAACGAGGTCGGAGTCATGGGCAAAGGCATTGCCCTTATGTTCCGAGAGGCATTTCCGGCCAACACGGAGGCTTACGAGAAGGCCGTGGCGGCTGGCGATGTGCGTGTGGGCCGGATGCTGGTGACGGAGAATCGCGCGTTGGTTGGTCCACGATGGCTCATCAACTTCCCGACGAAGAAGCACTGGCGTAACCCTTCGAAGCTCGAGTGGGTACGCGAAGGTCTCAAGGACCTGGTAGCGGTTCTCCGGAAGCACGACATCCATTCCATCGCGCTGCCCCCGCTCGGATGCGGCAACGGAGGCCTCGACTGGTTACTGGTGCGCCGGGAGGTTGAAGGCGCACTCGCCAATCTCAACGATGTGGAAGTGATCGTCTACGAGCCGACGGCTGTCTATCAGAACGCACCGAAGCGCGCAGGCCTCGAGGCGTTGACGCCGGTGCGGGCGCTGATCGCTGAGCTGGTCAGACGATATTCGGTGCTCGGCCTCGAGTGCACCAACCTCGAAGTCCAGAAGCTGGCCTGGTTCCTCCATCGCGCGATCGGCAGCCTGGCCCTGGCCGATCCGCTCGACTTGCGATTTACGGCGAACAAGTACGGCCCATACGCGGACCGCCTGCGACATCTCCTGGACGGCCTGGACGGAAGCTACCTCCACTGCGATAAGAGGCTGAGCGACGCCGGACCGTTCGACCTCATCAGGTTCGAGGATTCGAAGCGTGAGGCGGTTGAGGCGTATCTTAGTGGGCCAGAAACGACGCAGTATCTCCCGGCGCTGATGTGGGCAACCAGGGCGATCGATGGGTTCGAGTCACCCCTGGGCATGGAGTTACTTGCCACCGTTGACTGGTTGGTCGTTGAGCGCGGCGTCGATCCGTCCATCAGCGCGATGAGAGTAGCGCTCCGGAACTGGCCGGGGGGCAAGGCGGCTGCGGCACGGAAGCTCAAGCTGTTCGACGACCGGCTTCTGGGTCTGGCTCTCGAACGACTGACGACGATTAGCTCCGGTCTGACCGCCGCGCACGGGTAGCACCTTCCCACGCTGGAACATTCGTTCCCCGCTCTTCAGGTCATATGCGTTCGGGTTTGGCTGTCGCGGAGCCACGAACGCCGCCGCCTGGCTCGATCGGCCGCACCTCCTGGCATGATTGCTGAATCGCATAAGTTCGGGCTACAAGTGGACACACATCGATTCAGGCGCGGACAACCAGGGTATCCGGAGCGTGTGGCCCGGCTGCTTGGCTTCGATGCTCCAGACGTCATCGAGTGCCTGGGCAGCAGTGGCATTCCAGAGCGAGTGCCGCTCGGCCTGATCTGTTCGGTCAGCTGCCCCGGCAGCGTCATTGTTCAGACGTACGACGCGGTCCGCGCGCTGCGGGATGCTGGCGTCGTGGTCGCCGGAGGGTTCCACTCTCCGATGGAGATGGAGTGCCTCGACTTCCTGCTGCGTGGGCCGCAGGCGGTGCTTCTGTTCGCGGCGACTGGAGTGAAGCACGTCGTGTTACGTGCCGACGCACGGCGCGCTCTCGTTGAGGGCCGGCTCTGCGTCCTCTCACGGTTCGACGACGTTGTGGAACGCGCAACTGCGGAGCAAGGGAGCCTGCGCAATGACCTTGTTGCGGCGGTCTCGGAAGGGCTGTTCGTGCCATACGCGGCGCCGGGCGGCAAGGCTGAAGCGACCGCTCTACGAGCGCTCACACGCGGTCAGACCGTGCTGACGCTCGCCGACGAGGCAAACTCACCCTTGGTCAGAGCCGGCGCGACCGAGGTGTCGGCCGCCGAGCTGAGCCTGCCGCGTACGTACGAAAGCGTCACGCGGAACGCTTGGTCTGACCGGGCAATCGACAGCCCGAGACCGAGCGTGGTGACGAGGTAGACGAGCGTGAGCGCAAAGAGCAAGACATAGCTGCCGCGCATCGGCACGTGGAACCAGAGGATCGCGACCGACAGCACCAGCACCGCGTCGATCAGCCCCACCAGTCCGTCGGGCAGCAGTTTGCCGACGATCAACTCCACACGCGTCAGCGGCGTCACGTTGAGTTGCTCGAGGGTGCCCATTTCCTTCTCGCGTACGATGCCCGTCGACGACAGGTTGGTGGTGATCACGAGCAGCAGGATTGCGACGATGCGCGGAATCATGAAGTCGGGGCTTTCGAGGCGCAGGTTGAACCACACGCGCACGACCGGTTGGATGCCCGGCGCTGGGGCGTCAGCGATGCCGGCAGCCATCGCGGCACGCGAGGCCAGTTCCTGACCGTAGGACGCGACTAGGTTCGTGGCGTACTACATCGACACGCCCGCGGAGTTGGCGTCGCTGCTGTCGGCCACGATCTGTACGGCCTGCGCGGCGGGCTCGGGGCGCCGGCGTCGACGCCGTGCAGGAAGACGTGACGGTGCCGGCCTACGGCGACGCCTACCTCGTCGCCAACGGTATCCACATCTACCTGTCGGATCTGAAGAAGGAACTCAAGGAAGGCGACAAGGTCTACCTGACGCTGAAGACCGAACTCGGCCTGCCCGTCGAGGTCGAGGCAACAGTCAAGAAGTAGGCCGCGCTGACGCGCTACTTGCCGCCGCGCTCCTTCGCCAGCTGAGCGAGATACACCGTCTCGAGCTTCTGCACGCCTTCGAGGTAGCCCTTCGGATCGACGAATCGCTCGGGGTTGTAGGCGTCGCCTGGCGCGTGCTTCTCGTGCAGGCCGAACTGCGATGCGTGGGAGGCCAGGAAGATGTCGAGCCGCAGGTCCTTCTGCGCGAGGAACGTCTTCGCGTAGTCGTCGGCGATGCCCGGATAGCTCGGACGAGTGACCAGCCGGACGCCCGGATTGATCGAGCCCATGTTGACGATGCCGACGCGGTAGGTCTTGCCGCTCTCGACGACGGTCGTCGTGAAGCTGGTGGCGCCGCGGGTGTGACCGGCGTGCCGATGCACCGTCAGCGTAGTGCCGCCGAGCGAGATGGTGTCGCCTTCCTTGAAGGTGCCGTCCACCTGCACCGGCGGGAACTGCGCGCTCGGTGAGGTGCCGAACGCGAAGTCGGTCTTGCCGCCTGTTTCGAGCAGCGACCGGTCCTGATCCGCGATGAGCACGCGCGCCCCGGTCATCGACTTCAGCTCGGCGAGGCCGGCCACATGATCGAAGTGGCCGTGTGTGGCCGTCAGGATCTTCGTGTCCGACATCGTGAAGCCGAGTTGCTCGACGTTCTTCTTGATCTGCTGCGCCGTGTCGCCGATGCCGGTGTTGATGAGAATGTTGCCGGCCGGCGTGGTGATGAGATAGCTCGACAGGTCGTAGCTGCCTACCCAGTAGATGGTGCCCACGATGCGGAACGGCGCAAACGGGCGGGTCCACTCGTCGTTGGTCTGGGCTCCGAGCGGAAGCGCGGTCAGGGCAGCAATGGCAAGCGCCATTACGGCGCGGGAGACGATGCGGAACATGAGGGCCAGATTACCTCAGTGACAGAGGTGACGTCACCGCGAAACCCGATGACCCGCTGCCGGTGCGCGTGCGAAAATCGCCGGGTCGGAAACCGTTCTTCTGGAGGATGCAGTGAAGCGTATTGCCACGATGTTCGCGATGTTCGTTCTTGCCGGGTCCAGCGCCTTTGCACAGGGGGCGTTCACGCTGACCAGCACTGATGTCGCCGAAGGGGCGGCTATCAAGGTCGAGCAGACCTTCAACGGCTTCGGCTGCAGTGGGGCGAACGTGTCGCCTGCGCTGTCGTGGAGCGGCGCGCCGGCAAACAGCAAGAGCTTCGCGCTGATCGTGCACGACCCCGACGCGCCCACCGGCGTCGGCGGCTTCACGCACTGGATGGTCTACAACATCCCCGCCACCGCAAAGGGGCTCGCCAAGGGGGCCGGCAGCGCGAGCGGCACGCTGCCGGCCGGCGCCGCGCAGGCCACGACGTCATTCGGTGCCGCGAGCTACGGCGGCCCGTGCCCGCCCGCCGGCGACAAGCCGCACCGCTACGTGTTCACGCTCTACGCGCTGAACACCGACACGGTGCAGTTGCCGCCGAACGCCACCCAGGCACTGGCCGGCTTCACGATCAACGGCGCCACGATCGGCACGGCGACGATGACCGCGCTCTACGGCCGCTAGAGCCGTTTCGGTGTCGGTGTAGTAAGTAGTGTCCGGCTTCAGCCGGACTTTCTGGGGTCCGCCTCAAGGCGGACACTACACCGATCTCGAAACCGCTCTAGTCACGTCGGTGAGGGGAGTTGGCCCGGCCCGGGTAGTGGTCTTCGGCATGCTGTTCGCTCTCTCGTGACACGGCGGAAGCCAGCTCAACTCTCAAAGAATTTGGTGACTCCTCTCCGAGTGCAGGCGTATCGTCGGCACCATGGCAGGACGGACGCGCTCGGCGTCGCGCCCCGCTGACGCAGGTGCTGGCCCGGTTCTTTAACGGCTCGCGCGAAGCCCTGGTCATGGACCTGCTCGGGCACGAGGAGGTTGGCCGCGACGAGATCGAGAAGGTGAACGCGCGGCTCGATCGTCAGGCACACCGCCGGTACGCTGACGGATGCGCTGTCTTTCGGAGAGAACATGACCCCACGAACCCACGGCCTGCATCCGCGTTCCGCTGGTATCGGCGCAGTTCGCGTCAGTCGCCTCGCGCTGGCGTGTGTGCTCGTGGGCTGCGCCAGCGTGGGTAGCGCGGCACAGCAACCGGCGGCGGCACTCGCCGTCGCGCAGTCGCTCTTCTACAACGGGCAGTACGCCGAAGCGGCCAAGGCAACGGAGAGCCTGGTCGGCGCGGAGGCCGACCTCGCCGCGCACGAACTGCGCACGGCGGCGTTGCTGTTCCAGTTGCGTCGTGCCATTGGTGAGCCGCAGGACAAGGAGAAGGCGTTCAAGGCGTGCCAGCGCTGCCCTGCGTTGTATGCCGACTTCATGTCGCAGTTGAAGGCGGGCCAGAAGGACGCGAGAGCGGTGCTGGCGGCGCGCCCCGACGATGTGAACGCGCTGTTCTTTCTCGGCAAACTCGATCTGAACTACGTGTGGCTGGTGCTCGGTACGCTTGGCCGTCGAACCGGGTGGGACGACTACTGGGAGGCCCGGCACTCGCTCGATGCCGCACTGAAACTGCAGCCCGACCATCTGCGTGCGCGCGTCGCCCGCGCCTGGATCGACTACATCGTCGATACGCGCATGCCGTGGGGCACGGGCTGGCTGCTCGGCGGCGGCAACAAGAAGCGGGCGATGTCGGTGATGCACGAGGCGGCCGTGGCGTCTGGCGACTTCTACGACAGCGCCGAGGCGCTGTTCGGCTTGTGGGACATGCAGGTGCGCGAACGCCGCTTCACTGAGGCGCTCGACAGCGCGCGGCGGTTGTCGGTGTTGTTCCCCAATAATCCTGAAGTGGCCAGGTTCGTCGCCACCCACTCGAAGTAGCCGTTGCCGCCCGTCAGGGCAGACGCGGGTCGCGACATAGTCCACCGCGCGGTAGACTGAGCCGTTCGAATGGACACTCGAGCGGAAGGAGTCGCAGCGTGGGCAAGGGACAGCGGCAGAATCGTGGCCAGCGCCAGAGCAGCGGCTCGGGTTGGCTGACGTGGGTGATCGTCGCGGCAGTGGTCGGCGCCGCTGGCTACGGCATCTCACAGATGTCGAACGTGGCGTTCGATGAGGACGACATCAAGGTCGTCAATTTTCAGGGACTGGCCGCCGGTCAGAAGCAGACGGCGCTCGAGGAAGCCAATGCCGCGCGCTGCAGCTGCGGCTGCGGGCTCGGGCTTGCCCAGTGCGTGTCCACCGACCCGAGTTGCCCGATTCGCGAGCCGAACATCGAGCGCATCAAGGGCATGGTGCGCAGCGCGATGTCGCCGTCCGACTAGCGTCAGACGCGCGCGACATCGGCGCGCCGTGCGCTGACGATGGCCATGCGTACCGCGACGAACGTGACGAGGCCCCATGCGGCCAGCGCGGCGGCGCCGATGAGCAGTAGCCACATCGGACGCTCGAGCAGCGCCGTCAGCGACGCCAGCTGACCCATCGGTCCGGCCAGTGTGCCCACCTGTTCGAGCGGCCCGCGCAGGGCGCTGAGCTGTTCCATCGGACCGCGCAGATCGGCCACGGCAGCCAGGCGTGGTTCGAGTTGCGAGACCTGTTCAAGCGACGGTTGCAGCCCCGCCACCGCCTCCAGGCTGGGCCGCATGTCGGCCACGCGTGTCATCGGGCCCCCGAGCCGCGACACCGCCTCCATCTTGCCGCCCAGTGTTTCGAGACGGGTCATCGGTCCCGCCAGTTCCGCCACCGATCGCATCGTCGGGTCGAGCGCCGCCACCCTCGCCATCGGACCCGACAACGCGGCCACGCTCTGCATCGGCTGGTCGAGCTTCGCCAGCGACTGCATCGGCTCTTCCAACCGCTGGACGCCCTGCAGGGCGGGCACCAGCGCGGCGGTGCCGGCAGTGGAGCGCTCGATGGCGCCGGTGTTGTTCTGGATGTTCTGCGTGCTGCCGCCAATCGCCTTCGTGTTCTCGCGGATGGCGGTGACCGTGGAGCAGCCGGCTCCACCGAACAGGGCGAGCAGCAGGATGGTGCGAAGGGAGGTGGACATTGAACTCCTCAGAAGGGTGTCACCGGACCGAACGGGACTGCGGTGCGAGCCTCGGCGACGAACCTTCCGGTTCGCCGCATCACTCTAGTCCGTGATCGGGTAGAGATGCGGCAGCTCGAACCGGGCCTCGTTCAGGAAGAACTCGGTCAGCACGCGGAAGTCGCGCCGCTTCGCGTTCGTGCAGGCGTGCGTGATGAAGGTGCCCATGTTGGTGCGGGCGAGGGTGAGCTGCGGTTCGGACGTGACGAGGCTGATGCGCCCCTCTATGAGGGTCAGCAGCCAGGTGCGTACGTGGTCGAGCTCGAAGTCGTGGGCGCGGGCCACGGTCTCGGCCGCCTCCCAGATGGCGGCCATCTTCCGGCGCACCTCCGTGGGCAGCAGCAGCACGCCCGATGCCCCCACCTCCGTGGCCGTCTGTTCGAGCGCTTCAGTTTCGACGGGGCAGGTACTCGGCGGATTCGTCCAGCCGTCGAGCGGTGTCACCGTGTAGTGCGCGCGGTCGACCGAGTCGATGACCCGCACGGGAATCGGCAGCCGGTTGTGGTGATTGGGTTCGACTGAGGCCGGGGCCAGCGCCGCCACGTCGGCCTCGAGGATCGGCAGTCCTGCCGACTGCGCCTTCCTGAACATCCAGCGCAGCGCGATGTCGTTCAGGCCGCGGTTGCCGTTGCCGCCACCGATGTCGGAGTGCACGCCGCGGAACCACACTTCACAGGCGCCGGGCAGGCGGGTTGGGAGAAACGACAGCCGCCGCTCGTCGAGCGCCAGCGCATGGAAGCAGAACTTCAGGTTCTTCCGGGGCAGGTCGAGATGGTGACCGATGTTCAGGATGTCGCTGCCAAGGCTGGCCAGTCCGAATGCCGCGACGACGTCCCAGACCCCGAGAAAGCGGATCTCCGGATTCGGTTCCACGACCTCGTCGGTATCCGGCTTTCGGATGCCGTGTTCCTGGACGTAGTGGCAGAAGTCGAGCGTCGTGGCTGCGCCGCGGCTGAAGCCGACGACGTCGATGATGTGGTCGCCGTTCGCCCAGGCAATACAGAGGTGGTCGTAGGCTTCGCGGATGCGGGGCCGTTCGCCGAGTCCGAAGACGCCGCCGAGCGCACGGCCGAGCAGGTCGTAGCGCGTGCCGACGCCAGGCACATAGAAATCGGTGGTTCCGGAATGCTTCCGGTAGGCCGCATGGAAGCGGGCGACGTTGGTGTTCTCATAGGACGGGTCGTCGCCGTTCTTGGCTTCGTTCCAGGTGCCGTCGAATGCATACAGTGCCATGGGTGTCCCGTGAGTGTAGCGACAGATGCGTAACGCTGCATATCACCGGCGAGAACGTCCCGCCACGGGCCGCGGTTGCACAGACCCTTCAAGCTACCTGGAGGGGTGCCGATTAGGGGGGCGTGTGGAGCCGGACGTTTGCTGACGTGCTCGATGACGCGCTCGGGGTCACTCCCGGGCCGGCAATGACATCGAGCCGCGGCGCCTCGACTCCCACGTTGCAGCCTGTGCATCCGTTCCTGTTCTTCACGCTGCCGGCCGCTGCCGGCACGCGGGGCACTTACGCACCCGCACCCTGGAAGCACACACGGAATCAGGCCGTCGCGGTCGAGGCCGAGCCGGCTGAGGTCCGTCAGCCGGCTCGGACGCTCACCGTGGGCCAGCAGCGCGCGTTGAACCTGCTGACGTCGTTCGGCGCGTGCCTCACGCCCGACTTCACCTTCGACGACCTGCGGAGCGAGTATCGCCAACTCGCCCGGCGCATCCATCCCGACCGCCACAACAGTTGCACGCCCTCAGACCGCGAGCGGCTGTCGCGGCAGTTCGCGGAGCTGTCCGAGAGTTACCGTCAGTTGCTGGCGCCGCTGCCCCATTAAGGGCGCGAGATGTGTGTCGCTGCCGACCTGCAGGTCGACGATGTGCTGCGAACCTGAAGGGTCGCGGCTACAACTCAATCATCCAGCCGCGTCAGGATAGCGCGAGACCTGTCCTGTCACGCCGCTGAGCGATACTGTTGGCATCCCGATGCCCGACAGTCGTCCCCCTATTTCCCCACGCACACCTGGCTCGACTGTTGTCCGGAGCTGGCGGTGAGCAGTCCATTCGCCGGCTTCGACGTGCGCATCGACCCGTGGGCGGTCGAGTACGGCTCCGAAACGCCAACGGAATTCCAGACCGACGAGGAAGCGGTCGATCTCGACATTGCGGTCGAGCATGCGGCCGAAGCCTGGGCGCCCATCACGCCTGCGTTCGCCGGACCGCTGCCAGCGCTGGCCGTCGTCGACGGCGTTCGCCGCATGGAGGCGCGGCTGGTGGTCTCCACCGGCGGCCGCACCTTGCACGGGGCGCTCGGCGCCTACGGCGTCGGCGTGGTGCACTGTCGCGACGGGCGCGCCACCTTTGGCGAGGAGATCCGCGGACGTCTGCTCATCCTTGGTTCGGGCCACATGCTGCCGGCACCAGTGGTGGTGTCGCCCGGTCTTGTGTACGAGGCGCGGAGCGTCGCCGACGACGACCCTGACGCACCACTGCGCGGCCTTCACAGCGAAATGCGCATCGTCGAGGAACAGTTGGCGCGCCGGCTGGCCGGCGACGAACGGGTGCTGGTGCTGGCCGATGGTCCGCTCAGCATCGGCGATAACACGGCCGGGCGGGTGGTGGGCTTCGTGAAGCGCCTGTTCAAGATGTATCTCGGCCCCGAGCAGTTGCCCGTGCTGCGCGCGCTCACCTGCGGCACACGCACGCCGGTCTTCCTCATCCGCAGCGCCGGGCGGTTTGCGCGCTACTCGTGGTTCATCCGCATCGCGAACCGGCTGCGTGTCGAGTCGGACCTCACCGGGCTGGTGCGCCTCGAAGTGTCGGAAGGGGTCGGTGTCGACGAGGCGATCCGTCTCGCCGAGCTCACCACCAGCGTCATTCCCCGGTTCGTGCCGTCGCGCAGCCGCGACCCGCGCGCCCCGCAGAACCTCGTGCCGATCGGCGCGCTCGAACAGCATCTTCGACGCGGCCTTGGCGATACGCGGCTGATTCATCGCCGTCTGGCCACGCTGCTGGCCCGGGAGCTTTCGCATGTCTGATTCGACAACCTCGGTCGTTGGGCTCGTGCTCGGGTCGCAGGACTCGACGCCGCTCGACTTCTGGGTCGGTGTTCGCGACGGCGAACGCCTCCAGCTCGACGATCTGGTCGTGGTGCACACGGCCATCGGCAATGGCGAACACGTCACCTTCTATGGCCTGGTCGACATCGTCCGCAAGCGCTTCGAGGGGAGCCAGTTCGATACCGACGCCTTCCGCGTGGCCGACGGCACCCTGCCGGCCGACATCTCGTATGCGGCGCATGTGCAGGTCACACGGGTCGAGCCGGAGTACTTCGTGCCACCGACGCCAGGTGACGCGGTGTCTGTAGTGCACGGCGAGGAGTTCCGCAAGGCGCTCTACTTCGACCGCATGGAACGCAGCGTCGCGATCGGGCTGACACGCACGGGCGAACCGGTGCATGCCAACCTCGAGTTCCTCGATGGCACACGAGGCGCGCACGCGTCGATCAGCGGCGTGTCTGGCGTCGCCACGAAGACGTCGTACGCCAGCTTCATCCTCTATTCGCTGTTCCACTCGAACGCGCTCGGCCTCGACGCCGCGAACGCGAAGGCGCTCATCTTCAACGTGAAGGGTGAAGACCTGCTCTGGCTCGACAAGCCGAACGTGAAGCTCACGCCAGAGATTCGTGCGGAATACGAGAAGCTCGGTCTGCCCGCCGGTCCGTTCCAGAGCGTGGCGTTCTTCGCGCCAACGCGGAAGGGGAGCGTCACGCCGATGCCCGACACGGGCAGCCGTCAGCGGGGCGTCAGCCCGTATGTGTGGACGATGCGGGAGTTCTGTCGCGAGCGCTTGCTGCGGTTCGCGTTTGTCGATGGCGAGGATGCGCGCGCCCAAATTCACCTCGTCATCACGCGCGTCGAGCAGGCGCTCGAGAAAGCGGCACGCGAGGGCGACCAGGGGACGGCGAATGTCGTCGTCGACGGGACCGTGCTGAATTCGTTCAGCGATCTGATCGAGCTGGCGAGCGGGCCGTGGCTCGAGGGGTTGCTGATGACGTCGCGCGTGGCCGGCGGTACGCAGGACGCGTTTGTCAGGCGGTTGCACTCGGCTGCCGAGCGCATGGGGCATCTGGTCAGCGGACACTCGGAGGCGCGCGGTCGCACCATCGACTGGTCGGCGCAGCAGGTGACGGTGGTCGACATCCACTCGCTCCACGCGACGGCGCAGTTGTTTGTGGTGGGTGTGCTGCTGAAGCGGATGATGGACCTGAAGGAGCAGCAGGGGGGATCGCGCCCGCTGGTGTTTGTGGTGCTCGACGAGCTGAATAAATACGCGCCGCGCGAAGGCTGGAGTCCGCTGCACGGCCTGCTCCTCGACATTGCGGAGCGCGGCCGGTCGCTCGGGGTGTCGCTGTTCGGCGCCCAGCAGACTGCCAGCGAAGTCGAGCGGCGCATTGTCGGCAACGCCGCGTTGAAGGTGGTGGGGCGTCTCGACGCGGCCGAGTCGGAGCGCAGCGAGTACGGCTTCCTGTCGCGGGTCGGCCGTGTGCGCGCCACGCTGTTGCGGCCAGGGTCGATGATCGTGGCGCAGCCGGAGATTCCGATGGCCATCCTGTTGCGGTTCCCGTTCCCGGCCTGGGCGACGCGCGCCAGTGAAGTGGCCAGCGACGAGACCGGTGCCGACCCCTTTGCACGGATGTCGCTCTAGCATGCGCATCGTCCATACCTCCGACTGGCACGCCGGCCGCATCTGGAAGAGCCGCACTCGGCTGCCTGAACTGCGGACCGTGCTCGGCAACCTGGCCACGTTCATCGAACGGGAACGCATCGACCTGGTGCTGATGTCGGGCGACGTGTTCGATGGCACTTCGCCGGCGGCCGAGGCCGAGCGCGCGGTGTCCGAGTTCTTCATGCGACTCGGACGCGCGAAGGTGCCGTCGGTGGTGGTGGCCGGGAACCACGACAGCCCGGCCCGGCTCGAAGCGTGGGGGCTGCTGGCCGAGTTCGTTGGTGTGCGGACTCTCGGGTTGCCGAAGCGCCGTACGGACGGCGGGCTCATCGAGCTGACGGCGAAGAACGGCGAACGGGCCTGCATCGCCGCCGTGCCGTTCGCGCCGGTCGGCCGGTTGGTGGAAGCGCTGACGCTGGCGCACGACGAAACTGCAGCACGTCAGCTCTACGCCGATGCCATGCAGCGGATCTTCGCGCACCTCGCCGAGGGGTTCAGGGCCGATGCCGTGAACCTTGCCGTCGGGCACTCGCATGTGTCCGGGGCGAAGCCGACGGGGTCGGAGCGGGTCGTGACGCTCGGCGACGACTGGGCGGCGACGCCGCAGTCGCTGCCGTCCACCGCGCAGTACGTGGCGCTCGGGCACATTCATCTGCCGCAGCGCGTGCAGGCGGCCGGTCCGCATACGGAGTACGCGGGTTCACCCATGCAACTCGACTTTGGCGAAGTGGGGCAGGTGAAGTCGTTCGCGCTGGTCGAGGTCACACCCGGCAAGCCGCCGCGCGTCGAGCGGGTGCCGTATGAGGGTGGTGTGGAACTAGGCGACTGGACCGGCACCCTGCCGGAACTGGAAGCGTCGGTCGACCGCCTCAGTGCGTTCGGATTCCTGCGCGTGCGCGTGTCGCTCGCGGCACCGATACCCGAGCTGAACCGCCGCGTGCGGCAGCTGCTTCCCAACGTGGTCGTCGTGGACGCGGTGCTGCCCGAACTGGAACCCGATCGGCCCGAGCCGGTGGCGGCGTCAACCGCCCCCGCCGACCGGTTCCGGGCGTTCCACCAGCGCCGGCACCAGCGCGAGCCCGAGCACGCGGCGATCGCCCTGTTCAACGAGCTGTACGCGCTCGCGGAGACGGACTGACATGAAGCCCGTTCGTCTGGAAGCCGAGGGGTTCACCTGCTACCGCGAGCGGCAGCAGCCGCTCGACTTCGCCGGTCTCTCGCTGTTTGCCATTGCCGGTCCGACCGGCGCCGGCAAGTCGAGCATCCTCGACACCATGCTCTACGCGCTGTACGGCGAGGTGCCGCGCATTGGCAAGCAAGGAGTCAGCGAGTTCATCTCGCACGGCCGCGATGCGATGTGGGTGTCGCTCGATTTCGCGGTGCGCGGCTCGGTGTACCGGGTGGTGCGCCGCGTGAAGCGCGGGAAGAAGAACCTGTCCACGTCGGCGACGCTGGCCGAGCTGCTCCCCTCGGGCGAGCGCAGCGTGGCCGACGGGGTCAAGCCGGTCAACGAAGCCGTGACGCGGCTGCTGGGGCTCGACTTCAGCGCCTTCACGCAGACGGTCATCCTTCCGCAGGGCGACTTCGACAAGTTCCTCAAGGCGGCGCCGAACGACCAACGCGCCATCCTGCAGCGCCTGCTGCGGCACGAAGTGTTCGAGCGGATGCGGGCGGAAGCCGAACGTCGTCGAGGCGACGACGACCGCGAGGTGCGTGCGCTCGATGGACAGCTCGGCACCTTCGAACACGCGACGCCGGCGGCGCTCGCAGCGAAGCAGACGGAGCTGGCCAGCGCGCAGGCCGCGCTGGGCGAACTGGCGGTGCAGAAGCGCGCGCAGGAAGCGGCGGTGCAGGAGCAGCGCCTGCGCCATCAGCTGACGCTGGAGGTGCGGACGCTGCGGAGCCGCCGCGGCACGCTCGACGCGGCGTCGCCGGCCGTGGCGGCGATGCGCGACGAACTCACCGCCGCAGGGCGCGCGGCGCAGTTGGTGCCGCGCATCGAGGCCTGCGCGTCGGCCCAGGCACGCGTCGCCGCGGCCATCCGCGAGCGAACCGCGGCCGAGGGTGCGGCGTCGTCGCGAACCGCAGCGGTGGAGGCGGCGGAACAGCAGGTGGCGCTCGCGACGGCGGATGCCGAACCGTGCGCGGGCCTCGCGCGTCAGCTTCGCGCCCTCGACGAGATCACCGGCGACCTGTCGCGTCGCGAGGTATTGAAGAAGGAACTGGACGGCTACACGCGGAGCCAGCCGGCCGCTCGGACGCGCAGCGCGGCGGCCTGGGCGAAGGCTGACCAGGCGATCGCCGGACGGAACGCCGCCGCCGCGGCCCTCGACGCGGCACGTGCGGCACTGGCGGACGCTGGCTTCGACGCCGCGGAGGAACGGCAGCTCGACGAGCTGTGGACGACGGTGGTGCAGGTGCGCGCCGCCGACGAGGAACTGGCGCGACTGGACGCTGCACGGCAGCGGCTCGCGGTCGACCTCCAGCGTGCAGAGCGACTGGCGGCGACCGAGGACACCGCGCTGGCACTGGCGCGCGATGCCGCCGCGGCAGCCGTCGAGGCCGAGCGTGAAGCAACGGCGGCGCTCGAACTGGGGCAGACCCGGTTCCAGGCCGCAGCGGTGCGCGAACACCTCCACCCGGGCGAGGCGTGCCCCGTGTGCCTGCAGACGGTGGTGCTGATGCCGCCGCAGCAGTCGGTCTCCGAACTCGATGCGCTCGGCGCGGCTCGCGAGCAGGCGCGTGTCAGCCTGAGCGCGGCGCAGCGGGCGCTGCAGGCGGCGGGCGAGAAGCGTGCGGCCGCGGCTGCAGGTGTGGACAGTGCGCGTCGGGGGCTCGACGCGGGCACGGCGGCATTTGATCACACAGCCACCGGGCGCAGTGCGCTTGTCGCGCGCATCGTCGGGGCGCTGGCCGGCACGGCCGCGGCGGCGTCGGCCGACGATGTCTGCACCGTTGTCGAGGGGCGGCGGCAGACAGTGCGTGCGGCGAAGGTGGCGCACGACCGCGCCGCTGAATCGGTGCGGCTGGCCGAGCGAGCAACGGCGTCCGCCGAACTGGCGCGAGTGACAGCGGATGCCGAGCGCACCGCCGCCACCGAGGAACTCGAACGTCTGGAACGGGACGCGGCCAGCAGGCGAGTCGAGCGCGACGAGGTGGTGGCGCGCATCGCCGCGGTCTCGAGCAGCGGCGACCCCGCAGCCGAGCGTGCCGCGCTGGCACAGCGTCTCGCATCGCTCGAGGCCGCGCTGCGGGCTGCGCAGCAGGCGCTCGCCGAGGTCCGCACCGGGGCGGCCGCAGCGGTGGCCAGGTACCTGTCGGCGACCGTCGCGGCGTCACAGGCCGAGGCGGCGGTGGCCACTGAGGGGGCCGCGCTCAGCGCGGCGCTGCGTGAGTCGGGTTTTCCGGATGTGGCCGCCGCGTCTGCGGCCGTGCGGCCGGCGTCACGGCAGACCACGCTCGATGCAGCCGTGCGACAGCACGAGTCCGACCGGGCCGCGGTCCTGAACAGGCTGCTCGAGATCGAGCCGCGCATTGTGAACGGCGAGGTGTCGGACGAGGCGATGGCGGCCGCCAACACCGAGTGCACGCGCACGGTCAACGCGTGGCACGACGCCGGTCTGGCCGTCTCGACGCTTCGGGCCGATTGCGAACGGCTGGCGAAGGACGTGGCCGCGCGTGAGGCGATCGAGCAGGGGGCTGCGGCCATGCGGGCGCGGCTGGCGCTGCACACGGCCATGGCGTCGGACCTGCGCGGCGATGCCTTCCAGGAATATCTGCTCGAAGAGGCGTTCCACTCGCTCGTCTCCGGAGCATCAGTGCGGATGCGGCAGATGTCGAACCGCTACACGCTCGAGTGGGACAACGGCGACTTCTTCGTCGTCGACCACGACAACGCCGGTGAACGACGTCGAGCGGAAACGCTCAGCGGCGGCGAAACGTTCATGGCCTCGCTCTGCCTCGCGCTGCAACTGAGCGAAGAGGTGCTGAAGACCTCCGGCGCGCTCCAGATGGACAGCCTGTTCATCGATGAAGGATTCGGGACGCTCGATGCCGAGTCGCTGGCCGAAGTCACCGATGCCATGGAAGCGTTGCGTGAGGATGGCGCCCGGCTGATCGGCGTGATCAGCCATCGTCCTGAACTGACCGAGCGTCTGCCCGGCTGCATC
>CALQBJ020000034.1 GCA_943328785.2 Bifidobacterium breve
CACGCTCCTGTTTCGCGCGTGCCGGCGGCGGGGGGTGTGCGGACGAACGCTGCCTGATACGATGGCGCTGGTCCGCCTGAAGGCGGACTCTACGACTGCCATACGGTCGTAGTGCCCACCGTCAGGTGGGCGTTCAGATCTCTCGTAGTGCCCACCTTCAGGTGGGCCTTCAGCCAACAATCACCATGACTAGCGCGCCCGAACAGCTCACCGTCCAGTGCCCCTCATGCGGCGTGCAGTTCCAGACGTGGAAACGCGTGTCGATTGACCAGGACCTCGACGGATTCGACGACGCGGCGTGGGTCGAGGAGACGAGCACGGCCACGTGCCCGGCCTGCGGCAGCACCACCGAGCTTGGCGGCCTGATCGTGCAGGACGGCATTCTGCACTTCCCGAACGAATAGCGCGCTCCAGGGACGTGTAGCTGCCGATCTTCAGGTCGGCCAGTTCATGCGTGGTTGTGTGTAGTTGGTGCCGGAGGTGGGAATCGAACCCACACGACCTTGCGGTCACGGGATTTTGAGTCCCGCGCGTCTGCCAGTTTCACCACTCCGGCACGAGGAGGGGACGCCCAGTATAGCGCGACATCAGCGCCCCTTCTTCGCGTCCGCTGCAACCTTGCCCACATCAGCGACCACCGACTTCAGCACCTCCTCCAGCGCCGACGCCACCGCCGCCTCCTGCGTGCTGAACTGTTCCGGCGCGGTCTTCGCCGACGCCTTGTCGAGCAGCGAGAACGCCATGTTCATCACCGGGTCCGGCGACTGTGTCATCGCTCCGCTCGTCCCGGCCGGCTGCGAGAGCATCGAGCCGTAGGCGTTCATATAGCCGTACTTCGCCATCAGCATCGGCGGGGCGAACTGCACCACCTTCTTCGCAATGTTGATGGCGCTGTTCAGCGTCGAACCGCCGCTGCGTTCCGAGCCGCTCGCCCGGGCCTTGGACTGCCCTGGCGGGATGAGGGCGTAGTCCACCTTCGCGGTAAACGCGTCGCCTGAGGTGCCGGCCATCTTGCCGACGAGACCGCCGCGCGGCGTCTTCACCTCGGCAACGGTGGTGGTTAGCAGCAGGTCGGCGTCCTTGGCTTTGGCGTCGGCCTCGAGTGCCATCGGGCTGCTTCCCGTGAGCGTCACGTAGTCGACGTCGGTATCGCCGAACGACTCCATTAACGCATCGTTCAACAGCGCCGTCTCCAGCTTCGCGTCCGAGCGGTTACTGAGCGGCGTCAGTCCGACGCGAATCGTCCCCGGCTTCTTCGTGCCCGGTTCACCAGGGCGGTGGTCGGCCGTGAGCTGTGGCACGGTCCGCACCTCGACGTAGTCGGCCGGCACCCCGAGCAGCGCCGCCTCCACATCGACTCGTTCCAACTGCCGCACCTCCATCGTCGTGGTGACCGGAGCGTCGTCGCCGGTCTTCGCCGTACTGGTGTACTTCACCGGGTAGCCGACGGCTATCGTTGGCGGCTGGTACGTCACCTGGTCGATGCAGTCGGCGTTCTTCGGATCGACCTGCAGCGTGACCGGTGCGGGCGGGAGCGTGGCGCACGAAATGGTGGACGGCAGGTCGATGTACCACCCGTCGGTCTCGATCTGCTGCGGGCGCTTGTCGCACGCGGTCAGCGTGTAGTCCTTCGTCACCACGGTCTTGAGGTGGCGAGCCGTGAAGCCGAACAGCGTGTCCTTCTCGCCGGTATCGGTCACCGTGGTGGCGTAGATGATCTCGCCGCCCTTCTTGCGCGCCTCGAGCACCGCGGCATCGGGCGGGGTGGTGCTCGCGAACGGCAGCGACAGGTAAGTGCGGGCCTGCGTGTTCAGCTGAATCGTCTGGCGCGCATCACACTGCTGGATGGACGCCAGGTTGTCGCCAACGCTGATGCGGGCGCGGCCACCCTTGAGCTGAACCGTACTCAACGTGCTCGTGCCGCCGGTGGCGTGGACCGTTGCCACCTGGATGTCCGGCGGGATGCGCGTCGCCGGCTCGGGCGTTTTGGCGACCGGCTTCGCTGCCGGGGCCGGCGTGGCGGGCTTCCTGGCCGCTGGACGGGCAGGGGCCGGTTTGGGCGCCGGTCTCGTCTGGGCGGACAGGGCCAACGGCTCGAACGTGAGGAACGCGAGCAGAAGCACGCAATAACGGAACACAGGCCACCCCTTCGATACGGGACGGGTTCGTACGAAAGTCGAGCACTGACGCGGCGGTCGAAGAGGGGCGGATGAGGTCGGTTCGGCGACGCTGCGGCCATCATACGACCTTCCCCAACTCATAGCGCCTCAAAGGATTGAGCGCGACAAACGAGGACACATCCCGCAGCTCGACCGTCGCTCGCGGTGGTGCAGAATCGAAGGGGCGAAGGGGGGCGAAACTCAGGGGAAAACGCCGTATTTAGGCCAGTTTTGCGTTGTGAGCATGCCCTTGGTGGGCTATACTGAGTGAACTGCCGGACCTGTATTGGTCCACCGATCAAGCGCTCCTAACAGGGGGACCCGTGACATTTGAAGTCGGCGACAAGGTCATCTACCCGAATCATGGTCTCGGAATCGTCGAGCGCATCGAGGAGAAAACGATCCTCGGTACGACCTGCGGTTTCTACCACCTTCGGATTGTGGCCAACGACACCACCGTGCTCGTGCCCGTAGCAAACGTCGACGGCGTTGGCCTCCGGCGAGCCATCGGCGACGACGATGTCGAACGGCTCTTCGGTCTCCTGGGTGACGGAAAAATCGACAACCACCAGAACTGGAAGGGGCGCTTCAAGGACAACTCGGACAAGATGCGCAGCGGCTCCATCTACGATGTGGCCGATGTGCTCAAGAGCCTCACCTTCCTCGCGAAGTCGAAGAGCCTCTCGTTCCGCGAAAAGCGCATGCTCGATCGCGCCAAGTTCCTCATCATTTCTGAAGTCTCCGAAGTCATGCGTGAAACGGCTGCGGCCATCGACGGTCGCGTCGACACCGCTCTCGAGCGTTGCTTCAGCACGAAGGAGCGCGTCGCCGCCGCTCTGGAGGTCGCCGCTGCCGCCGCCGCCGCGCGTCCGAAGGTCACGAAGGCCACGGCGTCCGTAGCGCCGCCACCGCGCGCCACTGCTGCCGCGGCCCCGCGCCGCGCCGCGCGCGCCTCCTAAACCGCGTCACACCGGTCGATTCTTACAAGAAAGCCCACGGGCCGCAGCCTGCGGGCTTTTTTCGTTATCATGCACCCTTCGTGATCATCGCCGCGTTTCGCACGGTCGCCACCTACGTGGCGGTCTCACTCTACGTCCTCATTGCCGCGCCCATCGGCATCCTGCTGGCCATCCTGTTCCAGTGGAAGAGCCTGCTGTACTCGCTCGGACATCTGGGCGTACGGCTGGCGCTCTTCACGTCGGGCATCTCTTTCCGCGTGGTGGGACGCGAACACCTGCCGCTCGATCGGGCCGCGGTCTACTGCTCGAACCACCAGAGCAACGTCGACCCGCCCGTGCTGTTCGAAGCCCTGCATCCGCGGATGCACATCCTCTACAAGCACGAGATCGACCAGATCCCGCTTCTGGCCCGCGCCTTCCGCCTCGGCGGCTTCATTCCGGTCGATCGCCGCAATCGGGAAGCGGCCCTGCGCTCGATTGAGAACGGTGCCAGCTCAATCCGCTCGGGCAACTCGTTCCTCATCTTCCCCGAGGGGACACGCAGCCGCACGGATGAACTGCTGCCGTTCAAGAAGGGCGGCATCCACATGGCCATCCTCGCGCAGGCGCCGATCGTGCCGGTGGCTATTCGTGGCGGGCGCGCGGCGATGCAGCGCGGCAGTTGGCTGATCCGCCCGGTGGTGATCGAGATCGCGGCCGGCGCGCCGATCGAGACCACCGGCATGAGTCCGGACAACCGCGACCGGTTGATTATGCTGGTCCGCGCGCAGATCGAAGAACTGCTGCGCGGTCTGGGCGCGCAGCCAGGCGGCCTGACGTCCGGCTAAAGCCGGACTCTACGACGGAACACCGACAGGTGTCGTGTCCGGCTTTAGCCGGACCTTCTAGCTTCCCGTGTCAAACGTCAGCGTCCACGGCGACAGCGGCTGCTTGTCGGTGCCGATGATGCCGTCCTGCAGATCGACGGTGATCCGGCTGAAGCGCTCAAGCGGCTGCGCGAACTTCAACTCCAGCACGCGCGTGCCCGGCAGGTAGTTCGTGGTGAAGGGCACCGGCGCGTCGGGTGCACTGGCCTGACGCACGCGGAGGCGGCCGCGGAACGTCGCCGGGTCCATGTCGCGCGAGAACTGGATGCGGACGCTGCTGGTCGGCCGCACGTCGGTCTCTCCGCCGATTGGCGCGCTGAACACGACCTCGGGCGGCGGCGCTGCCGCGACGCGGATGATCGCGGTGTCTGCCGGGTCCTTCGGCGCCTGCGTGATCGCGATCGAGCCACCTTCGGCGTTCAGCCACTGCAGCCCGCGTCCCTGCTGCAGCGTGCCCGACACTTCCACCCAGCGGCCGGTATCGATGCGAGCGTCGAGCGCCAGCTCGAAGTCCTTGCCCCGCGGACGCAGGTTCGTCACCCAGATAGCCGCGTCGGCGGAGCGCACCACGAAGTCCCACCGGCTGACCGCCGGTGCCTCAGGCAGGTCACCGAGCAAATTACGGCCACCGAACTGGCCAACCACCGTCACCTTCTGGTCCAGGTACCGCGACGGGTGCAGGACGATGTTACGGATGCTGGGGGCGCCTGACGGTGTGGCCGCCGAGAGGGTGGACGCGATCAGCGCGGTTACCTGGCCGGCGCGCGGCCAGCCGCCTTCCGGATCGATACCGAACGTCCGCGTCAGGTCGTAGCTGACGAGCCGAGGGTCATCGGCCTTGAACTTGCCCAGGTCCCAGAACTCGCCGCGCACTTCCGCGAGTCCAGCAGGCGTGGTCCCCTGGTGCACGACCTTGATCGAGACGCCGTCAGTGGTGAGCCGCAACTCGCCGCTGTCGAGCCGCTTCAGTTCGCCCACCACCACCACCGGGCGCATGTGGAAGTAGGACGTGTGTGCGAGCAGCGCCGCGATGTTCGTGGCGCGCCGCGTGGCCGCCGGCTGCGCAGACAGTCCGGCCGCGACGAGCAGGAAGAGCAGGAACAGACGTTTCATTGCGACCAGGCGCCTCCACGCACAACCGGGCTACATCACCTTCCGCTGTGCCATGCGCACCGTCACCACGGCCAGCGCGAAGAACAGCGCGGCGCTCGCCACCTGCGCCACACCCGTTTCGACGTGGAACCAGGGGATGACGTTGCCGATGGCCTGGAACGGCCCGATGCTCTTGGTGCCGACCAGCACCGCGTAGAGGATGCCGCAGATCGAGCCACCCGCGATCAACCCTGAACTGAAGAGGGTGCCGGCGCCGAGGTCCGACTCGGTCGTTTCACTCCCGCGTTCCACCCACCAGCGCACCAGGCCGCCCACGAAGATCGGCGCCGTCGTCGCGATCGGCAGATACGAACCGACCGCGAACGACAGCGACCGGATGCCGCACAGCTCGAGAGTGAGCGAGACGAAGACGCCGACCAGCACCAGCCCCCACGGCAGGTTGTGGCTCAGCAACCCCTTGACGATGGTGGCCATCAGCGTCGCCTGCGGCGCCGGGATGTCGGCCGAGCCGATGCCGAATACCTGGTGCATGTAGAGCGTCGTGGCGCCAATCGAAATCGCCGATGCCGCCACACCGACCAGCAGCCCCAGTTGCTGATAGAGCGGTGTGGCGCCGACGAGGTAGCCGGTCTTCAGGTCCTGCGACGTGTTCCCCGCGTTCGCGGCAGCGATGCAGACGATCGCGCCGACGCAGATGGCCACCGGGCCGTAGGTGTCGCCGGTCCAGCCGAGCGCGACGAAGAGCAGGCAGGTGAGGATGAGCGTGGCGATCGTCATCCCGGAAATCGGGTTCGACGAGGTGCCGATGAGGCCGGTGATGCGCGACGACACGGTCGCGAAGAAGAACGCGAAGATCACCGTGAGGATGGCCGCGAGCACGTTCCCCTGCAGCGGCATGCCCGGCACCAGCGCCAGCACGAGCGCCACAACGAGCGTGCCGATGAGTACCACCGACATCGGCAGTTCGCGGTCCGTACGAGCGATGGTGCCGCCGGCCGCCGCCCCGAAGCCGCGGATGCCGTCGACCGCCGAACTGACGATGGTCGGAATCGTCCGCCCGAGCGTAATCAGCCCCGAGGCGAGCACCGCGCCTGCCCCGATGTAGCGGATGTAGGCGCTCCACAACTGGCCGGGCGCCATCTCCGAGATGAGGAACGGCAGGCCGGTGGCCGGGTTGTTCGCGAAGTTCGGATGGATCGGCGGGAAGGGGACGGTGATGTACGAGCCGAGGATCGAGAGCAGCGGCAGCAGCACGAGCCACGAGAGCACGCCGCCCGCGAACATGGTGCCGGCGATGCGCGGACCGATGACGTAGCCAACGCCGAGGTACTCAGGCGAGATGTCGATGTTCAGCGTGGCGTTCGGGAACTGGCTGGTGCGCGGCGTCGAGTAGCCGACCTCGGTCAGGAACAGGTTGAAGATCCACGACAGCCCCTTCCACAGGGCGCCGACGCCAAGGCCGCTGAAGACCAGGCCTGCGAGCTTGCCGCCGCGCTCGCCTGCCACGAGCACTTCGGCGCAGGCGGTCCCCTCAGGGTAGGGCAGCACGCCGTGTTCCTTCACGATGAGCGCGCGCCGCAGCGGCACCATCATCAGCGTGCCGAGCACACCGCCGACCAGCGTCAGCATCGTGATCTGGACGTAGGTGAAGTACGACGCACCCGACGCCAGGAAGATGAGCGCCGGCACGGTGAACACGACGCCGCCCGCCACCGATTCACCGGCCGAGCCGATGGTCTGGACGATGTTGTTCTCGAGGATGGTCGAGCCGCCGAGGCGCTTCAGCACCGAGATGGCGAGCACCGCGATCGGAATCGATGCGCTCACCGTCAGGCCTGCGCGCAGGCCGAGGTAGACCGTCGAGGCGCCGAAGAGCAGCCCGAACAGCGCGCCGATGACGACAGCTTTCAGCGTGAATTCTGCGGGCGACTCGGTGGCGGGAACGTAGGGTGCGAAGGCGGCGGAGGCGGTCGGATCGGCCGTGCCGGGGGACGATTCCGGAGCAGAAGTGGCCATTGAGGCCGGATATTAGCACGGCGTTTTGCTACAATCTGGCGGCGCTTGTGAAGCAACGGAACAAACCAGGGGTTCGCGCCCCGAAGTCGAGACAGACCGCCGATCAAGTGTCTGAACTCACGACCAATCGCTTGTCCGTTTACCTGCGGTGCCTCACCGAGCTCGAGAGCCAGGGCATTCGCACGGTCTCCTCGCAGTCGCTGGCCGAACAGTTCCACCTCAACGCCGCGCAGATCCGCAAGGACCTCGCTTACTTCGGCGAGTTCGGGGTGCGCGGCGTCGGCTACTACGTGCGCGACCTGAAGCGGCACCTGCGTCAGATCCTCGGCCTCGATCGACGGTTGCGTGTCGCCATCCTTGGCGCCGGCAACCTCGGCTTCGCACTTGCCGACTATCCGGGTTTCCGCCAGGAAGGGTTCGAGATCGCCGCGCTGTTCGACAATCAGCGCGAGAAGGTCGGCCAGCAGTCGCGGTCCGGCGTGCCGATTCTCGACATCGCCGACCTGCGCAAGGTCGTGAAACGTGACGGTGTCAGCATCGCCGTGTTGGCCGTCCCCGGCTCGTCCGCGCAGCAGGTGGCCGACCTGGCCGTGGCCTCGGGTATCAAGGCGATCCTGAATTTCTCGCCGGGCTCGCTGCAGGTGCCCGATGATGTGAAGGTGAAAGGCGTCGACCTCACCGTATCGCTCGAGAGCCTGTCGTTCTTCCTCGCGCACGGCGATGTGGCGGAGCAGACGGAGTAGTCGCAAGTCGTCAGTCGGAAGTCGCTAGTCGAGTCCCGAACCTCCAATCTCCAACCTCCAACCTCCGCTCCCAACCCCAATGTCCAAACGTCCCTCCGGCACACCGAAGCTCTCGCATGTCGACGACAGTGGACGCGTCACGATGGTGGACGTCGGTGACAAGGCGGTGACCGCGCGCGAGGCGGTCGCGCGCGGCTCGATTCGCATGTCGGCCGAAGCGCTATCGCAGATTCGGGCGGGGCACGTCAAGAAAGGCGACCCGCTTCAGACGGCGCGCGTCGCCGGCATTCTCGCGGCAAAGCAGACCTCGTCGCTCATCCCGCTCTGTCATCCGCTGCCGATCTCGAGCGCCAACGTCGAGCTCATCCCGACCAAGACCGGCTACGACATCGAGGCGCGCGTCCGTACGACTGGCCAGACCGGCGTCGAGATGGAAGCGCTCATGGCCGTGTCCGTGGCAGCGCTGACGATCTACGACATGGTGAAAGCCGTCGACAAGCGCATGGTCATCAGCCAGATCCGCCTCATGAAGAAGACGGGCGGCAAGTCGGGCACCTTCACCAGGTAGGCGCGGCGGTGCAGCCGTGAGGGCTCGCCGAAGCGGCCCATCGTCAAATATGATGACGGGTGTGCGCAAGCGCTACCTTCTCGCTCTCGTCGTGCTGGCCGTGATGCTACCTGGACGCCGGCCCGGGTTCGCCGCATGGCAGGCGCCATCGGTCCCCACCTTCGGCTACACCATCGTCAAGACCTATCCGCACGACCGTGACGCGTTCACGCAGGGACTGCAGGTGGTTGACGGCGTGTTCTACGAGGGCACCGGGCTGAACGGCCGCTCGTCCATCCGCCGCGTCAAGATCGAGACCGGCGAAGTGCTGCAGAAGCGCGACGTGCCCGAGGCCTACTTCGGCGAAGGGATCACCGTCCGCGGCAACGAACTGTTCCAGCTGACATGGAAGTCGGGCGTGACGCTCGTCTACGACCGCCAGACGTTCGCGCCGAAGCGGCAGCATCGCTATACCGGCGAAGGGTGGGGGCTGACGCAGGACCGCACGTCGCTCATCATGAGCGACGGCAGCGAGTTCCTCCGCATCATCGATCCCGCGACGTTCACCGAGAAGAGGCGTGTCCGCGTCCACGTCGCCGGTCAGGCGCTGAAGAACCTCAACGAACTCGAGTACGTGAAGGGCGAGGTCTTCGCCAACGTGTGGCAGACCGACTACGTCGCCCGCATCGACCCGGCCACCGGCGCCGTGACCGGCTACATCGATTTCCGCGGCCTGCTGACGCCGAACGAACGCAACTACACCGACGTGCTGAACGGCATCGCCTACGACGAGGCCACCGATCGCCTGTTCATCACCGGCAAGCTCTGGCCGCGCGTCTTCGAAGTGCGGGTGACACGGAAATAGGGCTGGTGAGGCAGGCGGGGCTGCCCTTCGGGTCCTACCAGCGCAGCAACCGCGTCGCCTTGATGACGAACGAGCGGTTCTGTAGATCGGGGAAGCCGCGGGCATCGAGCGTCGTGCGGCCGTCGCTGTAGACCACGAACAGTTCACTGCCCGGCAGGTACTCCCAGCGGAAGCGCGCGTTGGTGGTGACGCTGTTGGTGCGCGACTGGTACTGCACCAGCGCCGACACGAACATGCGCGTCGAGAGCGTGTAGGTGGCGCGGGTGCTGTACAGGTTGCTGTTCGACGTTCCCTGCGGCACGTCCACCCGGTTCCACGACAACTGCGGCTCGACGTAGAACTGCTTCGTCAACTCGACGCGGCCGCTCCAGCTCAGCTCGGTCAGCGTGCCGGCGTAGAAGCCGCTGCGCGCGGCGGTCAACGACCCAGACACCGGACGCTGCTGCCCGAAGGTGTAGGTGGCGTGCGACTGCGTCATGCGGTACTCGCCGGCCGGCACGAACAGGTTTCTGCCGACCTCGAAGCGCGCCGGTAACCGCTCGTAGTTGCGGCTGAGGTCGATGGCGAACGTGTCGCTGTTGTTCAACTCCAGCTGGAGGTTGCCCTGCACCTCCTTCGACTCGGGGCGATTCTTCGTGTCGGTGATGTAGTCGACGCTGGCGATGTAGAACAGCTTCCGGATGCCGCCGAAGTTGCGCGGCCGCGGACTGTAGCGCGCCTGGCCGTACGAGCGCTTGAACGCCGAGCGGCGCAGGAACCCGACCTCGGGATTGAAGTCGGCGCCCACCGAGAGGTGCTCGGCCTGGAGGCCGTAATTGTCGTTGTTCCAGTCGAAACGACCGCGGTAGCTGGTGTCGTCGCCCGTGCGTCCAGGCGAATCGGTCTTCGCCGCATAGCCGAGGAGGCTGATGTCGTTCGTCGGGCTCATCAGGGTGTCGAGGCCGTAGGCGAGGTTGTCCGAGCCGCTCGCCTTGAACTTCGTCGCCGCCACCGGGTCGCGGCGCGTGAAGATGCCGCCGATGCGGCTGCGGCGCAGGAAGTCGCGGTTGACGCGGACGACCGAGAAGTTCGTCGCGGGGGTGTTCGCCTCCTCCGAGCCGCCGGTCTGGATGTTGAGCAGGCCGTAGCGCCACAGTCCGTTGCGCCCGAGCAGGCGGCCACCGGCACGAATGGGCACTTCGAGGCCGTTGTTCAAGCCGATGCGCCGGCTGTAGAAGAGCACGGGGGCGGTGCTGCTGTTCTGGCCGCTTCCCTGGGCGCCGCCGCCACCGCCGGTGCCGCCGGTGCCCGACGAGCCGTTCGCGAAGTTGAACGTGTCCTGCCCCTCGAGGAAGAAGTCACGTTTCTCTGGGAATTGCACACTGAACCGCGTGAGGTTCACCACCTGCTGGTCGTCTTCCACCTGCGCGAAGTCGGTGTTCACGGTGAAGTCGGCGACCAGTGTCTGCCGCACACCCCACTTCACGTCGAGACCCAGCGCGCCGTCCGGCTCGTTCGATACCGGCGGCTTCGCGGTGTTGTCCGACAACATGGAGCCGAGCGCGTAGGGCTTCACGTCGATATTCTTGCCGGAGCGCGGGGTCTCGAGGCCGACCACCGTGGCGGCCACTGACATCTTCGACATCGCCGGGCGTCCCCACGAGGCGAGCACGGGCGCCAGGTAGGTGAGTTCGTTCTTGGCGATCACCCGGCGGCGGAAGTTCATGCCCCAGATAGTGCCGCCTTCGCGGTAGCGGAACGACCGGAACGGCAAGCGGATCTCCACCGTCCAGCCGTTCGAGAAGTTGCCGACCTTGGCGTCCCACACGCCGTTCCAGTTGTTGTTCGGCGCCTCGTTGGTGGTGGACCAGTCGAGCAGGGCACCCGACGCGGCCACGACGAAGCCGTAGCCGTTGCGCCGGTCGTAGAAGCCGTCGAACGACACACCGAAGTGATCGTTGTTGAACAGGTTGTTGGCGTCGCGGCGCATCTCGGTGGCGACGCGCTTGCCTGGCTCGGATTCGTACAGGCGCGCCGAGACGTAGAGATTGTCGCGGTCGAAGAAGACCCACACCTCGGTCTTGTCGGTGGCCGGTGCGCCCTCGTGCGGTTCCTGCTGGGTGAAGTCGCCCACCGGTTTCACGTCGCGATAGAACGGCTCATCCAGCACGCCGTCGAACACCATCGGCGACGGCACCCGCATCGCGCGCATCGTCACGCGCCCCTGCGCGTCGCGCGCAATCATGTCCGGCGCAACCGGCGGCGGCGGCCCCTCGATCGGCGGATCGACGGGCTGGCCGAACGCGGACGCAGCCGCGAGGAGGCAGAACAGGACGACGGCAGGAAGACGCATGGGCGGGAGCGATTCTATCGTCACATCGCGTCTGGACGCGGCGGCGGTTCGAGGTGGATGACGGCGTCGACGATCTGCGGGTAGCGTGCCATTAACCGATCCTTGACGACATGCGAGATGTCGTGCGCATCGGTGAGTCGCATGTCGGCCGGCAGCCAGACGTGAAAGTCGAGGAACACATGGTTGGACGCGCCCCGCGTACGAATCTGGTGGCAGCCGAGCACGCCGTCGACGCTCATCACGACCTCCTCGATGTCGGCTTCCGACATCACGATCCGGTCGCTGAGGATCTTCGTGGTGGTGATCCCGATCTGGTAGCCGGCGTGTCCGATGAAGGCCGCCACGACCAGCGCGCCGATCGGATCGAGGATCGGGTAGCCGGCGCTGGCTCCGGCCAGCGCACCGATGACGGTGAGCGACGACCACACGTCGCCGCGCGTCTGCATCGCGTCGGCCAGCAGCACCTCGCTGCCGAGCCGTTCCGCCGCTGCCGATTCGTAGCGCACGACGATGACGTTGATCGCCACCGTGACGCCCATCACGATGAAGCCGGTCGCCGAGATCTCGGGCGGCGCCGCGCGTCCGCTCAGTGTGTTGAACGCGTTGCGCAACACCTCGAGCATGACCACTGCGAGGAAGCCGACGACGCCGACCGCCGCAACCGTTTCGTACTTGCGGTGCCCGTAGGGATGGTCCTCATCCGGTGGACGCCGAGCGGCGTACACCCCGAAGAGCCCGACCACGTTCGACGCGGTGTCGGTCAGCGAGTGGAATCCGTCCGACAGGATGCTGATCGCACCGCTCGAATAGCCAAACGCGATCTTCGCGATCGCAACGATCAGGTTGAGGACGAGGACGCGCGTGAGGACGCGCGAGACCTCGGCGTAGCGTTCAGAAGACACGCGCAGTCGGGACGGGCCACCAGCGCAGCTGCACCTTGCCGATGATGTACTTCTTCGGCACCATGCCCCAGTGCCGGCTGTCGGAGCTGTTGTTCCGATGGTCGCCCATCACGAAGTCGTAGCCCTCGGGAATAATCTGCGGGCCCCAGTCGTCGTGGCTGCGGTACTCGGCCGAGATGTACTCGTCCTGCAGCGGAATGTCGTTCACGTAGACGCGGCCGTCCACGATGCGGACGCTATCGCCTTCCTCGGCGATGACCCGCTTCACGAACGACTTGTCCGGGTTGAGTGGGTAGTAGAGCATCACGATGTCGCCGCGCCGCGGCTCGCTGATGCGGTAGACCAGCTTGTTCACGATCAGCCGGTCCTGGTCCTCGAGCGTGTGCGCCATGCTCTGGCCCTCGACACGCGCCACCTGGAAGCCGAAGGTCACGATCAGAATCGCGTAGACCGCCGCCGAGAACAGCGTCTTGAGCCAGGCGATCAGCTCTTCCTGCACCTGCTGCAGTTTCGATGGATGGCGCCGCACGGCGTCGCGGGGCACACCGGCAAACACCGGCACCGGCACCACAAGCGGCTCGATGGCCGACGGCACGGACGACTCGAGGGCGCCGCTCAGATCTTCAGGTACTCCCTGAGCCGACGGGTCTGCGAGCGGCTGACCGGAATCTCGGTCGCCTTCTCGTCCTTCATTCTCAGGATGTAGTTCCGACTGAACCACGGGACGATCTCCTTGATCATGTTGATGTTCACCAGGTGCGACCGGTGCACGCGCCAGAAGGCGCCCGGATCGAGTCGCGCCTGCAGGTCGTCGAGCGTGCGGTAGTTCGACGTGCCGGTGAACTGACTGGTGACGATGGTGATGGTTTCATCGGCGAGCGAGGCGTGGATGATCTCTTCGGCCTGCACCAGCAGCAACCGTTCCCCCACCTTCACGGCCAGCCGCTCTCTGCGGCTCTGCCGTTCGCTCACCAGTTGCAGCAATGTCTCCAACTGCTCCGGGACCAGCCCGGGCGTCTCTGACGCGTCGGGCGGCCGTTCGGCAGCAATGCGACGCCTGGCGCGCTGCACGGCCGTCTCGAGCCTGGCCGGGTCGACCGGCTTCAGCAGGTAGTCGACCGCATTGACCTCGAACGCCTCGATCGCGTGCTGATCGAACGCGGTGACGAACACAATCTGCGCGCCAGCCTCGGCATCGACCAGACGCCGCGCCACCTCGAACCCGGTGAGCCCGGGCATCTGCACGTCGAGGAACACCAGGTCAGGCTGTAGCCGGTCGATCGTCTCGACCGCTTCAGGCCCGTTGCCGGCGTGCCCGACCACCTCGACGCCGCCGAGTTGCCCCAGCAGGTAGCCGAGTTCCTCTCGCGCCAACTGCTCATCGTCGACGAGGACCGCGCGCAGTTCGGTCATGCCGAGATCCGCTCGGACAGTGTCAGGTCGGGGATCTCGACGCTGACGCTGGTGCCGGCGCCGGTTCGGCTCGACAGCTTCAGCGTGCAGGCGGTTCCGTAGATGGTGCGCAGGCGTTCGTTCACGTTGCTCAGACCGATGCCGCCCGTCAGGGCGTCAGCCAGCCGTTCCTCCGTCATGCCGAGGCCGTCGTCCTGCACCTCGACCAGCGTCCGGTCACCCCGGCGTTCCGTCCTGATGGTAATCCGTCCGCCGCCCACCTTACGCGTCAGCCCGTGCTTGATGGAGTTTTCGACAATCGGCTGGAGCAGCATGCTGGGGACGATCAGGTCGAGCGTGCCGACGCCAACCTCTTTGACC
Source organism: Bifidobacterium breve (assembly GCA_943328785.2). GTDB lineage: Bacteria > Acidobacteriota > Vicinamibacteria > Vicinamibacterales > CAVVIG01 > CAVVIG01. Next base: position 14,276 of record CALQBJ020000034.1, read on the forward strand.
ACCTGCAGTTGCGGGCCGAAGCGGACCACCTCGATGTCGAGGTACTGGTCGATCGACTCGAGTTCCTCGCGCAGCGTCACGAAGTGGTCGGTACTCCGCATCAGACGGCGGAGCAGGCCAGACAGTTTGGTGATGAGCATCCGCGCCGTGTCAGGCTGGGTCCGGATGAGCGACGAGATGGAGGTCAGCGTGTTGAACAGGAAGTGCGGGTTGATGCGGTTCGAAAGCGCCTCGACGCGGGCCGCGAGCAGCAGTTTTTCCTGCTCTTCGAGCCGGTGCTCGATGCGGGCGTTGTTCCAGATCTTGATGGGGGTGGCCACGGCCAGCACCGTTGCCAGCAGGATCACCGCGAGCGTCCAGAACGGCTCGGGGTGCAGGTAGAACAGCCGTTGATGGTTACTCCACCGGAACCCGAGCGCCTGACGGATCAGCTCGAGCGCCACGGGGGCCATCAGCAGGACCAACTGCCAGTCGATCTGCCGGCGCCGCAGCATGTGCCAGACCCGGATGGGGAGGCGGGTCACGATGAAGGGCGAGAAATGCCAGATGGCTTCTTTCGGGCACAACTCGCGGAGGCCGCCGCCAGCAAAGCCGCAGCCGATGGCAAAGGGCAGCGCAATGAACTCGCCGTTGGCCAGGGGCGGCAGGCCCACCACCGCGCCGACGATGGCGCCGGCGTAGGGGCCGGCGATGAGGCCGACGACAAAGGCCCCTTCGAGGGTGAGATCGGCCGCGTTATAGTTCAGGAGGAGCCGGGAGGCGACGCCAGCCGTGAGCGGAAGGCCGAGGGCCATCGCCAGCAGCAGGCGGTCGGTCCATCCACGGCGTTCGAAGATCAGGATGTGCCGGAACCGGCGGTAGCGCACCAGCATGGTGGCCAGCGCCGCCATGACCGCCAGCTTCACGACCAGGGTCGTGAGCAGCACCTGCTCGGCTGAGAGAATCTGTGGGCCGGGCATCCTTGATTTACTCGATCTTATCGGCGGGGTACACTGAGAGCAATGGCTGTGATTCGTCCCCTCATCATCGGGTTCGCGACCACCTTCCGGCACATGTTCAAGAAGCCGATCACGGTGAACTATCCGGAGGAAAAGGTCCCGGTATTCCCGAAATATCGCGGCAAACAGGTGCTGATGCGCGACGAGAACGGCCTCGAGAAGTGCGTGGCGTGCGGCCTGTGTTCGGCGGCGTGCCCCGCTGACGCGATCTACCTGGAGGCGGCTGAAAACGACGGCACGGTGCAGGCGGGACCACGCTACGCCTCGGTCTACCAGATCCACAAGACCCGCTGCATCTTCTGCGGTTTCTGCGAGGAAGCGTGCCCAGTCGGCGCGATCTTCATGGGCAAGGACTACGAACTCGCGGTCTATAGCAAGGACGACTTCGTCTGGGACAAGACCGACATGCTGGTGCCGTCCACGACGGGAGCCCCCAGCAACGGCTAGGTCAGGCGGGGATGCGCCGACGACACGCCTTGTCTGACGGCCGTCTCGCCCCACAAGCCCTCACCGCCCTCATCGGCCATGCAGATTGGTGCGTTAGGCGACATTCACGGCGCGTTCGACGCGGTCGCCGACATCCTGGCGCGGCACCCCGACGTGGCGTTGTGGGTGCAGGTGGGCGATATGGCCAGCAACGACGGCGAGTACTTCACGCCCAAGCAGCCGGTCTACTGGATCAAAGGGAACAACGAAGACTTCGACGTCGTGGCGAGTGCGATGGCGGGGAACCCGCCCGCCCCGACGCTGCACTACCTGCCGAACGGCGGTCCGCACGACGTCGGGCCGTGGCACGTCGCCGCCCTCGGCGGCACGTTCGCCCCCAGTTGGTACCACTCGCCGGTGTCGCTGCTGCCGCCCTCGCGCGGCAAGCGCGCCGGCACCACGTCGATGAAGCTCGGCAAGAGCCGCGACGACAAGCGCCGCCACTTCGTGCGCGAGGAAGTGCTGGCCTGCAAGGGGCTGACGGGCATCGACGTCTTCCTGACCCACGAAGCGCCGCGTCCCTTCTACCCGGCTGGCCGCCGCATCGACGCGGGCAAGACCGTGATCAACGAGGTGCTGACCGCGATGCGGCCGCGCCTGCACCTGTTCGGACACCACCACGAGTTCACCGACTCGGTGAGGCAAGGGGTCCGTTCGATCGGGCTCGACGTCGTGAACAAGTCGTACCTGCTCATTGATGCGGAGAGCTTCCGCTGTGAGCGGCTCGATACCTGACGGCCGGATGACCAATTGAACCAATGCTGAAATTCATGGACGCGCTCGCCGAGCGCGTGCTCGTATGTGACGGCGCGATGGGCACGATGCTCTATTCGCGGGGCGTGTTCATCAACAAGAGCTTCGACGTGATGAACCTCACCCAGGGGCCGCTCGTCGAGGCGGTGCACCAGGAGTACGTCCTCGCTGGTGCCGACATCCTCGAGACGAACACCTTCGGGGCGAACCGCATCAAGCTGGCGTCGTTCGGGCTTGCCGACCGCCTGCGCGAGATCAACGTCGCCGGAGCCCAGATCGCCAGGCGCGCCGCCGGCGACCGCGCCTATGTCGCTGGCGCCATCGGTCCGCTCGGCATCCGCATCGAGCCGTGGGGCAAGACCGGTGTGGATGAGGCGCGCGACTACTTCCGTGAACAGGCCGCCGCGCTGGTCGAAGGGGGTGTCGACCTCTTCATCCTCGAAACCTTCCGCGACCTCAACGAGATTGGCGCGGCGATCGACGCCGTGCGCTCCGTGTCGGACCTGCCGATCATCGCGCAGATGACGACGGAAGAAGATGGCAACACGCTCGACGGCACGCCGCCCGAGCGCTTCGCGCCGGAGCTCGAGAAGCGCGGCGCCACCATCATCGGCGTGAACTGCGCCGTCGGGCCGGGGCCGATGCTCGAGACGATCGAGCGCATGGAGGCGGTCACGCCGTTGAAGCTCTCGGCGCAGCCGAACGCCGGCAAGCCGCGCGACGTCGAAGGGCGCAACATCTACCTCTGCTCGCCCGAGTACATGGCGTCCTACGCCCGTCGCTTCGTCCTGCACGGCGTCCGTGTCGTCGGCGGCTGCTGCGGCACGACCCCCGAGCACATCCGTCAGATCAAGGCGGCCGTGCGTGGCGCACAGGGCGGGCACACCGACACGCACACGCCGCGTGTGGTGGTGAAGTCGTCGCCGGTCATCGCGGCGCCGCCCGTGCCGCGCGAACAGAAGTCGCACCTCGCCCGCGCCCTGGCGAGCGGCACCTTCGTGCTCGGCGTGGAACTGCTGCCGCCACGCGGCTTCGAGGCCGAACCGGCCATCCAGCGCGCGCGCGAACTCAAGCGCTACGGCGTCGACGTCGTGAACATCCCCGACGGCCAGCGGGCCGGTGCCCGTCTCAGCGCGCTCGCCCTGGCGCTGCTCGTCGAGCAGCAGGCCGGCATCGAGACGGTGTTGCACTACGCCTGCCGCGACCGCAACCTGCTGGGCATCCAGTCGGATCTGCTGGGCGCGCACGCCATCGGCCTGCGGAATCTGCTGCTCATCACTGGCGACCCCGGCCGGGTCGGCGACTACCCCGACGCGACGGCGGTGTTCGACGTCGACTCCATCGGCCTGACCAATCTCGTCACGCGCCTCAACCACGGCGGCGACATCGGCGGACAGCCCATCGGGGCGCCGACGGCGTTCCATGTCGGGGTGTCGGTGAATCCGGCCGCGTCGAACATGGACGAGGAACTGCGCCGCTTCGAATACAAGGTCGAGGCGGGCGCGGAGTTCGTCATTACGCGTCCGGTGTTCGACCTGGCGGGGTTCGAGCCGTTCCTGGCGCGGATCGCCTCGGCCGGGCTGCCGATCATCGCCGGCATCTTCCCGTTCGAATCGGCGCGGAACGCCGAGTTCGTCGCGAACGAAGTGCCTGGCGTGCGCGTGCCCGATGCGCTCATGGAACGGATGCGCCAGGCTGATGGCCAGGACGCCGCCGTGGCCGAGGGCATCGCCATTGCCCGCGAGATTGCCGCCGGACTGCGTCACGCCGTGCAGGGTATTCAGGTCTCCACGCAGAGCGGCAACATCGACGCGGCGCTCGGCGTCCTCGATGGACTTCGCTGAAGGACAGGATGTATAGTCACTCGACATCGTCTACGCGGGCAGGGGGCGTCTGTATCGTTCGACATACGGAACCCTTCCGCAAACGCCGAGGCTTTTGATGCCGCTATTCGAGTCGCCGCACGCTGAACACGACGAAATCGTTGGCGCCGACGCCGCCACACGGGCGCTGTCGGTCACCGTCGTCGAAACCGACTTTGTCGCACGCGTCTACGAAAAGCTCGCCTCCACCTACGATTTCACCTTCGGCCCAACCCTGCACCCCGGCCGTGTCCAGGCGCTGCAACGCATGGGCATCCGCAGCCACGACACGGTGCTCGAGGTCGGCGTCGGCACCGGCATCAACTGCACCCTGTATCCGCGCGATTGCCACGTCACCGGTATCGACCTGTCGGACTCGATGCTGGAGAAGGCGCGCGAACGCGTCTCGCGCAAGGGCATCAACAACGTGCGCCTGCTCGAGATGGACGCGGCGCACATGAAGTTCGCCGACGACACCTTCGACATCGTCTACGCGCCGTACGTGATCAGCGTCGTCCCCGACCCGGTCGCGGTGGTGCGTGAGATGGTGCGTGTCTGCCGTCCTGGTGGCAAGGTCATCGTCCTCAACCACTTCCTGAGCCCGAACCCGCTGATGGCCTGGGTCGAACGCGCGATCTCGCCGTTCACCGTCCACATCGGCTTCAAGTCGGATCTCGACCTGCCGGCGTTCCTCGCCCAGGCGGACCTCAAGCCAGTCTCCATCGAGAAGATCAACATCCCGAGGATCTGGTCGCTCGTCACTTGCATCAAGGCCTGAGGCTGAGCCGGCTCTGGCTGGCTGTCATCGTCGGCGCGTTCTGCCTGCCGCTGTTCGTCGGTCTCGGTCGTCCCGATCTCGAGACCGACGAAGCCATCTACTCGTTCGCTGTCGAACGCATCCTCGAAGTCGGTGACTGGCTCGAGCCGAAGAGCAGCCCGAGCGAGACGGTCGTCTTCCTCGAAAAACCCCCGCTGAAGTTCTGGCTCGTCGCCGCGCCGATGAAGGCCGGCCTGCTGCCGCATTCCCTGTTCGGCATGCGCTTCATGGACGCCCTCGCCGGCAGCCTCGCGTTCATCTACGTCTTCGCCATCGGCACGCTGCTCGCCGGGCCGGTGTGCGGCGGCGTGGCGGTGCTGCTGCTGTTCATCAACTGGCCGCTGGTGTTCGAGCACGGGCTGCGCACGAACAACATGGAAGCGATGCTGGTGCTCAGCTACTGCGCGGGGGTCTTCCACTTCCTGCGCTGGTCGGCCCTCGACGACGAGCGCGGCCGGCGGCAGGCGCTGTATGCCTCGCTGTACTTCGTGCTCGGCTTCATGACGAAGTTCGTCGCCGCGCTCTTCCTGCCGTTCACGCTCGGTCTCGTGGTGCTTGCGTCGCCGCGCCTGCGGACCCGCGTGCTCGTCGAGTGGCGCCTGTGGCTCGGGCTGGCCGCGCTGGTGCTCGCGCTGGTGGCGCCGTGGTTCATCTATTCGCAGGTGCGCTTCGGCTCGCTGTTCTGGGAAACCATCCTCGGCGAACACGTGCTGCGGCGGCTGACCGGTACGCTCGTGCCCTCGCACCTGCACCCCTGGCACTACTATCTGCAGGCAAGCTGGCACGAGTTCGTGCGGGAGCACACGCAGTGGCTGATGGTGGCCGGCCTGGCCGTGCTGCTCGCGCAGACGGTGCGCCGGCAGTGGCTCGAAGGGGCTGTTGTCCTGCTGTGGGCGGCGGTCCCATTGACCATCATCTCGGCCGGCACCTCGAAGCTGTACCACTACGCCTATCCGTTCCTGCCGCCCCTGGCGCTGGCAGCCGGCTATGCGGTGGCGCTCGTGATGATGCTGGCGCCGGTGCAACTCCGCAAGCTGTTCGAATGGGCTGAAGACGCCATCGCGCGGCAGGCGCCTCGCGTGGCCGCGCTGTTTCGCAGTCCGGCCGGCCTGGGCGTCGCCTCGGTGCTGATGCTGGGCGCCGCGGCCGTCGCCATCTGGTCCGGTGTGTTCGGCGGCGTGCGCATCCGTATCGACGGCGCGACGCTATTCAAGAGCGCGGGGATCCTGCGGCCGCTACTCGTCGTGGTGGTGTTCGCGCTGCTCACGCGGACCGGCGCGCGCGTCCATCGACTGGTCGTGGCCCTGCTGGTGCTGGGAGTCATGCCGCTCGAGTCGTACCTGGGGCAGGTGAACCGATTGGAGACGGCGAAGTCGCCGATGCGCGACACGGCGTCGTGCCTGGTCGACGTCGAGCAGCGGCTCGGCACTCACGCGGGGATCTTTGTCGACCTTCCCGAGGGGATCTGGCACCCGCTCTACTACAACTTCCGCCGGCTGCAGCCGTGGACTACCGCCGCCGTGGCGCTCGATCCGGCGATCGCGCAGCATCTCTACGACCCGGCAGTGCTGCGTCCGGTGTTGTTGAGCGATGCCGTGTGGGACGAGTGGCTGCGCTCGCGCGGCGGCCGGCTCGCCCTGCCTGGCGGCGTGGCACCGCCAATGGTTCCCTTCCTCGACACCGTCCTGCTGCTGCCAGGCCCGTTCGCCGAGTGCAGCCCGGAGTCGCGGCTCAGGGCGATGGACTGAGGGGACGCAGGTAATGGATCTCGTCGAGGTAAAGTCTGGTGGGTTCGCGCAGACGTCGCGCCACCCGTGGGAGCGGGCGCGGCTCGCGCTGGTGGCGCGCCTGATCGCGCGGCATGCACCGCTGGCCGACGGCGATGTGGTGCTCGATGTTGGCTGCGGCGACACCTTCGTCGTCGAATCGCTCGCGCGCGCCTATCCCGGCGTACAGTTCTATGCCGTGGATAGCGCGTTCACGCCCGAGCTCATCGACACGTTTGCCGGCCGCATGACGGTGCGGAACGTCGCGCTGTTCACATCGATGGCCGAGGTGCCGGCGGAACGTCCCGCGTCGCTCGTGCTGCTGATGGACGTGCTCGAACATGTCGAGGACGACCGCGGCATGCTGAGCGGACTGGCCCGCGGCCCGCTCGGCAGCGCCGCCACGCGCTTCCTCATCACCGTGCCGGCCTACGGCTCGCTGTTCTGTTCACACGATCGCTTCCTGGGGCACTACCGCCGCTACTCGTTTGCCGAGTTCGGCGCGCTACTCGACTCGGCCAGGCTCGCGCCGCTATCGGCCGGGCACCTGTTCACCAGTCTGGTGCCGCTTCGCGTCGTGCAGGTGGTGCGCGAACGGCTCGTGCCGCCGTCCCAGACACCGCCCACCGCGCTGGCGAGTTGGCGCGGCAGCGAAGCCACGGCGCGCGTCATGGCGGCCGTCCTCGAACTCGACGGGCGGCTCTCGATGGCGCTGCTCGCACTCGGTATCCGTCTTCCTGGTCTGTCCAACTTCGCCGTATGCCGGACGTCTGCCTAGTCGTTCCCTGCTACAACGAGGAGCAGCGCCTCCCGGTGGCGGCGCTGGTGGCGTTCCTCGATTCGCACCCGCACGTCTCGCTCTGCCTGGTCGACGACGGCAGCCGCGATGGCACGCTTGAGGTGCTGCGGCAGCTGCAGGCGCCACGGCCCGAGCGCGTGCTGGTGGTGCCGGTCTCGCCAAACGCCGGCAAGGCGGAAGCGGTGCGCGCCGGGGTGCGTCACGTGCATGCGACCGGACCGTGGCCGTTTATCGGCTACTGGGACGCCGACCTTTCCACGCCGCTGTCCGAGGTGGATCACTTGCATGTGGCGCTGCTCGCGAACCCGGCGTGCCGCCTCGCCATGGGGTCGCGCGTCAAACGGCTTGGCTCGAACATCGACCGCCGGATCACGCGCCACGTCCTTGGCCGCATCTTCGCGGCCTGTGCGAGCGGCATCCTCGGCCTCTCGGTCTACGACTCGCAGTGTGGCGCGAAGTTGTTCCGCCGCGACACGGTCGACGTCTTCTTCGCGCAGCCCTTCCTCACGCGCTGGCTGTTCGATCTCGAGATGCTGGTGCGGCTGCGCAATGCGATCGGACTCGAGGGGATGAACGCTGCCTGCGAAGTGCCGCTGTCGCGCTGGACGGAAGTGGGCGGGTCGAAGCTGGGACTGAGCGCGATGGTCGGCGTGCCGCTGGAACTGCTGCGGATCCGGGCGGGATATAACAAGTAGTCGCAAGTCGCAAGTCGCAAGTCGCAAGTCGCAAGTCGCAAGTCGTCAGTCGTCAGTCGTCAGTCGTCAGTCGTAGTGTCCGGCTTCAGCCGGACCTTCGTAACCCCGCCCATCGCCTACCGCCCATCGCCGATCGCCTACGCGCTCCGCGCCACCATCTCGACCATCCGTCTGGCCACCACCTCCGCGCCATCGGCGCTCGGTGGTGGTGCCGGCCAGGGCTGCGCAAGCAGCGCCTCCACCAGTTCTGCCCAGCGCCCGTCGCGCAGGTCGGCGGTGTCGATGTGCAGGCTGCGCATCACGGCGGGCATCTCACGAATGAAGACGTCCTGCTCGATGAAGCGCCCGCGCAGCGTGTAGAGCAGCGCCACGCCATTCGCCAGGCACTCCGAGACGATGCCGTATCCCAACTTTGTGGCGACGACGTCCGAGGCGGCGAGCAGGTCGGTGTAGGTGAGGCCGAGGCGACGCATCTCTTCGCCGGACACGACGCGCAGATTCGGGTGCGGTGCCAGGTGCGAGCCGACCTCGTAGTCCGTCGCCATCACCGTGAACCGAGCGCTCTCGGCGGCGCGCTCGAGCGGGATGTTGCCGCCGTGTCCGCCGAAGGTGGCGAGCACAATCGGCCGCTCATGGCCGAGTCCGAGGCGTCCCCGCGTCTCGCCTTTCGTCAGCGTGGAGCGCCGCGCCACCAGCGGCACGTCCTCGATCTGCCGCATCGCGGCGAAGCCGCCGGCGAACGGCAGCCGCAACGTGTGTGTCGCCTGCGCATTCGCGTGCGCGATGACGGCGCGCACGCCCGGCGCCAGCGTGTCGAAGCAGGGGATGCCGCCGTAGATCCAGTCCCAGGTGAAGTTGCTGATGGCGACCGACGGCACACCGGCGGCCGCCGCTGCCGCGAACGCCAGCGGCGGAATGTCACCGGCGACGAGCGCCGGCTCGAGCGACCGAATCAGTTCCGCTTCGCGCGCCACATGTTCGTCGAAGCGCGCATAGAAGGCTGCGGCACGCCGCGCCGTGCCGACTTCGTCGATCGACAGGCTGTCGGGCTGCACGACGCCGGCGTCGGTGTCGCCGGGAATGATCTCGACCCGTGGCTCGAGCGAGGCACGCAGGAACCACTCGGGCACCATCGTGCGCAGCACGACCCGGAGGTCAGGCACCCGCCGCGCCAGCGCGTTGATGACCTGGATGTCGCGCGACGCGTGGCCGAAACCATGGCCTGAGATGTAGAAGAGGAGCGTCACTCGCGCGCGGGCAGCGCCACCTTCAGGACATCGTCCAGGGTGGACGCCGGCACGAACGTCATCTGCGCCTTCACTTCGGGCGGCAGTTCGGCCACATCCGCACTGTTGCGCGAGGGATGGATGAGCGTCTTGATGCCGAAGCGTTTCGCCGCCAGCGCCTTCTCGCGGATGCCGCCGACCGGCAGCACGAGGCCACTGAGCGTGATCTCGCCGGTCATCGCCACATCCTCGCGGACGGTCTGGTTACGCAGCGCCGAGACGATAGCCGTGGCGATGGTGACACCGGCCGAAGGGCCGTCCTTCGGGATCGCGCCGGCCGGCACGTGCACGTGCAGGTCGTGCTTGTCGAGGATGTCGGGGTCGATGCCCAGTTCCTTCGACGTCGCCCGTACATGGCTGAGCGCCGCGCGCGCCGACTCCTGCATCACGCTGCCCAACTGGCCCGTGAGAATCAGTTTGTGATGTCCGACCGGCAGCAGGCTGGCTTCGACGAACAGCACGTCGCCGCCCGCCTCGGTCCACGCCAGGCCGGTGGCGACGCCAGGTCGCGACACGCGGAACGCCACTTCCTGCTGGAAGCGCGGCGGCCCGAGGTAGTCGGGCACGTCTTCGG
>CALQBJ020000035.1 GCA_943328785.2 Bifidobacterium breve
ACCCACACGCAGACACCGGGTCGGTTCTACCAGTCGAGCATCCGCTGGTATCCCAGTACCGTCCTCGGGCACTGGCGCCTCACGTTTCCGAACGGCGACGTCTGGATGTTCGCCGAGAGGTCGGCCGCAACATCGCCGGCGGCGGCCGGCCTCATCGGCCTGTTCGACCGCTTCGGCCATCGCATCGACATCGAGCGGTCGCGGAGTGACCCGGCCGGTCACGCGTGTCGCCGCGACGAATGGCCGCTACATCGCGTTCACCTACGACAGCAGCGGCCGGGTCATCGGACTCACCGACAACGCCGGCCGGACGGTCTCCTACACCTACGACAGCCTTGGCCGCCTCGCAACGGTGACGAATCCTGAGGGCGGCGTGATGCGCTACACCTACGACGCGGCCCACCGGATGACGACCATCACCGACGAGCGCGGCGTGCGGTTCCTCACCAACGAGTACGACGCCAGCGACCGCGTGATCCGGCAGACCCTGACAGACGGCGCCGTCTACACCTTCGCGTACACCACCGACGCCAAGGGCCGCATCGTCCAGACCGATGTGACGAACCCGCGAGGCATGGTCCGCCAGACTCGCTTCAACACGGCGGGCTATTCGACCACTGTGGTCGAGGCGGTGGGCACAGCGTTGGAGCGGACGCGTCACCAACTTGAGCGGACGGCCGGGTCGAACCTGATCACGGCGGATACCGACCCGCTCGGCCGACGGACCGAGACGATGTTCGACGCCGTGGGCAACGTTGTCCAGTCCATCCGGCTGGCTGGCACTCCGAGCGCCGCAACCACGCGGTACGAATACGACCCGATCTACCAGGAACGCACGGCTATCGTCGACCCGCTCGGCCACCGGTGGACCTGGGACTGGGATCCGGTCGGCACACCACTCGGATCTGTCGATCCGCTCGGTCATCGCACGCGAGTCCAGATCAACCGGTCGGGACAGGTAACGCAGGTGACCGACCCGCTCGGGAACAGCTGGACCGCGTCGTACGGGAACGGCGATCTGGCCTCGATCACCGACCCGCTGGGTCGAACCGTGACGCAGTTCGTCGATGCGGCAGGACGACGGCTGTCGGGGAGCGACCCGATGGGCGCCCGCGCCACCGTGTCGATGGATGGACTGGGTCGGCCAATGACATCGACCGACCACAATGGCGCCAGTACCCAATACCGGTTCGACGCGGCCAGTCTGCTCCGGACACTGACCGACCCCAACGGGCACGATGTGTCGTTCGACTACGACGACTCCAACCGTCTGACGCGTGTAACCGATCCACTCGGCGGCTCGGAACAGAACGAATACGACACGAACGGGAATCGCCTCACGCAGACCGACAGGCGCGGCCTGGTCACGCACCGCGAGTTCGATCTGGTCGACCGGCTGAGCCGCGTCACGTTCGATGGCGGCTCCACCGTCACCTACAGTTACGATCCGGCGGATCGCCTGCTGCGGGTCACCGACTCACGCAACGGCACCATCGAGCGGCTGTTCGACGATCTAGACCGACTGCTGTCTGAGACCACGCCCGAGGGCACCATCAGCTACGCCTACGACCTCGACGGTCGACGCACGTCGATGACCGTCGAGGGGCAGGCCACGACCGCCTATTCGTTCGATGCGGCGCACCACCTCGTTGGTGTCTCGACTCCTTCCACGAGCCTGGACATCACCTACGACGAGCTCGGTCGCCGGACGAGCATCGCCTATGGCGACGGTCTCGTTCAGACCTACACGTACGATGCAGCCGGCGAGCTGACACGGACCGGCGCAACGCAGGGTGGAGCGGACTTCGGCTTCGTGACCTACGACTACGACGCGGCGGGCCGGCGCACGGCGGCGAACGGCCCGTGGGCCAGGGTCGCGCTGCCGGCAGCTGTTGGCGTGGCCTCGTACGACGCGGCGAACCGTGTGGTGAACTGGAGCGGCAGGAGCTTCGTGTACGACCCTGCCGGGAATCTGCTGTCCGACGGTGTCCGCTCCTACCTGTGGGACGACCGTGGCCAACTGGTGAGCGTGGCCGGAGGCGGCGGGGCCACGTATGAGTACGACGCGCTCAACCGGCGCCGCACCACCACTGTTGGGGCGAACGTCACCAGTTACCTGTTCGACGGCGCCGACATCGTCGTTGAAGCCGCAGGCACCAGCATGACGCAGCGGATCAACACCGGCCTCGACCAGACACGTGCCACGACGTCAGCAGCGGCGACCACGGCGATGTTCCGCGATGCGCTCGGCAGCACACTCGCTGAAGTTCGAGAAGGGACAGTGGCGGCCGAGTACACCTACGAGCCGTTCGGCAGGACCACTGTGAACGGCGCCACCAGTAACCGCGTGCGGTTTGGCGGACGGGATCAGGACGCCGACGGGCTCTACCATCTGCGGGCACGGTACCTCGAGCCCGACACCGGTCGCTTCATCTCCGAGGACCCGATGCGCTGGCGCGGCGGCGACCTCAACGTGTACAGCTATGCCGCGAACTCGCCGACGAACCTGATCGACCCGACCGGCCTGATTCCCGTTCACGGCAACTGGTGCGGACCGAGTTGGACGGGCGGACAGGTCGGCCTATACAACCCAGCGATGGATGATGTCTACAAGGCGCCGGTGGACGTGCTGGACGGATTCTGCCAATCGCACGATCAGTGCTACGGAGACTGTCGCCGTGACTTCCCGTGCGGACCTGCCGGGCGGACGGGCTGCATGAAGGACTGCGACGCCACGCTGCGACGCAACTACCTGTCGTCTATTACGTTTGCTTTCAATATGGTGCAGGCGACTCTTGGCTACTGGTCACTTGGGCTGCCTGGTCCGGCTGTGGTCGAAGCCGTCTATCGCCACGACCCATCAGAACCCAATGACCCCAAATGCCGTTGCACGCGCTGAACGCGCTTTGGTGCCGACGATGATGCGTGGATTCTCGGGACGCGTCCGCCTCTGGACGCGGAGGGCTGTCCTGTATGTTGCGACCGTCTGCGCCGTCGCTGGCCCATCGACAGCGACGGCGCTTCTCGCGCCTGCGTGGATGCAGGAAGCCGATACGCTCGGCCTTGCCGAGATTCTGGAACGACTCAGCGGCACCTACGCGGCGATGTCGGACTACGTCGACCGCGGCCACGTCACGACGAAGCATCCAGGAGAGGCGTGGTCGGAGCCGCCGCAGACGTTCACGACCCACTTCACGCGCTTCACGGCATTCACCTGGACGTCGGATCTGGGACGTGGCGACGAGTACGGAGTCGTCGTCGATGGGGCACGCGTTGTCCACGTCTGGAATGGCACACGAACGACTATGACCAGCGTCGGAGACGCGGTCGGTCGTGGCGCCGGAGTCTCTCACCTGTCCTCGGTCTGGATACCCGCGCTGCTGATGCCAGACGCGCTTCAGGGGCGCGGCTTACGCGGCTTGATCAGTCGTGCCACGAGCGCCACGCGGCTGCCCGACGAGGCGGTCAATGAGCGGCCATGCTTTGTGATCGCGTTCACAGATGACGGGGCAACATTTCGGGTCTGGATTAGTAGGCGAGACTTCCTGATCCGTCGCATCGAGCAGCGATACGCAAGGTACAACTCGATCACCACCACCGACTACACGCCGCACACCGACATCTCGCTCACTCCGTAGCGCGCTGCCAGTCGGCTCGGCGCCGTCACCCGGATGCGGCTTGTTGATGTGGAGAACCCGGCTGCCGACGTACGATCAGCTGGCATGGCATCTGTGGACGACCTGATCCGCTTCGTCGCGCGTCACCCGCGCCTCCTCGTGATCACCGGCGCCGGTTGCTCCACCGATTCCGGCATTCCCGACTATCGCGACACGAACGGCGACTGGAAGCGCGCCCAGCCGGTCACCTACCAGGCGTTCACCGGCAGCCTGCACACACGCCAGCGCTACTGGGCCCGCAGCATCGTCGGCTTCCGCAAGCTGCGCGACGTACAGCCGAACGACGCCCACCGCGCCCTGGCGGCGCTCGAAGCGCAGGGGCGTGTCGACCTGCTGGTGACGCAGAACGTCGACGGTCTGCATCAGGCTGCTGGCAGCCGCAACGTCGTCGACCTGCACGGCCGCATCGACATGGTGCGCTGTCTCGCCTGCGATGCACGCGTGCCGCGCGACACCTTCCAGGAAATACTGACGCGCCGGAACCCGGACTTTGCTGAACTGGATGCGCTAAGTGCGCCCGACGGCGACGCCGACCTCGAGGCGGTGTCGTTCGACGAGGTCGCGGTGCCCTCGTGCGACGTCTGCGGTGGCCTGATGAAGCCGGACGTCGTGTTCTTCGGCGAAGGGGTGCCGGCCGAGCGCGTGCAACGCGTCACCGCCGCGCTCGAGACAGCGGACGCGATGCTGGTCGTCGGTTCGTCGCTGATGGTCTACTCGGGATTTCGCTTCGTGAAGGCGATGGCCGAACGCGGTAAGCCGGTGGCCGCCATCAACCTCGGACGCACGCGTGCGGATGATCTGCTCGCGCTGAAGGTGGAGGCCAACTGCGCCGAGGCGTTGCGCGCGCTGCCAACCTGATAGCGCGGCCCGCACTTTCGCCTGACACTCCTCCGCGAGTGTCGGTATCAACACAAGCATCAGCCCCCCCTTCGATCTCACTCGACGCTAACTACGGGCGGGCGCCGGCGACGGTCGCACACGGGTTCAACGAAGACTTCGGCTTCCCGGACAACCTGACGCTACCGGTGTCGCCGGACAGCCGGCTCTCGCCCGACAAAGGCGTTCTGATATCGGTGACCGGCATGCTCGAAGCGATGAAGACCGACACGACGACGCTCATCGAGAACGTCGGCGACATCGCGCGTGACGCGCGGGCGCTCGCCGACACCGGGCTGCGCTGCGTCTTCGCAGAATCGTTCAACGACCAGGAGGGCGACGGCGCGCATCGTCGTCGTGAGGTGGGGGTGAGGGAGCGGTTGCGCCGGCGCGCCGGCCCCTCGACCGGCATCGAGCCGTCGAGGGGAACGAGCGCGCCGTTGCAATCCGGATATAGCTGGCGGGACTACTTCTTGGCCAGCTTGAGCTTGTTGACGAGCTTGGTGACGCCCTCGACCTTCATCGCCAGTTCGGCGATACGAGCGCGCAACTGCACGGTCTGGACCGTGCCTTCCAACGTGACGACACCGGCCGCACCAGTGACGGTGACGGCATCACTCTGGCCAGCCAGGTCCGAATCGGCCTTCAGCGCGGCCTTCACTTTTGCGGCGAGGTCGTCAGCCTGGACGAGCGCGACGCCGCCAGTGACGGACGCGTGAACGGGGGTCGAAACGCCAAAAACACCAGCAGCGAATACAGCGATGACAAGAAACGCGAACGAACGGGACATAAAAAGGACCTCCTCGGGAATGAGATCCTATGGTACCGCATCGAGGTCCTCTGTTCCGTTCCCTAGAACAGGATCTTCACGGCCAACTGAAGCACACGCGGGTCGAGTGCCGTCGTAATCGTGCCGAATGCGGCTGACCCGAACGTGCCATTGGGTGCACCAAGCGCCGGCGTGTTCGTCACGTTGAAGGCTTCGGCGCGGAGTTCAATCGCGCCGGTGCCGCGCATCGGCACGCGCCGCGACAGCGCCACGTCGAGATTCCGGTAGCCAGGACCACGCACCGGATTGCGCGAGGCGCTGCCGAGGGTGAACTGCGGTGCTGTGGCGAACGCGGCCGTGTTGAACCAGCGGCTCACCGTGCGCTCGTCCGACGGAAGTGTCGGATCGCCCACCAGGTTCGGGCGCTGGATACCGAAGCCGGCAAAGGCGTTGTGGTTGGTCGACTGCGTCACGGCGATCGGCAGACCAGACTGCAGCGTGAAAATGCCGGTGACCGACCAGTTCCGGAGCTGCCACGTCGCCGATGTCGCAACGACATGCGGGATGTCGCCCGTCGAGTAGTCACGTTCCAGCGTCCGGTTGTAACTGTCGGCCACCGGATAGTTCGCGACCGGTCCAGTCAGGACCGAGGCGTCGAACACCGACGAAGCATCGTCCATCAGCTTGGAGCGGGTGTACGCCACAAGGTACGACAGTCCGTGCGACAACCGCTGCTGCACCTTCATCGAGACGCCCTGATAGGCGGTCGTGCCGACGTTGTTGCGGTACAGGCTCACGGTTGTGTACTGCGGATACGGCTTCAGCAACTGCGCCAGCGGAATGGTCGAATCGCCGAGCGACGACGAGCGGGGAATGATGCCGAAGTACGGATTCGCCACGCGCTGCGTCAGTGCCGAGCCAAGCGCCAGTTGCTCGACGCTGAGTTGGTTCACGTTCGAGTCGGGGATGCCGACGTGTGTGATCCTGGAGCCCAGGTAGGCGACTTCCAGGGTGATGTTCGTGGTGATGTCGCGTTGAACCGACGCGCTCCACTGCTGCACATAGCCAGAGCCGAGGCTGCTGTCCACGGCGAACACGCCCTGCCCCTCCCCAGCGTTGGGCGTGAGCGCGATGGGCGCCACCGTCGGTCCGCTCGCCAGCGTGAACGCCGGCACGATGTTGTCGAGCGTGCGCTGCGAGACGGTCTGCAGGAACGGAAACACCGGCGTGGTGAACGGCGTCGTGATGCCGGCCTGTTCGATCCAGATCAGGCCGTAGGCCGCGCGGGCCACGGTCGTGTCGCTCACGCGGCCGACGATGCCGAGCCTGGGTCCGACGTCGTTGGTGTGCAGTCGCCGCGCCGATCGGGGGTTGCCGTTCTGCCCCAGGTAGTCGAGTTGCTGCGTCTGCAGGTTGAACACCGCCGACTGGTTGTCGACTTCAGTGGACGGGAAGTTGAGGGTGTAGCGCACGCCGGCGTTGATGGTGACGCTGTCACTGATGCGCCAGTCGTCCTGCGCGAAGTATTCCTGGATGTGCGCGCGGTTCCGGATCTGCCCCTGCTGCAGGTCGATCGAGAACTGCTGCACCTGCCCGAGCAGGAAGCTGGCGAGCGACGTCCCGGTATTCGAGGTACCAGGCAGGTCGGTGAACAGGCTGCTGAACGTGAACGACCCGGTCGGCGACGGCGGCTGGATGACGTTGAGCCGCACCCACCGAATGTCGGCGCCAAGCTTGACGCTGTGACGCCCCGTCAGCCACGTCAGCGAGTCGGCCACCTGGGTGACGCTGGTGCTGAAGTTGGTGGCGGTGTTGGCGGGCGACCCGAGCTGCTGGTAGCCGGCAAGCAGGAACGTCGGCAGCGTGTTCGGAAATCGCGCAGTCGACGGAATGCCAGGCAGACCCAGCGCCGCCGACGCGGCGCCGGTGAGTTCCGCGGCGGTGCGAGCGACCCGCCGGCGCGTGTCGCCGACACGCAGCTCATTGAACAACCGGGACGACAGCGTGCGCTGATAGTGCGAGGCGAACGAGTACGACGTCGTGCTCTGCGGGCCGAGCGTGCCGGTCGTGACGCCACTGCCGTCCGGCAGCGGCGTGACCGGTACGAATCGTTCACTGAAGCGCGTGATCCGGCCGAAGAGGTGGTCGCGGCTGTTGGCCGACTGCTGGTCCAACCGGAGACTGAACTGGTTCTGGTCCTGGACTTCGTCGCCGACACGCTGGAAGTTGTTGGCCGTGCCGCTGCTGGTCGGCAGCGGGTAGCGTGCGAGCAGCGCACGCGCCACCGGATCGATCCGACTCGCAGGAATCGCGTTGGCCGCAAAGGCGGTGCGCACGCTGCCGACCGTCGTCGCCGGGTCGTAGATGACCGGCACACGCCCGCCGATGGCCTCGGTGAAGATCCCCTGCCGCTGCAAGGCGGTAGGCACCGTGGAAATCACCGTGCGGCCGATCGTCTGGCGCTGGCCCTGGTAGTCGGCGAAGAAGAACGTCCGATCCTTCCTGATGGGCCCGCCGAGCACGCCGCCGAACTGGTTGCGGCGGTACGTCGGCTTCACCGGGTTGCTGGACGCGAAGACGTTGCGCGCATTGAGCGCTTCGTTGCGCAGGAACTCGAAGCCGGTCCCGTGCACGTTGTTGGTGCCCGACTTCGTCGTCAGGTTGACGACGCCGCCATTGAAGCGGCCGAATTCGGCGGGTGGGCTGTTCGTCTCGATCTTGAATTCCTGGATGGCGTCGATGTTCGGGAAGAACGCCACCTGCCCCGGCTCCGGTTGCAGCACCGAGATGCCGTCGAACAAGTACTCGTTGGTGCGTGGACGGCCGCCGTTGATACGCGGCAGCGACGAATTCGGCGTCAGCGCCACGCCAGGTACCAGTCCGGCCAGCGTGATGAAGTTGCGGCCGTTCAGCGGCAACGCCGTGATCGTCTGGTTCCCGATGACCTGCCCGAGGCTGGCCGAGGCGCTGCGCAGCAGCGCGGCGTCGCCGACCACCGAGACGGCGTCGGTCACCGCGCCCACCGTCAGTGCGGCATCGAGCCGGACCGTCTCACCAGTCGCGACGTGCACGTTGCGCCGGTCGAGCGACCGGAACCCTGCCAACTCCACCCGGATGTTGTATGCACCCGGCGCGAGCCCCGCCACGAGGTAGCCCCCATCCGTGCTCGACGTCGCGACGCGCACTCGATTGGTGGCGAGTGCCGTGACGATGACGGTGGCACCTGACACCGCACCGCCCGACTGGTCGGACACGATGCCGGTCAGTGCCCCGGCGCCAACCTGTGCGCGCGCGGGCACCACGGCAAGAAGCACCGCAATCACCCACAGGCACAGCCGTGACACACCCCGCCGTCCGCGCATCATCCCTCCGGTCACCCGCGACTACTCTAGAACGCTCCTAGTCGGATGATCAATCCGAATTGAATCGACTCTTACCGTTCTCGACTCGAATCACGAGCGTGTACGCGCGTGGCCACTCGTCGCGTCGCGCGGCGGTGCGTGTCGAACGTTGACTGTGTGGGTTGCGACCGAACGGCCTGAGGCGGGAGGCACAGGCGACGCACCCCGTTGAAGAGGTGCGCCGCGTGCCGGACTGTTACTTCGAGGTGACGCGATAGAGACCGCCGGTCGGCGAGTCTTCGAGCAACCACAGCGCGCCGTCGGCCGCCACCTCCACATCGCGCAGGCGCTTGCCGACGTTCCAGCGCTCGGCCGGCGTTGCGCCGCCCTTGCCGTCGAACGTGACGCGGCTGAGCGACGAGGTCGCGATGCCACTGATCAGGGCCGACCCCTGCCACTGCGGGAACATCGCCCCCTTGTAGAAGGTCAGGTTGCCCGGCGCAATGACCGGCGTCCAGTAGATGACCGGCTTCGCGAGATCGGCGCGCGTATCCGGGCTCGGGATCGGCACGCCGTTGTAGTTGGTCGAGTAGGAAACCAGCGGCCAGCCGTAGTTCTTGCCCGGTTCGATCAGGTTCAGTTCGTCGCCGCCGCGCGGGCCATGTTCCAGTTCCCACAGCCGGCCATCGGGTGCGAAGGCCAGACCATAGGGCGTCCGATGCCCGGTGCTCCACGTTTCCGCCAGGGCAAGGTTCGCACTGGGAAAGGTGTAGGTGCTGACCACCGGCGCGGTCTTCGCTCGCTCGGTATCGAACGGCGGATCAATCAGCGGCACGCTCGTGGCGCCCGTCTTCCCGGCCATCGGGTTGCCGGCGGCCGGCTTGCCGTCGAGCGTCAGCCGCAGGATCTTGCCGAGCGCTTGTTCGGGATCCTGCGCCGGCGTCATGCGCTGGCGGTCGCCGACGGTGAGGAACAGGTACTGGCCGTCAGGCGAGAAGGCGATCTGCGCACCGAACTGGCCGCCCTTCCCTTTCGGCATCTGACGCCACAGCACCTCGAGGTTATCGAGGCTCGCGGTGCCCTGCCCGATCGTCAGCTTCGCGCGCGCGAGGGCAAGCCCGCTCGTGTTCGCGACCTCGCCAGGCTCCGAGTAGGTCAGGTAGACGTTGCGGTCGGTGGCGTAGCGCGGCGACACGAAGACGCCGAGCAGGCCGCCCTGGCCCTGGAACAGGACCGCCGGGACGTTGGCCACCGGCGTCTTCTGGCCTTGCGGCGTGACGAGCCACACCGCCCCGGGCTTCTCGGTGACGAGCATGCGGGCGTCTGGCAGGAACGCCACTCGCCACGGGCGGTCGAAGGTCGCCACCTGCGTGAGCGTGAACGGCAGGTCCGCTTCCGGCTTCAGCGTGCCCGCGTTCACCTGCGCATGGACGGTGGAGGCGGTCAGCAGCAGCGCTGCCATGTTGAACAGGATCTTCATATCTCTCCTAGTACGGTTAGCCAGTCCGTCAAGCGCCGTCATGCGGCGCAACCAGCGGTCTGTCCCATGATAACGGGCTACGGCGTCGACTTGGCTCGACTTTGGCTTACAGGCCAGTGTGGCAGTCTGGGACTGTCAGCAAAGGAGGGCATCGATGACGAGACAAACAGCGTTGGTGGTCGGGCTGGGTGCGGTCGCGCTGGTGGTGGCGTCCGTGTTCGCGTCGCCGACGGACAAATCGCCGACGTCGGCCGACGTCTCGATGCAACCGCTCGATCCGGCGGTCGCGGCGAAGGCCGAAGACAGTTGCTGGTTCAAGGTGAAGAGCCGGTCGGGCAAGGCGGCCGAGGTGCAGCAGTGGGCGGCGGTGTCGCCCAACGGCGCCAGCACGGAACGGCTGGGCGAACTCCTGGTCGTGACCGGGGCGATGACCCAGGCCGTGCATGACGCCCGCTTCTACGGCTGCTCTCTGTTCGAGTACACCAAGGGGTCGCCTGTCGTGATGACCGCCAGGACGGCATCGGGCCCCGTCCGGCCAGACATGGTCGTGCCGTTCGGGTTCTCGAAGGACGGGATGAAGCAGCAGCGCTAGCGGCTATCCTCTCGCGCCACGCAACGCCGGCGGGCGGCCACGACGAGGTCGCCCGTTGTCGCGTTACTGCCGCTTCAACGCCCGCCAGGCCCGTTCCCCCGTCATCGCACCATCGCTCAGCGTCAGCCGACCATTGACGAGCACGGCGGCCACACAGCACGCCTGAATCCGCGCCGGACAGCGACCCTGAGGATGACGCCCCGGCCTCTGCGCAGGCCCGGAAAGAGAAGACGCCAAAGAAGAGCCTCTCCGACATGGCGCCTCCTGGTCAGGCCCCCCATCTCCTCCCCAATTCCCCCGCACCCATTCCTTGACAACCGCCGAGTCCCCCTCTACGATGACCCATAGTGAGACCGAGTCTCATAATCATGAGGCGTCAAGTCGAGCCTGTTCCGCGGTTGCGGCTCAGCGCTCCAGAGACTCGGTAACCCTTTTGTCTACGCGGGCTTTGCTGATGCACTCATCTACCGCCGTCGAACTGCCGTCCGCCTCGGACTCTGCATCCGAGCCGACGCCTGAAGGATGTCAGGCGCCCGAGCAGTGCCAGGCTTCTCCGGTTCGCCTGTGCCTCCTGCCGGCGGGTACCGAAGCCACGTTGCACAGCATCGATGACGACCAGGCGCGCAGCCTCCTGCGGTCGCTCGGCGTCATGGGCACATGTCGGCTGCGCGTGTGCCAGGCCGGAAACCCCTGCGTCATTCAGGTGCGTAGCACCCGCATCGGTATCTCGCTGCGCACGGCCGAATCGGTCTGTGTGGTGCCCGAGTCGCAGAGCCCAACAGCCGCCACACTGCGTCCCTAGATGGCGAGCGCTGTTGCCGGCGTCGCCTCGACCGCGGCCGAAGTCCGCACGCTGGTTCTGATCGGCAATCCCAACACGGGCAAGACCACGCTCTTCAACGCCTTCTGCGGCGCACGAGCGAAGACCTCGAACTTCCCCGGCACCACCACCGCCATTCGTCGCGGTCAACTGCGCGGCGGCGCGCTTGCCTCCGGCATCGAGGTGCTCGACCTCCCCGGCGTCTACGACCTGTCCGAAGACAGCCCGGAAGCGCGCATCGCCACCGGCGTGCTCTCGTCGACGTCGACGGGCGCGGAGTCGCAGGTGGTCGTGGCCATCATCGACGCCAACCATCTGGCTCGCAATCTCACCCTCGTCGGACAGACCATCGCTCTGGGGTGCCGGCTGGTCGTGGCGCTGAACATGGTCGACCTTGCCGAGCGCAATGGCCTGACGATCGATGCACCGGCCCTCTCGGCACTGCTCGGTGTGCCGGTCCTCCCGATCGTCGCGCGCACGCAGCAGGGGTTCGAGCAGTTGCAGCGCGCCATCGTGAACGCCCCGGCAGGGCGCACACACGCGGCGCCGGACACGTCGGACCCCGAAGCGCTGGCGCGGTGGGCCGATGTGACGACCGCGAAGGTGCAGTCGGGACGGACCGGCAATGAGCCGGATCAGCTGGCCGACCGTGTCGACTACTGGCTCACCCATCCCGTCGCCGGCGTGGGCATCTTCCTGGCGCTGATGGCCGGCCTGTTCTACCTGCTCTTCTCGATGGCCACCGTCCCGATGGATCTGATCGAGACGGTCTTTGCCTCGCTGGGCGGGCTCATCGAACGCACGCTGCCCGACGGCGCCCTCAGGGATCTGCTGATCAACGGCATCGTCGGCGGACTCGCAGGCACGGTCGTCTTCCTGCCGCAGATCTGTTTGCTCTTCTTCCTGATCTCGCTCCTCGAAGACACGGGCTATCTCGCTCGGGCCGCGTTCGTGATGGACCGCCTCCTGGCGCCGTTCGGATTGCCTGGCCACGCCTTCGTGCCGCTGCTCACCTCGCACGCGTGTGCGCTGCCGGGCATCATGAGCACGCGACTCATCCCGAATCGTCGCGACCGGCTCGCCACCATCCTCATCGCGCCGTTCATGAGCTGCTCGGCGCGGCTTCCGGTCTACGTCCTGCTGACAAGCCTGCTGTTCGCCGGCCGTCCAGCCGCGGCAGCGGCGACATTCGCAGGCTGTTACGCGCTCGGCGCGGCGGCGGCCCTGCTCACGGCGCGGCTCTTCAGCAGCACCATCCTGCGCGGACGTCCGCGCCCGATGATTCTCGAACTGCCCAGCTACAAGCGGCCATCGCTGATGAACGCGCTGTTGTCGGCCAAGGACCAGGGGCTATCGTTCCTCACCACTGCGGGCACCGCCATCATCACCATCTGCATCGTCATGTGGTGGCTCAGTGCCTACCCAAAGAGCGAGCCGCCTGCCCGCGTGCACGACCTGCGCGCGTCCGCAGCCGTGTCATCGAGCGACGCGGGCCGCACCGCGCTGCTACAGGAAGCCGACACGCTCGAGGCCCGCACGCGGCAGTCGAACAGCTTCGCGGGCCGCATCGGTCGAGGGCTGGCACCGGCGTTCCGGCCGCTCGGATTCGACTGGCAACTCACGGTCGGCGTGCTCACGAGTTTCCTGGCACGCGAAGTCTTCGTCTCGACGATGACCGTACTGGCCGGGGCAGGCGAGAGCGGCGACGTGGACGTCGGGGTGATCGCGCGCATCGGGTCGATGCAACGTGACGATGGGTCGCTGGTGTTCACGCCGTCGACCGCGGCGTCGGCGTTGGTCTTCTTCGTCCTGGCGATGCAGTGCCTGCCGACGCTGACCGTCACGCGCAAGGAAACAGGCAGCGTGAAGTACGCCGCGCTGCAGCTGTTCTACATGTCGGGCCTCGCCTACGCAGCGGCCTTCCTTGTCCACGCCGGCATGCGCGGAGCCGGACTTTCCTGAGGCGGTGATGATGACGCTGTTATCGATGCAGGACGGCCTCGTGACACTCATCGCCCTTGGCGCCGGCGCCATCCTGCTGCGCCGCGTGCTCGGCTTCGCGAAGTCGACGTCGGACTCCGCGTGTGCGCACTGCTCGTCGGCGCCCGTAAGACCGTCCACTGCGGCTCAGGGCGGCGGCACGAGCACGACCGTCTTTCCGCTCACCCTCGTGCGCTCCGCAGACAGCGCACCCCGCTCTGCGTCGGTTGCCAGCGCGCCCGACCGCGCCTGCCACTCGTAACACCACTCCGCGCGGCACTCGGCGGGCTGACCTACCTGAACGGCATGGCAGAATGGGGGCCTGTACCGTTCCCCTTACCCCGACGGACTGACTGACAACGCCGCACCGCTGGCTGGCCGCCCACCGTGGCGATCCGTCGGGATGAACGTGTGGATGCTGGGGCTGACCAGCCTCGTGACCGACCTCTCGTCGGAGATGGTCACCAGCATCCTGCCGGCCTATCTGATCTTCGCCCGCGGCATCTCGCCGTCCACCTTCGGTGTCGTCGACGGCGTGTATCAGGGCGGTGCCTCCATCGCGCGACTCCTGAGCGGACTGGTGACCGACCGCCTGCGCCGATACAAGGAAGTGGCAGCCGTTGGCTACTTCGCGTCGGCGCTCAGCCGAGTGGGCCTGCTGCTGGCCGGTGCGGCTCCGGCGTGGTTGGCGTCGGCCGTCCTGCTCGACCGCGTCGGCAAGGGCGTCCGCACGGCGCCGCGAGACGCGCTGATCTCGCTCAGTGCCCCGCGCGGCGGACTCGGCACCGCCTTCGGCGTGCACCGCACGCTCGACACGGTGGGGGCAACGCTCGGGCCGCTGGCCGCCTTCGGCATCCTCTGGTTTACGCAGCGCGACTACGAGTCGGTGCTCGTAGTCAGCGTCGTCGTCGCCCTCCTCGGCCTGGCCATCCTTCTCACGTTCGTGACGAACCCGGCGCGTCCAGTGACGCCCGCGCCGCCGCCCTCCGATACCGCAGCCCAGGCGAGGCTGCTCGAGAACCGGCCATTTCGCGCGCTCGCGGCGTGCGCGTGCGTGCTCGGCGCCGTCACCGTGAGCGACAGCCTCATCTACCTTGCTGTGCAGCGGCAGACCGGACTGCCGCCGGTGTATTTCCCGCTGCTCTACGTCGCGACGCCGGCGGTCTACGCGATCGCCGCCGGGCCGGTGGGGCTCATCGCCGACCGCATCGGCCGACAGTGGGTGCTCGCAGGCGGCCACGTGGCGCTGGCGCTGCTCTACGCGCTGTTGCTGCGGCCTTCGGGCGCATGGCTCACCGGCGCCGGGGTCATTGCGCTGTTGGGGGTCTACTACGCCGCGACCGACGGCGTGTTGCCAGCACTCGGCAGCGTCACGCTGCCGGTGGCATCACGCGCCACCGGACTCGCGGTGCTCGGCACGGCGCAGGACATGGGACGATTGCTGGCCAGCCTCGGCTTCGGATGGCTGTGGTCGCGCGGGTCGGTCGACGGCGCCGTCGCCGCATATCTGGCGGCGCTGCTCATGGCGGTGCTGCTGCTCCTGCCGACGTTGCGGCGCCTCGGTTCTCACACGGAGTAGCACGCACATGCCACCTCGTCGTTCACCGCGCCCAGCGCTCGTCGCCTTCGTCGTGCTCACGGTCGTCTGCGTTGCCGGCAGCGTCGCGTTTCTCGTGTCGCGCCGGCAGCAGGCCGTCGCACGCGCGACGCCCGCCACGAGCACCAGCACGGCGTCGCCGTCGCCCCGCGTCGATTCGGTTGACGGACACCGCCTGCTGGCCGCCATCCGCGCGCAGCCGCATGTCTACTACCGCAGTGTGCGGCCTGGTGAGTTCGGCCACGTCGTGGTGGCCGCGCTCGCTGCTCCCGACGACCGGCGCGTCGTCAGCAACCTGGTGTGCGATCGGCTCGACTTCGGCCGGCAGCGTGGCATTTGCCTGATCGCGAATGACGGCGTCACCGGACCTGCTGCACGGGCGATGATCGTCGACCTCGAGTTCAACGTCCTCGCCACGCTTCCACTCGCCGGCACGCCGATCAGGACGCGGCTTTCTCCAGACGAACAGGTTGCGGCCGCAACGGTCTTTGTCACCGGCGAACACTATGATGCCGACTTCACGACCCGCACGACGCTCATCGACCTGCGGACGCTGACGTCGGTCGCCGACCTCGAACAGTTCACAGCCGAGCGCGACGGCCGTCCCTTCAGCCGGATCGACTTCAACTACTGGGGCGTGACCTTCCGGTCGAACAGCCAGCGGTTCTTCGCCACGCTCGGCTACACGGGTACACGCTTTCTCGTGGAAGGCAGTGCCGAGGCGCGCGCGCTGCGCGTCATCCGCGACAACGTCGAATGTCCGTCGCTGTCGCCGGACGAGCAGTTCATCGCGTTCAAGAGCCGCGTGCCCGACTCGCACGAGTGGCGCCTGCACGTGCTCGAACCGGAAGGCGGCGCCGAGTGGGCCGTGGCCGGTGAGGCCCGCAATATCGACGACCAGCTGGAATGGCTTGACGCCGGGCAGGTGCTCTATCAGGTGCTCGAGGATCGCGGCCCGCCCGAGGACGCGCTGAGCGTCTGGAAGAGCCCGGTCGCGCAGGGCGTGTCCCAGCCACCGGTCCGTTTTATCCGCGCCGCCAACTCCCCCGCCGTCGTCCGCCCCTGACCGCGGCCCTGAGCCCTGAGCCCGCTCCCGCTCTTCGGCGACCGTTGAACCGGAAAGGAGGCGTCAGCGATCTCCGTTCGGCCAGCGCCTTCGAGATGTACCGGAAGACACATGGCCGCATTGCCCCAGAACGCATCATCGAGTTCCTGCTGCTCGAGCGCGACGTCCGGCGGGCCATCCAGCACTCGCTGACCCGCGCGCGAAGCGCTGCACGCCATCTCGACCGCGCCGGTCGTGCCGCAGCGGCACACGGTGCTCACCGTGTGGACCGACGAAGTGCCACTCGACGGCCTGGGGAAGCCACATGACCCTCGAGACGAACACAGCCAGCGCCATCGAGCGCTACACCGGCGACACCTACATCCAGCACAACGCGGCCGTGGCGGACGGCCCGGACGCGTTCATCGCCGACGTCGAGCGCATGGCGCGGGAGTATCCGGGCAAGCGCGTCGAATTCCGCCTGGTGATTACCGACGGCTCCCTGGGGGGCGGCACTGCTATGAGCACTGGCCGAACGACGGCAACCGGGCC
This sequence comes from Bifidobacterium breve, assembly GCA_943328785.2. Classification (GTDB taxonomy): domain Bacteria; phylum Acidobacteriota; class Vicinamibacteria; order Vicinamibacterales; family CAVVIG01; genus CAVVIG01. Next base: position 16,730 of record CALQBJ020000035.1, read on the forward strand.
GGCCTGGACATATTCCGGCTCGCAGAGCACGAAGGCAACGTTTGCCGGGGCATGGGATATCGTATGGGTGACGCCCGTTCACGCCGGGCCCTGCTGACTCACACCTGCATGCTGACACTGCCCGGAGCTTCGGCCCTTTCGCCCTTCCGTCTTCACCGTCTGCTCGCTCGCCTCGGCGGCGAAACCGCCGGCATTCGCGGCCTCGGGGCCAGGTTCGTGCACTTCGTCGACGTCGAGGTACCACTCGATGCCCAGGCGTTGGCCGTTCTCGAACGGCTGCTCGAGTACGGACCCAGGCGCGCGGCAGCCGACGAACACGGCGAACTGTTCCTGGTCGTACCGCGCCCAGGCACGTTGTCGCCCTGGTCGAGCAAGGCGACGGACATCGTCCGCAACGCCGGCCTCACCGCCGTGCGGCGCGTCGAGCGCGGCATCGCCTACTACGTCGACGTGACGGCCGGCATCACGCCCGCGCAGCGCTCGGCCATGGCGGCCGCGCTGCACGACCGCATGGTGGACACCGTGCTCGGCCGGCTCGACGATGCGGCGCGATTGTTCGAGCAGGGAGCGGCGCGGCCGCTGGTCACCGTGGACATCCTCGGCGGCGGGCGCGCAGCGCTCGAGCAGGCCAACCGCGAGCGCGGATTCGCCCTCGCGCCGGACGAGATCGACTACCTCTGCGCCGCCTTCACCGGCCTCGGCCGCAACCCGACCGACGTCGAGCTGATGATGTTCGCGCAGGCGAACAGCGAGCACTGCCGCCACAAGATCTTCAACGCCACCTGGACGATCGATGGCGCCGAGCAGCCGAAGAGCCTCTTCGGCATGATCCGCAACACCCACGAGCAGGCCGGCGACCCCGACGTCCTCAGTGCCTACTCGGACAACGCGGCCGTCATTCGCGGCCCGCAGGCCGAGCGCTTCTTCCCCGACCCGGCCACCGGCCACTTCGCCTTCCACGATGAGCCCGTGCACATCATCATGAAGGTCGAGACGCACAACCACCCGACGGCGATCGCGCCGTACCCCGGCGCGTCCACCGGCTCCGGCGGCGAGATTCGCGACGAAGGTGCGGTTGGCTGCGGCGCGCGCCCCAAGGCCGGCCTCGTCGGCTTCAGCGTCTCGAACCTGCGTGTGCCCGGGCTCGAGCAGCCGTGGGAGCACAGCTACGGCAAGCCCGAACGAATTGTCTCGGCGCTGCAGATCATGCTCGACGGTCCGATCGGCGCGGCCGCCTTCAACAACGAGTTCGGCCGCCCGGCCATCTGCGGCTACTTCCGCACGCTGGAACAGCCCGATGGCGAGCGGATGTGGGGCTACCACAAGCCGATCATGGTCGCCGGCGGCCTCGGCAACATCCGCGAGGCGCACGTCCTGAAGCGCGACATGCCGGCGGGCTCGCTGCTGGTAGTGCTCGGCGGACCGGCGATGCTGATCGGGCTCGGCGGCGGCGCCGCGTCGTCGATGACGTCTGGCGCGAGCGATGCCGACCTCGATTTCGCCTCGGTGCAGCGCGACAACGCCGAGATGGAACACCGCTGCCAGGAGGTGATCGACCGCTGCTGGCAGCTCGGCGACCGCAACCCGATCCGCTTCATTCACGACGTCGGTGCCGGCGGACTCTCGAATGCCCTGCCCGAGTTGGTCAAGGACGGCGGACGCGGTGCCCGCATCGACCTGCGCCGCATTCCCAGTGCCGACGCCGCGCTCTCGCCGCTCGAGATCTGGTGCAACGAAGCCCAGGAACGCTACGTCCTCGCCATCGACCCGGCCAACCTCTCGGCGTTCGAGGCGATCTGCGTCCGCGAACGCTGCCCGTTTGCGGTGGTTGGTGAGGCGCTCGAAGACGCCGAGCTGCATGTCGACGACCCGCAACTCGGCGACACGCCGGTCGACCTCTCACTGTCCCTGCTCTTCGGCAAGACACCGCGCATGCAGCGGTCGTTCGAACGGCAGGCGCCCGTGCGTGCGCCGCTCGCACTGGCCAGCGTCACAATCGCCGACGCGGTCGAGCGGGTTCTGCGCATGCCGGCGGTGGCCGGCAAGGGCTTCCTGGTCACCATCGGCGACCGCAGCGTCACCGGGCTCATTCATCGCGACCAGATGGTCGGGCCGTGGCAGGTGCCCGTGGCAGACGCCGGCATCACCCTGACCAGCTACCCCGCCTACGCGGGCGAGGCAATGGCGATGGGTGAACGGACACCGCTGGCGCTCGTCGACGCGCCGGCGTCGGGCCGCATGGCGGTGGCCGAGGCCATCACCAACATCGCCAGCGCCCGCATCGGCGCGTTGCGCGACATCAAGCTGTCCGCCAACTGGATGGCCGCGGCCGGACAGCCCGGCCAGGATCAGGCGCTCTTCGACACCGTCCGCGCCGTCGGCATGGAACTCTGCCCCGCCCTCGGCATTGTCATTCCGGTCGGCAAGGACTCGATGTCCATGTACACGCGCTGGACGGCCGACGGCCAGACGAAGGCGGTCACCGCTCCCCTGTCGCTTGTAGTGTCGGCGTTCGCGCCGGTGCCGGACGTGCGGCAGTCGGTGACGCCGCAACTGCGCGCCGAGTTGGACAACGAACTACTGCTGGTCGATCTCGGCGGCAGCCAGCATCGACTCGGCGGCTCGGTCCTCGCGCAGGCGTGGGGGCAGATCGGCGACCGCGTCCCCGACCTCGACGCGCCGCGGTTGCTCGCCGCGTTCTTCGACGCGGTTCAGGCGTGCCTGCAGGACGGACTGCTCGTCGCCTATCACGACCGCTCGGACGGCGGCCTGTTCACGACGCTGGCGGAGATGGCGTTCGCGGGCCACTGCGGACTCGACGTCGACATCACGGTGCTCGGCACGCAACCCGTGCCGGCGCTGTTCTGCGAGGAACTCGGCGCGGTGCTCCAGGTGCGCAGCGCCGACGCTGCCGCGGTGCTCGCACGCTTCGAGGGGGCTGGCCTCGGCGCGATGACGCACCGCATCGGCCGCGCCGTCGAGGGCGCAACCGTGCGCATCGTCCATGGCGACACCGAGTGCTACCACGCGTCACGCGTCGACCTGCACCGCACTTGGGCGGAACTCAGCCAGACGATGCAGAGCCTGCGCGACAACCCGGTCTGCGCGCGTGAGGAATACGACACCCTGCTCGACGATGGCGATCCGGGCCTGTCGGCCTCGCTCACCTACGCCCCCGCAGCCGATGTGGCGGCACCGTTCATCCACACTGGTGCGCGGCCGCGGCTCGCCATCCTGCGCGAGCAGGGCGTGAACAGCCAGTACGAGATGGCAGCGGGCTTCGACCGCGCCGGGTTCGACACCTTCGACGTCCACATGAGCGACATCCTCAGCGGACGCATCGACCTCTCCACCTTCAAGGGGCTGGCGGCCTGCGGCGGCTTCTCCTATGGCGACGTGCTGGGGGCCGGCGAGGGGTGGGCCAAGACCATCCTGTTCAACGCCAGGGCACGCGATCAGTTCGCAGCCTTCTTCGCACGGCCCGACACCTTCACGTTCGGCAGTTGCAACGGCTGCCAGATGGTGGCGAACCTGCGCGAGATCATCCCGGGCGCCGCCCACTGGCCGAAGTTCGTCCGCAACGTCTCCGAGCAGTACGAGGCACGCGTCGCCCTGGTGCGCGTCGAGCCGAGTCCGTCCGTGCTGTTCGACGGCATGCACGGCTCCATCCTCCCGATCGTCGTCGCCCACGGCGAAGGCCAGGCCGAGTTCAGGGCCGACGGCGTGCGCGAGTCACTCGAGGCGCAGCACGGTGTCGCCCTGCGGTGGGTGGATACGCGCGGGCAGGCGACACAGGTCTATCCGGCCAATCCCAACGGCTCGACCGCGGCGATCGCGTCCGTCTGTTCCGACGATGGGCGCGTCACGATCACGATGCCGCATCCCGAGCGGGTGTTCCGCACCGTCCAGAACTCGTGGGCGCCGGCGGGCTGGGGTGAAGATGGCGGCTGGATGCGCCTGTTCCGCAACGCCCGCGTCTGGCTCGGCTAGCTGCACGGCGGCGACGACGGGACGTAGCCGCGCACCTTCAGGTGCGCCGTCGTGTCCGGCGTGATCCAGCGTCGTGTCCGGCGTGATCCAACGTAGTGTCCGGCTTCAGCCGGACCTGCTAGCTCTCGATACCGAGCAGGTCGAGCACCCCGCACACGAACGTCAGCGGATGCGGCGGACACCCTGGCACATACAGCGTCGGCGCGAACTGCTCCAGGAACCCTCGCTCGAGCGCCTCCGAGCCGTCGAACGGTCCGCCCGAGATGGCGCACGCCCCCACAGCGATCACGAACTTGGGGGCGGGCATCGCGTCCCAGCACAGTTGCAGCGCGCTCGCCATGTTGCGCGTCATCGGCCCCGTCAACACGAGCCCATCGGCGTGTCTCGGCGACGCGACGAAGTCGATGCCGTAGCGTCCGATGTCGAAGTTGACGTTGCTGAGCGCGTGCATCTCCAACTCGCAGGCATTGCAGCCGCCCGACGACACCGACCGCAGCTTCAGCGACCGCCCGAACCGCTGATGCAGCGCCGCTGACACCTGCAGCGGCTCTGGAACCGGCCGCGCCGTGCCGACCATCAATCCCTGTCGCTCCGCCGCGGCCAGCTTGAACACACTCGACGCCGACAATGTGCCGGTCGGACACTCGGCGATGCAGTCGCCGCACATCACGCAGCGTCCGAGGTCGATGCGTACGGCGTCGGCCCCCTGGCACAACGCAATCGCCTGTGTCGGACACACCTCCACGCACGCGTCGCATCCCGCCTCGCACGGGGTCGAGCTGACGTGCGGCGCCGCCCGGAACCCGACTGGCTCGGCACGGCGTGGATCGGCGATGTACTGGCGGCCTTGCGACGTTCTGACCTTGATCGACTTGAACACGATGATGCCCCTAGAGATCGTTCCCGCAGTAGGAGAGGTCGAAGCTCTTGTTGCAGATGGGAAAGTCGGAGATGTCGTTGTTCCGCACGGCCAGCGCCAGCCCGAACCAGTTCACCAGCGACGGGTCCTGCACCTTGTAGTGGACCAGGCGACCGTCGCCGCCTGTTTCGAGCACCTGCACGACCGGACCACGCACCCCTTCGCGCACCGACACACACACCGTGTCTGGCTGCAGTGGCGCAACCGCTCCTCGCACCCGCCTGTTCGTGCCAGGCCGATGCAGGTCAGGCTCGTCGAGCACGCTCGCAATCCAGCGCACCGACTCGTCCACCTCGCGCATCCGCAGTCGCGCCCGCGCCCAGCAGTCACCATCGGGCTCGGTCAGCGCCACCACGGGACGACCTGAATAGAGCGCGCCGGGCTGGGCCACGCGCGTATCGACCGCCACGCCGCTCGCCCGCGCCGCCACGCCCACGAGGCCGAGGTCGAGAGCCACCTGCCTGGTCAGGACACCCACACCGCGAAGACGGGCTCGGACAGTGCGCGAGGACACAACGAGGTCGTTCACCTCGGCCATGTCCCTGCTGAACGCCGCGAGCGTGGCTTTCAGGTCGTTGCGCAGGTGGTCGGTCAGGCCGAACCGCGGCCCACCGGGCCTGAGCCATCCCCGTCCGAAGCGGCTGCCGCAGATACGCATCGTGCGGTTGATGATGGCTGTGCGCAGCCGTCCGTAGGTGGCACCGCCCTGCAGGAAGGCAACGTCAGCCATCAGTCCGGCAAGTGTGGCCAGGTGCATCGCGACGCGCTCGAGCTCGAGCGCGATCCCCGCGACGACATCGGCCGCGGACCCGGCCGTGGTGCCGGCCAGCGCATCGATCGCGGCGCTGTAGCCCCACCCGTATGCCACGCTACTGTCGCCGGCGATCACCTCGACCAGCGGCGCCAGCGCCCGCGCGGGCCGCGTCAGCAGCAGCGCTTCGACGCCGCGGTGCTGGTAGCCAAGCTGCACCTCGAGGTGGTGCACCTGCTCGCCGTGACACATGAAGCGGAAGTGGCCGGGCTCGATCACGCTGGCGTGGATCGGTCCAACCCCCACTTCGTGGATCTCCTGGCCTCGCACCGAGAAGAACGGGTGGTCGCGCATGTGCTGCTGGCGTGCCCCCTCGTAGCGCACCGGCTTCAGCCACGGATGCCCGTCGGGCACGATCCCGGTCTGCTCCCACAGCTCGCGCTCGAACATCTGCACCGCCGGGAACCGCGGCGTCAACGAGGCGAACGACGCCTGCGGCGCTGCCTGCCCGCGCAGCACCTCCAACTCACCCTCCGCTCGCTCGACGACAGCGGTAGTCAGCACGCCGCCGCTCCGGTCCAGTCGCCCGAACAGCGTGACGACGCGGTTGCCGGCCTCGAGGCGTTGCTCGACGAGACGAGCCCAGGGCTCGAGTTCGTGGCGCAGAAGCGTGTCTACTGGGGCGAGGACGACAGGATGACTCGTGGCCATCACCGCCCGCCAATCGACTGCGCCACCTGCTGCAGCAGGGCGCTGATGGGGGCCGGCGTGTAGACGCCGAGCAGGATGAGGGCGGCCACGAACCCGAGCTTCGGCACGGCCGTCACCAGCGTCTCGGTCCCGGCGTGGCCTTCGCGCTCGCTCGGCCCCCAGATCATCGGGAAAATCGAGCGGCCGGTCGCCACGAAGATGATGGTGAGCGTTGCGCACATCAGCGTGAACGCGATGAGGTTTCCCACCTGCACGATCCCGGACAGGATCAGCATCTCGGCCTTCCCGCCTGCCCTGCCCTAGAAGAAATAGAGCAGGCGCATGAAGGCCGCGCTGCCCTTGTAGGGGCGACTGCCGTAGCCGGTGCCGAGGAAGCCGAGGTAGTCGATACGCGGCGTGCCGGTTGCGGCGGTGAAGCCGACCGACCCGTTCGTGTCGATCGCCGCGTAGTCGCTGATCTCGAACTTCTCGTACTGGTAGCCGAGCGCTGCGCCGACGTTCTTCGAGAAGTGATACTGGAAGTCGGCCGCGAGCTTCTGCCATGCATTGGTGACGTTCGGCAGCGGGATGAACTGGCCAAGCGCGGCCAGGCTCGAGATACGCGGACCACCGAACAGGAAGCCGTTGTCGGAGTCGGCGTAGTCGTAGTTGAACCGGACGGTGGTCTTCTCGATCAGCTTCGGCAGGCTCACGTAGACGTCGACGTTGTTGACCCGTTCCGCGTTCGTCATCGTCCAGTTGCGGGTCGCGTCGTTGAACTGCGGGTCGGGTGGCGGGTTCGCGTTGCGTGACCGCTGGTTCGACGTGAAGCGGTCACGGCCGTAGCTCGCACCGAGGTCGACGGCGTCGGTCGGCGAGATGCCGATGGACAGCGTCATGTTGGTGTTGTCGTTGTCGAGGAGGCCGAACTCGTGCCCCTCGCCCTTGTAGGTGTCCGTCCCCTTCGACATGGACGCGGTGATGTCCATAAAGCCGGTCGGGTTCACCACCACCAGCAGCGTGCCCTTGTTGCGGTCACGATCCGCCTCGTCGTAGAAGCGGAGGCCGGGTTGTGCGCCGCCGTCTTCGATCGACGCCTCGGAGAAGCCGGCGCCG
>CALQBJ020000036.1 GCA_943328785.2 Bifidobacterium breve
AGGCAGACGACGTCGGCGGTCGTGGTACCCACCACTTCGAGGAACGCCTCGCCACTGCCGAACACCACCACGCCGTAACCTGACCGCGAGAAGATGCGGTCGAGCATCAGCGCGCAGGTGGGGTCGTCGTCCACCACGGCCACCGTCCGTTGCGGGCTCTCGATCGAATCGGTCACGGCAGACTCCGTGGCGCGCGTCAGTCGCGAAGGACGAGCAGCAGGTCGCGGGCTTCCACGGCTGAACCTGCATCGACGGAAATCTCGCCGACCTTGCCGTCGCGCGGACTGTAGACCGCGGTCTCCATCTTCATCGCCTCGATGGAGAGCAGCCGCTCACCCTTCTTCACCGCCTGGCCGGTACGCACCGCCACCGACGACACCTTGCCCGGCATCGGCGACGAGATGTGCGCCGGGTTGTCCGGGTCGGCCTTCGGGTTGCGCTTCACGGTGGCCGACGCCGAGCGGTCGATGACGCTGACCGCCCGCGGCTGACCGTTCAGCTCGAAGAACACCGTGCGTGTGCCGTCCTCGCGCACCTGACCCATCGTCAGGAACTTGACGATGAGCGTCTTGCCGCGCTCGATCTCGATCGACGCTTCCTCGCCAGGCTGCAAGCCGTAGAAGAAATTCGAGGTCGGAATCGTCGACGTGTCGCCATAGAGCAGCACGTGCTTCTGGAAGTCGAGGTAGACCTGCGGGTAGAGCACGTAGGACAGGACGTCCGCGTCTGACGGCTCGCGCTGGATCTTGGGCTGGATGTCCTTCGCGGCAGCCTCGAAGTCGGCCGGCGCCATCGACGCGCCCGGGCGTCCGACGATCGGTTCGACGTGGGCCGACTTCAGGACGATGTCCTGGAAGCCCTTGGGCCAGCCGCCATCCGGTTCGCCGAGCAACCCCTGCATCATCTCGACGACCGAGCGCGGGAAGCTGAGTGGCACGGTCGACTGCATGACGTCATCAGCCGAGAGCTTGTTGGTGACGAGGAACAGCGCGAGGTCGCCCACCACCTTGCTGGACGGTGTCACCTTGACGATGTCGCCGACCAGGCGGTTCGCCGTGGCGTAGGCTTCGCACACTTCCGGCCAGCGGCTCTCGAGCCCCAGGCTCTTCGACTGCTGACGCAGGTTCGTGTACTGGCCACCCGGCATCTCGTGCTGGTAGACGTCCGGTCCCGGCGCCTTCAGGCCTTCTTCGAACGGGTAGTAGAGCTCGCGCACCGCGGCCCAGTAGCGGCTCAAATCGTCGAGTGCCACCTGATCGAGCCCGGTGTCGCGGTCGGTGTACTTCAGCGCGGCAACGATGCCGTTGAGGCACGGCTGGCTGGTCATGCTGCCCATTGACGCGAGCGCCGCATCGGCGATGTCGACGCCGGCGTCGCAGGCGCGCAGGACGCTGCCCGAGTTGATGCCGCTGGTGTCGTGCGTGTGGAAGTGGATCGGCACGCCGACCTCTTCACGCAGCGCCTTCACCAGCGCGTAAGCCGCGTACGGCTTGCAGAGCCCGGCCATGTCCTTGATGCCGAGCACGTGCGTGCCCATCCGCACCAGTTCCTTGGCGAGCGTGATGTAGTACTTCAGCGAGTACTTCGTACGCGTCGGGTCGAGGATGTCGCCGGTGTAGCAGAGCGCCGCTTCGGCGAGGACGTTCGTGTCGGTACGCACCGACTCGAGCGCCAGTTGCATGTTCGACGTCGAGTTCAGCGAGTCGAAGATGCGGAAGACGTCGACGCCGCCCTCGGCGCTGCGCTTGATGAAGGCGCGCACCACGTTGTCCGGATACGTCGTGTAGCCAACGGCGTTGCTGGCGCGCAGCAGCATCTGGAACAGGATGTTCGGCACCCGCTGCCGCAGGTCGGCGAGGCGCTGCCACGGGTCTTCCTGGAGGAAGCGCATCGAGGTGTCGAACGTCGCGCCGCCCCACATCTCGAGGCTGAAGAGCGACGGCGTCAGCCGCGCCACAGCGTCGGCCACCGCCAGCATGTCGTAGGTGCGGACGCGTGTGGCCAGCAACGACTGGTGCGCGTCGCGCATCGTCGTGTCGGTGATCAGCAGCCGCTTCTCGTTGCGAATCCACTCGGCGAACTTCTCGGGGCCGAGTTCCTGCAGTTTCTGGCGCGTGCCGGCGGGCGGCACGCTGGTGCGCGGGACCGGCGGCGGCACCGGCGCCGGCAGCGAACGCTTCGGATCGAAGGCGCCCTTCACGTCGGGACGGCCGTTCACGATGACGTCGCCCAGGTACGACAGCGTCTTCGTGGCGCGGTCGCGGTTGGCGCGGAAGCGGAACAGCGCCGGCGTCTGGTCGATGAAGGTCGTGGTCGCCTCGCCCGACTTGAAGGTCGGGTGCTCGATGAGGTTCAGCAGGAACGAGATGTTCGTCTTGACGCCGCGGATGCGGAACTCGCGCAGCGCACGGTCGGCGCGCTGACCCGCTTCCTCGAGCGTCGAGCCCCAGGTGGTGACCTTTACGAGCAGCGAGTCGAAGTACGGCGTGATGACCGAGCCGCCGAAGCCATTGCCGCCGTCGAGACGGACAGCGAAGCCGCCGGCCGAGCGGTAGGTGGTGATGCGGCCGTAGTCGGGCGTGAAGTTCTGTTCCGGATCCTCGGTGGTGACGCGGCACTGCATGGCGACGCCGCGGGTCTCCACCTTCGCCTGCAGCGGAATGTTCAGCGGCGACTCGTGGAGGTTGTGCCCCTCGGCCACCAGGATCTGGCTGCGCACGAGGTCGATGCCGGTCACGACTTCGGTGACGGTGTGTTCGACCTGGATGCGCGGGTTCACTTCGATGAAGAAGTACTCGTTGCGATCGACGTCGAGCAGAAACTCGACCGTGCCGGCGCTGCGGTAGTTGATGGAACGGCAGAGTGCGGCGGCCGATTCGCAGATCTGGCGGCGGAGCGCTTCGGGGAGGTTGATGCTCGGCGCGACTTCGACGACCTTCTGGTGGCGGCGCTGCACTGAACAGTCGCGTTCCCACAGGTGGACGAGGTTGCCGTGCGCGTCGCCGAGGATCTGCACCTCGATGTGCTTGGCGCGGGCGATGTAGCGCTCGAGGAACACCTCGGCGCGGCCGAACGCGGCGCTAGCTTCGCGCTGCGCCTCAGCCAGCTTGCCCTGGAGTTCGTCGGCGTTGTGCACGACGCGCATGCCGCGTCCGCCGCCGCCGAAGCTCGCCTTGATCATCAGCGGGAAGCCGATGCGCTGCGCTTCGCGCTCGACCTCGACCGGGTCAGCAATCGCTTCCTCGGTGCCGGGGATGGTTGGCACGCCGGCCGCCACCGCGAGTTTCTTCGCGGCGGTCTTGTCGCCGAACGCTTCGAGGTGATCGGGCGTCGGCCCGATGAACTGGATGCCGGCCTCGGCGCACGCCCGTGCGAACGCGGCGTTCTCGGACAGGAACCCGTAGCCCGGGTGGATGCAGTCGACACCCTGTTCCTTTGCCAGCGCGACAATCGCCTCGATGTTCAGGTACGACCGCACCGGTTCGCCGCCCGTGGGCGGACCGATGAGGAAGGCTTCGTCAGCCTTGAAGCGATGCAGCGAGAAGCGATCCTCCTGGCTGTAGATCGCGACCGTGCGCATGCCGAGTTCCGTGGCGGCACGGAAGCAGCGGATGGCAATCTCCGAGCGGTTGGCGACGAGCAGTTTCCGCATATCTGTAACAGCGAACCTTGGAGTCTGTTCCGCCTCCGCAGTGCATCAACGAGGCGAGAGAAGACGACTGTGTGTGCGAGGCGCCCGCGGACTGGGAGGCGCGGCAGGCTTGGGCTGATCTTAACGTAATATTCAGGCGTGGCCCGCGACATCGTTGTCATCGGGGCCGGCATTGTCGGCTGCGCAATCGCAGCAGAATTGGCCCGGCGCGGCGCCTCGGTCTCCATCCTGGATGGCCGGGCGCCAGGCGCAGGTGCCACCCAGGCGTCTGGCGGCATGCTCGCCCCCTACACGGAGGCCGCCGAAGGCGGTCCCCTCCTCGCGCTCGGCGCTCGCAGCCTGGCGCTGTTCGACGCATTCGTCAACGGCATCGAAGCCGACAGTCGTGTCGCCGTCGGCTATGAACGGTCGGGCACGCTGCATGTCGCCAGGGCTGAGCAGACGCTGGCGCACTTCGCCTCGATGCACGAGGGACTGGCCCAGCTCGGCGTACCGTCCGAGCTGCTCTCGCCGGCTGCTGCGCATGCGTACGAACCCAACCTGACCGCCGACATCTTTGGCGGTCTGCTCCTGCCGACGCAGGGGCTCATTTCCGCGCCGGGTCTGACGCAGGCGATGGTGGACGCGGCCCAGCGCCGCGGCGCGATGCTGCGGCCTCAGGCCAATGCGACGCGTATCCGGCGCAGCGGCGCCCGCGTCGCCATCGACACCGACCACGGCACGATCGAGGCGGATGCGGTCGTACTTGCCTGCGGTGCCTGGTCCGGCCAGGTCGACGTGGAAGGCGCGTCGGGTGCCGTCCCGGTGCGGCCGGTCCGCGGACAGTTGCTGCACCTCGGCTGGCACGGTCCGCACGTGGCGCGCATCACCTGGGACGAACACTGCTACCTGGTGCCGTGGCGCGACGGCACGCTGCTCGTGGGCGCGACGGTGGAAGACGCCGGCTTCGAGGAACAGACGACGGTGGCGGGTGTTCGGCAGTTGCTCGAGGCGGTCTGCGACCTGCTGCCGAATGCGTCGCGCGCCACGCTGCTCTCGGCGCGCGTCGGGCTACGCCCTGGCAGTCCGGACCCGTTGCCGATCATTGGCTGGTCCGAGGCCGTCCCCGGACTCATGTACGCCACGGGTCACTACCGCAACGGCGTGCTGCTCGCGCCGCTCACCGCGCACCTGGTGGCTGATGCCATCGTTGACGGCCGGATCGACGACGCGCTGGCTGTCACGTCGCCGGCCCGCTTCGGACTCTTGTAGTGTCCGCCTTCAGGCGGACCCGGTTGGAATCATGGATCTCACACTCGGACCTCACACCTACACGTTGCACGCGACCGAACAGGCAGGCACGGCGACGGCGCATGCCGTGCGTGTCGACACCGGCGACCGCTTCGGCCTCGATGTCACCGGCAACTCCGAGCCTGAGGCGCTGGACAAGCTGACCCGCTGGCTCGAATGGCAGTACGCGCACACGCAGGCGCTCGAGGCGCTGCAGCAGGCGGAACGCGCCTATCATCGCGCGCTGGCCGACGCCGCGTTCGCCACTGCGCGCGACTCGAATGCGGTCGACGGCAGCAAGGTGTCGCTCGAGCAGGTGGATGCGGCGCGCACGACGCTCGACGATGTGCGGGGACGACGGCCGAGTGTCTGAGGAGTCACGAATGGCGCGATTGTCTGACGACGACATCAACCGCTCGCTTGGGGCGCTGCCCGGGTGGTCGCGTCAGGGCGACGCGCTGGTCCGCCAGTTCGTGTTCGACGGCTTTCCCGACGCGGTCGCGTTCGTGTCACGCCTCGTCGAGCCGGCCGAAGCGGCCGACCATCATCCCGACATCACCATCAACTACCGCCGCGTCACCGTGTCGTACTCGACGCACTCGGAGGGTGGGGTGACGGAGAAGGATGTGGCGGGAGCGCGAGCGGCCGATCGCGCCGAGGCCGCGCGCTAGAGCCTGGCCATCTGTAGCGGCCGACCTGCCGCGCTCAGTCGGTGCCGCACGACTCTGTCGCAAGTCATCGTGGCCGCGACCATCGGACTCTCGCTCGTGTTGACGCAGGTCAGACCGCTGGCCGCCGCGACTACCACAGCACCCACTCATCGCTATCGATGCCGATGAATCCTGTGCCCATACACATGCCCAGGAACATCCCTGGGTTCGTCCGGTACGAGCCGAACGCGACGTCGGCCTGTCGCAACACGTCCATAGAAGCCAGTAGCTTGACGTACTCGCTGTGCCGGGCGTCATGCTCTCGCCGCTGAAAGGCCCCGAAGTCGTATCCGCGCTCCTCGGGGCGACACGTCGTGAAGAAGGCGTAGTCGGCATAGCGCCTTCTGAGATGCTCGACGTTTCCGAAGTCGTCGGTCAGGACAAACACGTTCCGGACCCGAGTGTGGCGTGCCAACAGCGCCATGTACTCGTCGGCGGAGAAGACCTTCGCCTCTCTGGTCTTGTCGCCACTCCGGATGTGAAGCCCGACGTATTCATCGGGAAGGTCGAGGCTCGCGGTCACATGGTTGATCTGCTCCGCGGCACGCTGTTGATATCTGACGATGATGCCGATGAGAATCCTGGTGGCGTCCAGAATGCTGCCATCGATCTCGAGTGCCGGAATGGTAAACCGCCTCTTCGCAAACTGCTGCGAGCGGAACTTGTCCCAGAGCTCGTACGTGAAGTAGTCAAAGCCCTCCGTCCGCTTCATCCACGTTCGCATGACGCTCCGGACCAACGATGGTCTACCGCTCAGAGACCTCTTGTTATGGATCAGGTGCTTTCGAGACGTCGTCTGCTCGCAGAAAGGCTGGAAGTAGTCGTTCCAGTGAATGGCTGGCGAGACCTCCGAGGTGTACAGCGCAAACCGAATGCGGTTGTCGAGGCAATACAGGACGGCCAGGATCACGTTGTTCAACTCGGAGAAGAAGCCCGCTTGATCGCCGAACCGGAAGATGAGCGTCTTCTCGAATGAGTTGTTGAGTGTGTCGTAGCGGTCGATCATGGCTCCTCCTGGCGCGGTCCGCACGTTCATGCTGCTCGCGGCCGACCGACCCGACGCGGCAGACCCAATTATCGCCGCGCCGGTCAAGAGCAGCGTGCGCGTGGCCAACACGGGGCACCCTGATGCCGCGGTCCGGTGTCTTAGGTGACATATGTCCTTCACACGTTTCCTGCTGGTCTATGCCGTCACGCTTCCGGTCTTCTTTGCCATCGACCTCGTCTGGCTGGGCCTGGTGGCGAAGACCTTCTACCGTCAGCACCTCGGACACCTGCTGGCCGCCGAGGTCAACTGGGTGGCGGCCATCGCCTTCTATGTCCTGTTCATTGCGGGCATCGTGTTCTTTGCCGTCAAGCCGGCACTCGACGTCAACAGTGCGACCCGCGCCCTGGTCTACGGCGCGCTCTTTGGGTTCTTCACCTATGCCACCTACGACCTGACCAACCACGCCACCATGCGCGCCTGGCCGGCCATCGTGACCGCCGTGGACATGGCGTGGGGGACGGTGCTCAGCGCGTCGGTCGCGTATCTCAGTTACCAGCTCGCGAGCCGGGCCTGGTAGTCGCCGCCTCCGAGGACGTGTGCCACGTCCTCCAGGCGGGTAGCGAGTGCGCCACAGAGCAGGTCGATCATCTCGACGCCCTGGTGCATCCGTAAAACGCTGGCGTTCGGCGCGACGCGCGATCGCGAGCGCACGGCGCTTGCGGTGCTCGGCAAAGAATTAGTCGAGGTCGAGGCCGAAGACCATGGAGATGCGAAGGCGCGTCTGCAGTCTTCTTCGCGGATTATGGAATATGACTTCACGCCCGACCGACATTCGCCGCCGATTGATCGAACCGATAAAGCCGTGTCTGGTCTGGTTTCGCATCGATCTTCGGCTGCAGGACAATCCGGCCGTGCATGCGGCACTCGCACGTGGCGGAGCGGTGGTTCCCGTCTACGTTGCAGACGACGCCGCGGAAGGACGATGGGCGCCGGGTGGCGCCTCACGTTGGTGGCTGCACCAGTCCCTCCGTGCGCTCGACGGCTCGCTGCGCGAACGCGGGTCGCGGCTGATCGTCGCGCGTGGTGATGCCGGTGCGGTTCTCGCGGCCCTGCTGAAGCAGACCGGCGCCGACGCCATCTATTGGAATCGACGCTACGAGCCGGCGCTGGTGACGCGGGACGCCGGGCTCGAACGTGCGTGGGTCGCTGCGGGGTTCGATGCGAAGAGTTTCAATGGCGCCCTGCTCAACGAGCCGGACACCATCGCCAACAAACAGGGGCGGCCGTTCCAGGTCTTTTCGCCCTACTGGCGTCATTGCCTGACACTGCCGGTGGCGGAGCCTGTGCAGATTCCGGCCGGGAAGATGCCGGTGCCGTCAGCCTGGCCGAACTCGCTGGCCCTCGATGCGCTCGAACTCCTGCCCAGGATTCCGTGGGACGCGGAATTCTTCGGGGCCTGGACTCCGGGGGAAGCCGGCGCGGTGGAGCGGCTGCGGCGGTTCACCGGCCGCGCCATGGCGGCCTATTCCGATCAGCGCAACATACCCGGGGTTCACGGCACGTCGATGCTGTCGCCGCACCTGCACTTCGGCGAGGTCAGTCCGCGGCAGATATTGGCGGAGGTCCGAGCTGTTTCAGGCGACAGCCGTGTCGTTCCCCCGTCGACAGGGGCGGCCGTCTTCCTGAGTGAGGTCGGTTGGCGGGAGTTTGCCCACCATCTGTTGGTTCACTTCAACCACACGCCCGAGAAACCGCTGCGCGCGGACTTCGCGCGTTTTCCGTGGCGGTCTGATCCGACGGGCGGGCTGCTGGGCGCCTGGCAGCAGGGTCGCACCGGGTATCCGATTGTCGACGCGGGCATGCGGCAGTTGTGGCGCACAGGCTGGATGCACAACCGGGTGCGCATGGTGGCGGCGTCCTTCCTGGTGAAGCATCTCCGGTTGCCCTGGAATGCGGGCGCGGCGTGGTTCTGGGACACCCTCGTCGACGCCGACCTGGCGAGCAACACGCTCGGGTGGCAGTGGACAGCCGGGTGCGGCGCAGACGCGGCCCCATATTTCCGGGTGTTTGCGCCGGTGCTGCAGGGACAGCGGTTCGATCCGGCTGGCGACTACGTGCGCCAGTGGGTGCCCGAACTCGCGCGGCTCCCGGCCGCGCATCTGCACGCGCCGTGGGAAGCGCCGCCTGCGGTGCTGGAGGCGGCCGGGGTGCGGCTCGGTGAGACCTATCCACGGCCCATCGTCGATCATGCGACCGCTCGAGCGGAGGCATTGGCCGCGTTCGCGAGCATCCGAGGTGGCGGTGTGAGCGAGCGGTGAACGCTACAAGGCGGCGACGACGATATAGAGAGTGAGGACGAAGCATGCGAACGCCGGGATCGCCGCCAACCCTCCGGCTGACAGCAGCAGCTCATGCCACACCAGGCAAACACCGTGGTCGAGATGGCCTGAGCGATTTCGGAAGTCGACGGTAGGTGTCCTACGCGCCAGCGCTGTCGGCTCATCGACCACGAGGCGTCCGGCGCGGGGCTGCGGGCGCGGTGTCGATTAGGAAATCGGGAAGATCTTCTCGACGTCATCCGCCGGGCGGGGGATGACATGCACGCCGATCAGTTCGCCGACGCGACGGGCGGCTGCGGCGCCTGCATCGGTCGCGGCCTTCACCGAGCCGACGTCGCCGCGAATGATCGCGGTGACCAGGCCGGCATCAACCTTCTGCCAGCTCACGAGCTCGACGTTCGCCGTCTTCAGCATCGCGTCGGTGGCTTCGACCATGCCGACAAACCCACGGGTTTCGATCATGCCGAGGGCATCGCCGACGACGCGCTTTTCCTTGTCAGCCATCGAACGACACTTTAGCACCAACCCCACGAACCCGGTCCGCCGGAATCCTCAGGCGAAGATCCCGGGAAAATGCGCCGGATTCACGGCGAAGCCCGGGAACACGGGGGCCGCGTCCTTCACGCCCAGGTGACGGGTGACAACCTCCGCGAAGACGTCGCGGAAGTCGGTGGTCACGGCCAGATCGCGCTGGTCGTAGCGTTCCGCGGCTGCCAGCCCGGGCCAGCGGCCGTAGACGCGCCGGCCGCGGACGCCGCCGCCGATGACCAGCATGGCGTTGCCGTGGCCATGGTCGGTGCCGCGGTTACCGTTCTCGCTGACCGCGCGTCCGAACTCGGACATGGTCAGCACCACCGTGTCGGCCATGTGGTCGCCGAGGTCGGTGACGAGCGCCGCAATCGCGTTCGAGAAATCAGTAAGCCGCGCCGCCAGTTGCCCCTGCGTCGTCCCCTGGTTGACGTGGGTGTCCCACCCGCCGAGATCGGCAAAGGCCACTTCGAGTCCGACGTCGGCCTTCACGAGCTGCGCGATCTGCCCGAGTGCCCGGCCGAAGGCGGTGGCCGGATACTGCGCGCCGTGTTCGGGTTGATACTGCGCCGGGTCGGCGGCCTTCAGCCGTTTCATCGCGTCGAACGCGTCGTTAGCAGTGCCGTGCAGCAGGCGGTCTGCGGCTGCCGCGTACTCGGCTTCGAATGCGTGATTCGTCGCCTCGGCACTGAGCCCGAATTGCGCGAGGTTCTGGATGGCCAGCGCCGGTGCGCGCCCCTGCAGCATGCGCGGCATCTGCGAGGCTAGCGCGACCGCGCGGAACGGGCTGGCGGGCTCCGCCGCGCGCGCCTGGAGGTAGCGGTTCACCCAGCCGTCGCCGGTGCTCTTCACGCCGGGCGTGGCCGATTCCATGTAGTCCTGCGCGTCGAAGTGCGAGCGCGTCGCGTCGGGCGACCCGCACGCATGGACGACGGCGAGGTCGCCGCGCTGCCAGAACGGCAGCAGCGGCGCGAGCCGCGGGTTGAGGCCGAAGAAGCCGTCAAGGTCGAGCGCGGCATCGGTCGCGTTGCCAGGCCGCGCGACAGCCAGGCTTGGCCGTGCACGGTAGTACTCGGCGTCACCGTGCGGCACGACCATGCTCAGGCCGTCAACGGCGCCGCGCTGGAAGATGGCAATCAGCCGCTTCTGACGTCGTGTCTCGGATGTGGCCGCCACCGTCCGTGCGAGGAACGACGGTGCGAAGCCGAGGCTGACGAGGGCGCACGCGCCGTTCCTGAGAAATGCTCGACGACTCACCATGTTCGTCATCTCCTATCGTCGCTGGAACTCTTGCGAGCCGAGCGCCAGGGCGAGGGCCTGTGGTTCCGACTGGGCCTTTGCCATCGTGGCCCGCGTGGCATCCGACACCTGGCCCTGCAGCAGTGCGTCAGCCCGAGGTGGCGAGGCGAGTCGCACGCCTCGGACTTCGCCGGAGGCCAGCGACAGCGCCAGGTTCATGCGCTGCACCAGCGCCCCGGTGTTCACCCATGCCTCGGCGGTGTCGGCATAGCCCGTGGGCGGCTGGCACTGATAGAGCGGCATGCCGAGCTGTTCGAGGCTGCGCACCAGCCGCGTGCCGTTGCGGATGTCGGCGCCGGTTGCGCGCAGGGCCGAGATGACGAACTCGTACGGCGTCTTCACCTTCGACGCATCGTCTGGGGGCGAGAGGAATTCGGGCGACCGCAACAGTACCGTCATCACGGCGCGCAGATCGCCGTCGGTCTTCATGAACGTGGCGGCCATGCGGTCTACCAGCGCGGTCGGTGGCGTGTCGCTGACGAACCGGCGTGCGAGCTTCGTCGAGATGAAGCGGGCGGTCGCCGGATGCGCGGCCAGGATGTCGAGCACGTGCTCACCGTCGCGGACGCCGCCTCCGGCTGCGATGCGGTGGCCGAGTACCACCTTCTCGCCGTTGTCATGCAGGGCCGGCGCGAAGCGGAAGCCGCCGCCCTGGCGCGGCTGCTCGATGCTCCAGCCGGTGAAGGCGCGCGCCACCTCGGTGACGTCGTGCTGCGTGTAACCGCCGTCCACTCCGAGCGTGTGCAGTTCCAGCAGTTCGCGCCCGTAGTTCTCGTTCAGCCCGGTCGGGCGCCGCGCCATCGGTCGCATCTGGTCGAGGTGCGGCCCGTTCGGGTCGGCACTCATCCAGTTGTCCAGATAGAAGAGCATGGCGGGGCTCTTCGCCGTGGCGCCGAGCAGCTCGCGGAAGTGCCCGAGGACGTGCGGGCGGATCGCCTCGCGTTCATACTCGGTCAGCAGGAATCGCGTCGTGCCTTTCTTCGCGTCGACGTTGAAGTGGTTGAACCAGAAGTCGGCCAGCACTTCCTGCAGCTGCCGCTCGCTGTAGACGGCCCGAACGATCTTCGCGTCGGCCAGCTCGACGAGCGGCAGGTTGGCGCGCACCCGCTCGGGGCCATTCGCCGCAGGCGGCGCAGCACCGGCATCGGGCGCCGTAGCGCCGCCCTTCGCCTGTGCGGCGCGGCGTGCCTGACGTGCGGGAATCGCAAACTGCGCGGCGATGTCGCGCGACGTCAGCTGCAAGGTCTCGAACCGGTCGAGTCGCCCCTCTACGTGTCTATCGTCGATCGTGTCCGGATGGAGCTGCTGCTCGATGAAGCGTTCCACGCCGAGGCGTTGCACCCGCTCCACGTCGCCAGGCCGTGGACCATACGTGATGCGGTTCAGCACGTGCAGCGCCGTGCGGGCGTCGGTGGCCGGTAGGGCGACGGGCGCGCCCGCCGCGAGCAGGGCGCCGAGGGTGGAACAGGCGGCCAGCGTAAGGAAGATATGTTTCATGACGTTCGTCTCTGTTACGGCTTAGACCGGCTGCGCGGCGTCAGGTAACACGGATAGAATTCGGCCCATGGCGCCCTCGTCCAACGACCAACGACCAACGACCAGTGCTTTCGAGAAGCTCGGCGTGTTCTACCTCGGGCGACGCTTCGATGCTGAGGCGAAGAAGCCGACCGACGACCTGGTCCTCTACGACTCGAAGGACCTGGTGACACATGCGCTGTGCGTCGGCATGACGGGCAGCGGCAAAACCGGGCTCGGCATCGCCGTCATCGAAGAAGCCGCCATCGACTCGGTCCCGGTCATCGTCATCGACCCGAAGGGCGACCTCACCAACCTCGTGCTCACGTTTCCCGATCTGCGCGCGGAAGACTTCCAGCCGTGGGTGAATGAAGACGATGCGCGCCGGGCCGGCACAGACGTGCCGGCATTTGCTGCCGAGCAGGCGGCTCGCTGGAAGGGCGGACTCGCCGAATGGGGGCAGGACGGCGCACGCATCCAGCGCCTGCGCGATGCCGCCGAGTTCACCATCTACACGCCGGGCAGCACCGCCGGCACGCCGGTGTCGGTGCTCACGTCGTTCCAGCAGCCGGCCGTTGATGATCCGGAACTCGTGCGCGAACGCGCCCAGACGACGGTGTCGAGCCTGCTGGCGCTGGCGGGCGTGGACGGCGAGCCGCTGAAGAGCCGCGAGCACATCCTGCTCAGCACCATCCTACTGTCGGCGTGGCAGGCGGGCGAGAGCCCGGACCTGGCGATGCTGATCCAGCGCATCCAGCAGCCGCCGATGACCCGCGTCGGTGTCATCGACCTCGAGAGCTTCTACCCGGCGAAGGAGCGCTTCGCGC
This sequence comes from Bifidobacterium breve, assembly GCA_943328785.2. Classification (GTDB taxonomy): domain Bacteria; phylum Acidobacteriota; class Vicinamibacteria; order Vicinamibacterales; family CAVVIG01; genus CAVVIG01. Next base: position 13,128 of record CALQBJ020000036.1, read on the forward strand.
TGGCGATGACTATCAATGCGCTCATTGCGTCGCCAGGCTTCGAGGTGTGGACGCAGGGTGAACCGCTCGATGTCGCCGCGTTCCTGCGCACCCCGTCCGGCAAGCCGCGCGTCTCCATCTTCTCCATCGCCCATCTCGACGACACGCAGCGCATGTTCTTCGTCGCGCTGCTGCTGAACGCCGTGGCCGGCTGGATGCGTACGCAGGGTGGCACCACCAGCTTGCGCGCGCTGGTCTACATGGACGAGATCTTCGGCTATTTCCCGCCGAGCGCGAACCCGCCCTCGAAGGGACCGCTGCTGACGTTGCTGAAGCAGGGACGCGCCGCCGGTGTCGGCGTCGTGCTGGCGACGCAGAACCCGGTCGACCTCGACTACAAGGGGCTGTCCAACATCGGCACCTGGTGGCTTGGCCGCCTGCAGACCGAACGCGACAAGGCGCGCCTGATCGATGGTCTCGAAGGGGCCAGCGAGCACGCCGGTTTCGACCGCGGTGAACTCGACCGTCTGCTGTCGAGCCTCACGAGCCGCGTGTTCCTGATGCGCAATGTGCACGAAGACGGCCTCACGCTGTTCCAGTCGCGCTGGGCGCTCTCCTACCTGCGCGGTCCGCTTGGCCGCGACGAGATCAAGCGGCTCTCGGCAGGGCAGCGCGTCACGGCCGTCGCCGCGGGCGCGGCTCCCGCCGTGGCCGCGCCGAAACCGGCTGCCCCTGTGGCGGCTGCGGCGCGCCCGGTGGTGCCGCCCGACGTGCTGCAGTTCTTCTCGCCCGACGCGCCGGGTGGCCCGGTGCCGTTGACGCCGGTCGTGTACGGCTCGGCGAATGTGCGCTTCCTCGACACCAAGCTGAAGCTCGACGCCACGCGCCTCGTCACCTGGACGGCGCCGATCAGCGACGGCGCCGTGGCGGTCGACTGGGACGCGGCGGAAGCGCTCGACATGGCGCCTGAACTGCTGGAGCGCGACGCGCCCGACGACGCAACGTATGCGGCGGTGCCGGCGCCGGCGTTGAAGGCAAAGAACTACGACGCCTGGTCGAAGCAGTTCGTCACGACCCTCACCACCAAAGAGGTGCTCGAGGTGCTGCGCAGCCCGTCGACCGGCGAGACGTCACGCCCCGACGAGAGTGAACGCGACTTCCGCGCACGGCTGCAGCAGGTGTCGCGTGAAGAGCGCGATCGCACGCTGGACGCGCTGCGCCGCAAGTACGCGCCGCGCCAGGCGGCGCTCGAAGAGAAGAAGCGCCGCGCACTGACGAAGGTGGAGCGCGAGAGCGAACAGGCGTCCGGCCAGAAACTGCAGACGATGATCTCGGTCGGCGCCACGCTGATGGGGGCACTGATGGGACGCAAGGCGATCACCGCCAGTACCATCGGCCGCGCCACCACCGCCGCGCGCGGCATGAGCCGGACGATGAAGGAGTCGGGCGACATTGCCGACGCGCAGAAGGAAGTGCAAGTGATCGAGCAGCAGCAGCAGGACCTCGAGGACGAACTGAAGCTCGAGACGGCGACGCTTGAGGCCGCTGGCGATCCGGCGACCGAAACCTTCGAACGGATCGAAGTGAAGCCGAAGCGCACGAACGTGGCGGTGAAACTTGTGGCGCTCCTCTGGACCTAGGCGATGTGCGGTAGCGAGTCGTAGTGTCCGGCTTCAGCCGGACTTCTCGTAGTGTCCGGCTTCAGCCGGACCTGACAGCGGGCGCGAGCGTCTCGCTCGCCGCATCCCGTTCCGCGGGCCGGAAATCCGCGCCTCCGGCGACGTGTCTGCGGTCTACGCGGGGCCCCACTTCGTCACCCCGCTAGGACTTGGCGCCTGCGGTGCGGATTTCGTGCGATCGAAACGGCCCTGCTCACAGGGCTGCCGCGATCGAGCCACTGGCGCCCGCCGACAAGGCGGCGCAGGGGCGCATCGTTTCCGGTTGGCACCACCACGGTCACCTGCACGGCGACCGACGCCCAGAGCCGCACGGCCAGCTGCGCGTTCCCGGTCACCGTGCAGCCTGCCCTGAAGCTGAACGCCTCGGCGGTGCTGGCGTTTGGCGACAGCATCACCGAGGGGAAGGCGGGCTCGCTCCTAGATGTCGTCGAACTGTCGGGTGTCGGTTGCGGCGTATTCGGCACGCCGACGTCGTACCCAAGCGTGTTGAACAGCCGGTTCCTTGCGCACTATCCAACCCAGACGTTGTCAGCGAAGAACTGCGGGTGGGGCGGTGAGGAAGCGGTCGAAGGGGTGACGCGCCTGCCGACCGGGCTCGTCACTGGCAGCTACGACGTGGTGCTGCTGATGGAAGGTGCCAACGACCTGAGTGCGCTCGGCAACGGCACCTAGGCCAACACGAAGCTCGAAACGAAGATATCGCCGTAGCGGCGACGCGCCGCTCAGTGCAGGTTCGCCAGCACCGCTTCCATCGCACTGTCGCGCGCCGCGAGGTAGTCGGCCGCGGTCAGCGGTGCGGCCATCTCCGGTTCGAGCCGTCCCACCTCGACGTCGAACTGATCGCCGTAGCAGCCAGACGTCCCCTCGCAGCCCTGTTCGAGGTCGAAGAGACCGTCGGTGTAGTGCAGGCAGAACCCCGACCCTGGCAGGCAGGTATTGCCGCCCTCTGACCAGAAGCGCAGCCGGTCGCCAGGCGCCTCGCCGACGAGCACCACCTTCTCGCCTCCGGCCTTCTTCACGGCAGCGGCCGACACGATGCCGGCAGAGAACGTGTAGCGGCTCATGAGCACGTAGACCTTGCCCGGCACCCGCTCTGGCAGGCTGCGCATGAACGGCAGCGTGCTCTGCAGGTCGCCGCCGGTGTCGAAGCGGAGATCGAGGATGACGTCCGACGGTGTCTGCAGCTGAAGGGCCGCGAGCACGCGACGCTGGAACGCCTCGATGTCCTGCCCAGCCACGCTGACGTTGCTGCGGAACTGCACGTAGAGCACCGAGCCGCCGAGCAGCGACTCGATGCGGAAGGCGTCGTTGCCGTGGCGATACGCCAGCGGTACGGCGTCTGGCTGCAGGGCCGGCTTCCACGCGCGCTCAGTGGACGACACCGGGTCTGGCGCGAGCAGACGCTCGACGCCGAACCCGCGTGGCACGTCGCGCCCCGCAATCGCCTGCACCGTGCGCTCGACGACCGTGCCGTCCGGCATGCGCACGCGCAGCGACAGCCGATCGGCCTGGCGCGCCACCTTCGCCGCGAAGAGCAACTGCGGCGATTCGATCACGAGTCCAAGCGATAGCTTGCGCTGCGACTCGACACCGCCGGCCAGCGGCGCCAGCCGCTGATACAGCTCGGTGGGCGTCAGGCCGTCGATGGCGTCGAGGCGTCCACCCGCGAGGTCCGCGGCCGCTCCGGTTGCGCGCAGGATGACGAGGCCGTCCGGAAACCATGCGACGCGAAACGGCATGCGCAAGTCGGGACGCGCGGCGTCGGAGCCGAAGGTGAGCATGTCGTGGCCGTTGTCGGCGAGGCCCACCACTTCGAGCAACCGCACGTGCAGCGCCGGCTTCGACAGCGTCGCCGCTCGCGCCTCCGCATCGTCCAGCAGGGCAAGCGCGCGCTCGCGCGCCGCCGGCGTCATCGCCCGCGTCTTCAGCACGTACTGGTAGCGGACGAGGTTCAGATCCCGCCGGCGCAGTTCCGCGGCCGACTGCCCCTGCGCGCCGAGCGTGGCGGTGATGCCCGCCGCCACAGCGAGCGCCAACACGAACCGGCCTCGCGCCAGTGACAGCGACGGCAGGGCTGACGGTGCAGTGGGCATGCCGGCTCGCAATGGTTACTCTTCGCCCATGAAGGGATACGTGTAGCTGCGCGGCGGGTTGAAGTTCTCCTTCACCGTGCGCGCACTGACCCAGCGCACCAGGTTCAGCTTCGAGCCGGCTTTGTCGTTCGTGCCCGACGCGCGTGCGCCGCCGAACGGCTGCTGGCCCACCACCGCCCCGGTCGGCTTGTCGTTGATGTAGAAGTTGCCGGCGGCGTAGCGCAGCGCCGACGACGCCTCGATAACCGCGCGCCGGTCCTGCGCGAAGATCGCGCCGGTGAGCGCGTAGGGAGACGTGGCATTCACGAGCGCCAGCGTCTCGGTCCACTGGCTGTCGTCGTACACGTACGCCGTCACCACCGGTCCGAAGATCTCCTCGCACAACTGGCGCAGCCCGGGGTTGTCGGTCTCGATCAGTGTGGGCCTGACGAAGTAGCCGGTCTGCTTGTCCGACTCGCCGCCAGCCACAATCCGCGCGGTGGTCCTCGCCTCCGCGATGTGCCCGGTGATGCGGTCGAAGGCACGCTCGTCGATGACCGCACCCATGAAATTGCGGAAGTCGCGGATGTCGCCCATCTTGATGTCGTCCATCATCGCGACGATGCGGTCGCGGACGTCGGGCCAGATGGAGCGCGGCACGTAGATGCGGCTTACCGCCGAGCATTTCTGCCCCTGGAACTCGAAGCCGCCACGCACCACCGCCGTGGCCAGCGCGGCCGGGTCGGCCGACGCGTGCGCGATCACGAAGTCCTTGCCGCCGGTTTCGCCGACGATGCGCGGATAGGAGCGGTAGGACGACATCGACCTACCGATCGTCTTCCACATGTTGTTGAAGACGTCGGTGCTGCCGGTGAAATGCACGCCCGCCAGGTCGCGGTGCGACAGCGCGACGTTCGAGATCGCCGACGGGTCGCCAGGTACCAGGTTGATGACACCGGGCGGCATGCCGGCCGCCTCGAACAGCTTCATCAGGTAGTGCGCCGAGAGCATCGCGGTTGATGCCGGCTTCCACACGACCGTGTTGCCCATCAGCGCCGGCGCGGTCGGCAGGTTCGCGGCAATCGACGTGAAGTTGAACGGCGTGACGGCGTAGACGAACCCTTCGAGGCCGCGGTACTCGAGCCGGTTCCACATCGTGTGATCGCTGATCGGTTGCTCAGCCAGCAACTCCTCGGCGTAGTGCACGTTGAATCGCCAGAAGTCGATGATTTCGCACGCCGCGTCGATCTCGGCCTGGAAGACGGTCTTGCTCTGGCCGAGCATGGTCGACGCGTTGATGACGTCGCGCCACGACGTGGTGAGCAACTCGGCGGCCTTCAGCAGCACCGCCGCCCTATCTTCGAACGCCCAGTTCGACCACTCGGCGTCCGCGCCAAGCGCGGCATCGATCGCCTGCTGCGCGTGAGCCGGCGTCGCCCGGTGATAGGTGCCGAGCGGCTGCTGATGCGCGTGAGGCATCACCACCGGCGCCGTGTCGCCCGTGCGGATCTCCTTCCCGCCGATCACGATCGGGATGTCGACCGGCGTCGATGCCATGCTGTCGAGCGCGGTCTTCAGCGATGCCCGCTCGGGCGAACCAGGCGCGTAGGCGCGGATCGGTTCGTTGACGGGCGTGGAGACGCGAGCGCGGCCATTGAAGGAGGCAGGCATACGACGAGTCTAACGCCGGACCGGGACGGCTACGTCAGCGGTTCGTTCAGGAAGCGGACGAGCGGCGCCACCTGCCGGAAGACGGCGAGCAGACCCGCATAGAACGTCGGGTCGTGCGCGAACGCCGCCGGGAACTCCTTCGCGGCCAGGAACTGCTTGTGGCGGAGGTAGTCGGCCGCCGGGTGCTCGGCCGTAAAGCCGCGCGGCACGCGCTGCAGTTTCTCGCCGTCCAGCGTCCCGACGGTCTTGCGGAAGCCGGGCGACTCGACGATGGCGCGCAGTCGCGTGTGGTTGGCGGCGATGTGCTCGCGAACCCGGGCGAGCTGCGATGTGTCGGGTGCGTACATCCCGCCTCCCACCCACACCCACTGCGGCGCCACCTCGATGTAGAGGCCCGCACCCTGGTGCTTCGGCAGGCCGCGCCACGGGAAGCTGGCCGCGATGTTGGTCTTCAGCGGCGTCTTGTCGTCCGAGAAGCGCGTGTCGCGGTAGATGCGGTAGATGCACTTCGGCGTCGCCACGAGTTCGGGCGCGAACTCCCGGAAGTCGTACGCGAGCTGTTCGATCACCGCCACCATCGGCGCCTTGAGGTGCTGGTCGTACTGGTCCTTGCGCTCGCGAAACCACTCGCGGTCGTTGTTGCGCTTCAGCGAACGGAGGAACGCAATCGACCTGGGCGTGAAGCGCGGGGCACTCATGCCCCAAGCCTACCAAAGGCGAACGACCGCGGTCGCGGCGGTTGGGCTATCGTTGCTGCAGCGCGATGCCGATCGTCACCCCCTTCCTGGCCTTCATCGTCCTGGCCGCCGGCACCGTGGCCGGTGGACTTGGCGCGACCCTCGGCATCGGCGGCGGGATCTTCCTCGTGCCGTTCCTCACCATCGGCATGGGTATGCCGATCGGTGTCGCGGCCGCCATCAGCCTGACCACGGTCATCGGCACGTCGAGCACCGTCTCGGCGGGACGCACCGGTTCGCACCTCATCAACTACCGGCTCGGCATGGTGCTGGAGGTGGCGACCGCAGCAGGCAGTCTGCTCGGCGGCATCACCGCGCAGTACATGAACCAGCACACACTGGAACAGGTCTTTGCGGGCGTGACGGCGATTGTCGGCGTCACCACGCTGTCGCGGTTGAACAAGCGCAACATCGTCGTCGGCGACGGACTGGACACGGGCACGCTGGGCGGCCGCTACATCGAGCACGAGAGCGGCGGCGTCGTCAGCTACCGCGTGAAGCGCGTGCCGCTGGCCCTGGTGGCGTCGTTCGTGGCGGGTAACGTGTCGTCGATGCTCGGCATCGGCGGCGGTGTCATCAAGGTGCCGGTGCTGAATGCCTGGTGCGGTGTGCCGCTGCGCGCCGCAGCCGCGACGAGCGCGTTCATGATCGGCGTGACCGCCGCGGCTGGCGCCATCATCTACTACGGCAACGGACAGCTCACGCCCGCGCTGGCGGCCGCGGCCGTGCTCGGCGTGCAGGCCGGGTCGAGTGCCGGCATGCGCGTCGGTGCCCGCGCCTCGGCGAAGTCGCTGAAGGTGCTGCTGGCCGCGGTGCTGTTCTCGGTGTCGGTCCTCATGCTGTACCGGAGTCTGCAGTGACCCAGCCGAACGACGTCAAACTTGAGGAGCGGCTGGGAGGCGTCCTGCGCGTCGGCGTATATGCCAGCAGCCTCTGCCTGGCTGCGGGGCTGGCGCTGAGCCTGACGGTGCCTGGGCTGGCGGCGCTCGCGAGCTGGCTGATGACGGCAGGGCTGGTGATGCTCATGGCGACGCCGGTTGCGCGCGTGGCGGTATCGGTGGTCGAGTACGGCCTGCAGCGCGACTGGACGTTCTTCACGCTCACCGGCCTGGTGCTGCTGGAGCTCGCCGCGGGCATCGTCGCCGCGCTCGTCTTCCGCACAAAGCTCTGACCGCCGGCCTCCTCCCTTTCAGCATGGCGCATCGTCCGGCCGCTCGAAGGCGCGGCGCATACCGTCGCGTTCGGACGCGTCGATGAGCGGGAAGCTTCGGAGGACGTACGCGAACTCCTCGCTGGTGAGTTGATAGGCGCGAGCCACGGCGGCGTTCAGCCACGCGACGAGCCGCGGGTCCGGCATGCGCGCCAACGCGCCGGCCGCCGCCTCGAGGCGATCGGCGTCTGGGCCAAGATCGTGCTCGAGCGGAATCGGCAGCCGTTCGACGATCGACGTGGTGACGTGGGTGGTGACACGGAGGCGCACGAGGAAGTTCACCACCAGACTGTTGAAGAGCGCACAGAGCAGCCGCTGCGCGCGACGGGGCAGCTCCGTCTTCAGGCAGAACAGCGTGTGCGTGGAGACCGACGTCGCCGGCAGTAACGCGGCAATGAGCGTGACACGGTTCGTGGCACTCGCCACGTCGCGATAGGCAAGACGGGTGCGTCGCCAGCGCGGGCCGAGCAGCCGGTCTGCCTGTTCCGGATCGATATGCCACGGCGCGGTGCCAGGTAGTGTGCGGAACGGCTCGATCCTCTTCCCCTCGAACACCGGCGCGCCAACGCCGTCCGCCCGCATCCAGCAGCGGTCTTCGGTCGCGTTCAACTCCCGGCCGAAGCGTGCGCGCCACCCGGCGTCCGAACCGAGCGGCGGAAACAGCGACACCGCCCGCTCGATGATGGCCAGATCGAGCGGCGAGCGAAGGTCGGGAATGGACAGGTCGTCGCCGGACAGGCGCCTGAGCAGTGCCGGCGTCACCCGCGTCGTGAACCAGGCCGGGTCCACTCGGCCGCGGTCCGAGGCGACGTGGCCCAGGGCATCCGGGTCCTGTTCACCAAACCGGCAGGCGATCTCATCGGTCGGCGCGCCGGCGGTGGCCGAGAGCAGCACGAAGCGCACGCTGCGGTGAATGGGAAAGGTGCCGCGCCGGTTGTCGAAGCCGATGATGCGCTCGACGCGGGCGCGGGCAAACAGCAACTGTCGCAGCGAGGCGCTGCCGGCGTCCGCCACGATGCCCGACGGCAGCACCAGCCCGAGGCGTCCGCCCGGCTTCGTCAAGGCGAGCGCCCGTTCCACAAACAACTGATAGCGATTGGCCTGGCCGTCCGACCGCGCCTCGTACACACCGGAGTCGCGCGCGAACCGCACCAGCGACGACGCCTCAGCCCTGGCCGCGGCACGGTCGCCGCCGCCGTCGGCCCGCACCATGTCCCACGGCGGATTGCCGACAATGGCGTCGAAGCCGGCGTCGGGCTTCCGCGCACCCAACTCGTCGAAGAAGACCTCGGGAAACTCGAGCTCCCAGTGGAACAACCGGCGGCTGTCGCGCGCCGCGTCGACGCGTGCGAGCAGGTCGTGCAGCGTGGCGTTCGCCAGCTGCGAACGCCCCGTGATGAGCGCATCGGACAGGGCGCCGAAGGCGCGTGGCGGCACGGGCGGCGAGGCGAGCCACGCGGCGCACCAGGCGTCGGCGACGCGGTTCCACGTGAAGAGTGGCGACCCCGGTGCGGTGAGACGCTCGAGCGCGCGTTCCTTCGCGCGCACCTGCGCGGCGGTGTCATTCGGCTCCGCCGCCAGGCTGAAGCGGACCGGCAGCACGCCGCGCAAGGCTTCGGCAGGCAGATCGTCGGGAAACAACGGTAGGCTGCCGGTCGCTCGCTTCGGCGTTGGCGCCGACCGCACGAGCGACAGCCAGGTGCCAGACAGGCTGTCGCCGACACGCAGGCGATGGTCGAGGAAGGTGAGCGGTCGATCGGCCGCGAGGGTGGCGAGCCAGAGCGACAGCCTGGTGAGCTGGACGGCGGTCGGGTTGATGTCGACGCCGTAGAGGCAGCGTTCGGCGATCAGGCGGCGGATGGCCGCACGCTCCGGCGGGCCGAGGTCGCCCGGGTGGCAGCGGCCACACTCGACGAGCGCCGTCTCGTACGCCGACGCCAGGTAGCGGCAGGCACCGACGAGGAAGGCGCCGCTGCCCATCGACGGATCGAGCACCGAGCGGCTGAGAATCTGCTCCGGCGTGGCGTCGCGCACCAGCGGCTCGAGCGTGTCGCGCAGCAGGTGATCGACGAGCGACTGCGGCGTGTAGAACGTGCCGGTGGCCTTGCGTACGCCTGAGCCAGGCTGAAGCGACACCTTCAGGGCGCGTCCCCGCGCGCCGCGTTCGACCTGCGGCTCGTAGTCGAGCAGCGTCTCGTAGACGGCGCCGAGCTGCTCTACGCCGAGGTCGCGATAGGAGATGCGCTCGCGCACCTCGCCGTCGGCGCCCGGCCGCGTCGAGACCGCGAGAATCGCTTGCCGCGCCGCGGCATCGTCGAGGTTGCGCTTCTCCGCCAGCGGCGTTCGCGCCGGCGAAAAGAGCCGGCCGTTGAACGCCGTGACGGTCAGCCCGCCGGCGCGGCAGCCGGCATGGGCCAGTCGCGTGGCGGCGCGCAGACCATCCCACAGACCGACGCTGTCCGGGATAAGTGCTGCGTCACGCAGCGTCTGCACGCTGTAGCTGTCGCGGTACAGCGGATGCCAGAGCGGCACGAGTCCGCGCGCTTCGGCGAAGAAGAGGAAGAGCAGCCGGTAGACGATCGTGAGCGACTGCTCGAAGACGTCGGCCAGCGGCCGGCTGCGCTCCTTCGTGAGCAGCGCCCGCAGTACATGCGCCGAAGCCTCGAGCACACCGCCGCGGAGCGACCGGCAGACACCTGCGGCGTGTTGTTCTCCCTCGGCCAGCAGCGCGCTGAGGCCGTCGCGGTCGCCAGCAAACCGTGCCGACATGAACAGCGCTGCGAGAGCCGCGGCGGCTCGCGGGTCGTCGGCTGCTTCCTCGAGGTACATCTCGGCGTGGCGTCGTGAGGACAGTCGCGACGCCGACACCAGCCGGAGATGGGTGCCGTTGAAGAGCAGGCACCAGCGAGCGCCGCGCCGTTGTGCATCAACGACCGCGGCGCGCCAGTGCCGATCCAGCGACGCTCCCCACGGACACACGAGCAGTACGACCGCCGACGGCCCGGCCAGGCACGCCACCGTCGCGTGCTCGCGGTGCAGCGCAGCCTCGCCAGGCGTGGTGAAGCCCAGTCGGTCGAGCAGTGGAAGCGACGCCGCGTCAACCAGCGCGCGCAGCCCCGTCGCTGGACCAAGCGAGGCGGTGGCGGCGCACCAGCTCTTCATGGCGCGCTGCAGTTCGGCGCCCGCCGATCGCGCCTCTGGCGATCGCAGCCGATCCTCGAGAAAATCTTCCGGCAGCAGGTGTCCGCCGAAGCCCGGAATCATTTGAGCACTCCGTCGGCGTCTGGCGAGAGCAGTAGCACCAGTTCGCCGGCGGACTCGTCGAGCGTGCACGACGTCTCCGCACGCGCGACTCGTTCCTCGGCCTGTGCGCGCGCGGCCTGTTGGACGTCGGCTGTATCGCGTCGTTCTCGTTCGACTCGCCGGTCGAACAGCCCACGTTGCCGTTCTGCGACGGCCGGGCTGAACAGCGCGGCGATGCGCCGTGCCCGGTCCGCGCAGACGGCGGTGAAGCGCGCGTGCACCTGGCGGACGTTCGCCGACCACGCGGCGCGTGCGGCGTTCCGCGCGGCGGCGTGGGCGGCCGCATCGAGCGGTGTGCCAGGCGGACAGAGCGTGGCCGTGACGTGCGTGGCGACGACCGTTCCGCCTCCGTCGGTGAGCGTCGAACGGAAGACGGCCAGTGAG
>CALQBJ020000037.1 GCA_943328785.2 Bifidobacterium breve
GCGCCGCCACGGTGGCGCCGCTGGCCGCGGTGTCCGCCGCCGTGATGCCGGTGATCTTCGCGGCGTTCACGCTCGGCCTGCCTCGGCCGGTGCAACTCGTCGGCTTCGCCCTGGCGCTCGCTGGAATCTGGCTCGTCGCGCGGGCGACACCACAGGGCGACGCGTCGAGTGCCGGCGTGAAGTACGGCACGCTCGCCGGCGTCGGCTTCGGCGCCTTCTTCATTCTCATTGCGCAGGTCGACCTGCAGGCGGTCTACGTGCCGCTCGCCGTCGCTCGCGTGATGATGCTGCTCACGGCCGTCTCGGTCCTGGCGATCCGGCGGACACCGTTCCCCGGGCTGTTCTCGAATCCGATCGGGTTGCTGGCCGGCTGTCTCGATGCCGGCGGCAACGTGCTGTACCTGCTGGCGCGTCAGCACGTGCGGGTCGACATTGCCGCTGTGCTCTCGTCGCTCTACCCTGTGTCCACGGTCGTGCTGGCGCGCCTCGTGACGCGCGAACCGGTCACGCGCACGCAGTGGGCAGGTGCGGCGGTCTGCCTGGCCGCCGTGGCGCTGATCACGGCCTGAGCGCACGCCGCTGTAAGATTCGGGCCATGTTCATCGGTCACTTTGCCCTCGGCTTCGCCGCGAAGCGCGCCGTCCCGCGGGTGTCGCTGGCGGCGCTGCTGCTGGCGGCCCTGTTCGCGGATGTGCTCTGGCCGGTACTGGTGCTGCTTGGTATCGAACAGGTCCGCATCGTCCCCGGCCACACCGTGGTGACTCCGCTCGAGTTCGTCAGCTATCCGTGGTCGCACTCGCTGCTGCTGCTGGTCGGCTGGGGCGTGGTGATCGGCGCCGCGTATCGCGGCATCTTCGGCGGCCGGCGCTCGTTCGTGGTGCTGGCGGCCCTCGTCGTCTCGCACTGGGTCCTCGACTGGATCTCGCACGCGCCAGACATGCCGATCTATCCGGGCGGGCCGGTGTTCGGCCTGGTGCTGTGGAACTCGCGCCCGGGCACCATGGTGGTCGAACTGCTGCTGTTCACGGCCGGCCTGTTTCTGTACACGCAAGCGACGCGCGCGAGGGACGCGGTCGGGCAGTGGGCCTTCCTGTCGCTCGCGGCGCTGCTCTGCATTGTCTACGTCGCCGACGCACTGAGCGGCATGCCGCCGCCGTCGGTCACCGCCATCTGCCGCGTGGCGATTGCGGCATCGGTGATCTTCCCGGCCTGGGCATGGTGGGCAGACCGACATAGGGAAGTCAGAACCTAGTCGCCTGGGTCGTTGCCAGCATACGGAGGTGCCTGTGAGCATGGCGTCGCGACTTCGAGCAGCGGAAGACGCTGACGGTCGGGCGCGCCTCCGACAACGACGGGCGCGTGGATGACAGTGGCTTCGAGCCGCATCATCTCCGAGTCACGGTCGCGGGTGACCGGTTCAGGGTCGAGACCGTGGACCGTGCCGCGGCCTTCACCGCGGACACGCAGGTCCTGCGCTCGGCCGTCGTGAAGCCGTCGGCGATCAGCGTCGGGCGCGTCCAGCTTCGCCCGAGACCGTGGTCATCATGTCCACGCGTGGGAACCAGCGCCGGGCAACGCGCGTGGGTTGGTTCGACTTCAGCGTCGAGGGCAAGGCCGTTCGTCTCGAGGCGGTTCGCCTCCTGGCGCCCGGCGTTGGCGAGAACGATCTCGGCATCTTCTTCCGCGACCGCACGACGGGGACCGAGAGCTACCGGCCGGGGCGCTATCGGCTCGACTTCAAGAGCGCGGACAACCCGGCGTGCGCCGTCTCGGACTTCTACAACTGCCCGATTCCACCGAAGGCGAACACCCTGCCGGTGGCGATTCGCGCGGGCGAAATGGACGCGCACTACCACTGATCGAGGCGATTCTCCTCTGACGAGAAACGATTTCCCCTCTGTACACGGCTCACTTCAGGAGTGGACAGAGAGCGGAATCGTGGTACTCTCCGTCGACGCAGAACGCGTCTTTTAGAGGAGACCGCATGGCAAAGACCGCCACGAAGAAGGCTGCTCCCAAGAAGAAGGTTGCAGCGAAGCCGGCAAAGAAGGCCGCAGCGAAGCCCGTGAAGAAGGTTGCCGCGCCGAAGAAGAAGGCCGCAGCGCGCAAGCCGAACGCGGCTTTCATGAAGCCGGTGACCCCCAGCGAGATGCTGGCGGCTGTCGTCGGGCCTAAGCCGGTGCCGCGCACGGAGATCACGAAGAAGCTCTGGGCGTACATTAAGAAGAACGACCTGCAGGACAAGACCAACCGGCGCCAGATCAACGCGGATGCGGCGCTCAAGGCTGTCTTCGGCGGCAAGGCATCGGTTGACATGTTCTCGATGACCAAGCTCGTCGGCAAGCACCTGAAGTAACGCCCGCGCGTTCGTTCGCGACGGGTTCTCACTGGGCGACGGTCTCAAGCCGTCGCCCTTTGTTTTGAGGGGATGTCGTCATGCTCGCTCGTGCCACGTTCGTCCTGATTGCCCTCGGCCTCGCGGGTTCCGCCGTCGCGCAGGACCGGATGCCGCCCATCCCCACCGCCAGCCTCACCGACGCGCAGAAGAAGGCCATCGACGACTTCAAGGCCGCGCGCAACGTCGACCTCTCCGGTCCGTTCTGGCCGCTCCTGCGCAGCCCCGAGGTGATGAGCCGCGCCCGCGCCATCGGCGACTACCTGCGCTTCACCAGCGTCCTGCCGCCACGCCTCAGCGAATTCACCATCATCATCACCGCGCGTCAGTGGACGCAGCAGTACGAATGGGACGTGCACGCGCCGCTCGCCGAGAAGGGCGGACTCGCGCCCGCCGTCATCGCGGCGATTGCCGATGGGCGCCGGCCCGAGCGGATGGCCGAGGACGAGGACACGATCTACACGTTCTGCGACGAGCTCCACCGGACGCAGGGCATCAGCGACGCCACCTACGCTCGCGCCGTGAAGGCGTTCGGCGAGCAAGGTGTGGTCGATATCCTGGGCATCTCGGGCTACTACACGATGCTGGCGATGGTGCTGAATACCGCTCGTACCCCGGTGCCGCCCGGCCACACGCCGGCCCTGCGCGCCTTCCCGCGCTAAGCCCTCGAGGACACTCATGACATCGCGCCGCCTGCTTCCGGCGCTCCTGCTGCTGTTCGTCGGCAGCGGCTGCGCCGCGCTCATCTACGAAGTCGTCTGGTTCCAGTTGCTCGAGCTGGTGATCGGCTCGTCCGCCGTGTCGATGGCCGTGCTGCTCGGCACCTTCATGGGCGGCATGTGCCTCGGCAGCCTCGTGTTGCCGCGCGTCATGCCGGGCGACATGCACCCGCTGCGCATGTATGCGTACCTCGAGCTCGGCATCGGCGCGATGGGCCTGCTGCTATTGCTCGGCATGCCGCTCGTCGGCGGGGCGTACACGGCCTGGGCCGGCTCGGGCGCCTCCGGTCTAGTGGTGCGCGGGCTCGCCGCGGCGATCTGCCTGCTGCCGCCAACGCTGATGATGGGCGCCACGCTGCCGGCCATGGCGCGCTGGGTGGAGCGCTCGCGCGACGGCGTGGCGTGGCTCGGCTTCTTCTATGGCGGCAACACCGCCGGTGCCGTGCTCGGCTCGCTGCTGGCCGGGTTCTACCTCATGTCGGTGTTCGACATGTCCATCGCCACCTACGTGGCCGTGGCGCTGAACGTCGCAGTGGCCGGCACGGCCCTGCTCATCGCGGGCCTGGCGCCGTTCACGCCGCACACGGACGAGCCTGCCGGCGCGGCGCGCGACGCGGCGCTGGTGGCCGACGCCTCCGGCCGCCGGCTGGTGTTCGTCGCCATTGCCCTGTCGGGACTCACGGCGCTCGCCTGCGAAGTCCTCTGGACGCGGCTGATGTCGCTGCTCTTCGGTGCGACGACGTACACGTTCTCGCTCATCCTGGCGGTGTTCCTCGCCGGGCTCGGCCTCGGCAGCAGCGCCGGTGCCGCGGCGGCGCGCAACCTCACGCGGCCGCGCGTGGCCCTCGGCTGGGTGCAGCTCGCGCTCTGCGGCGCGATGGCCTGGACGGCGTGGGTGCTGACCGAGTCGCTCCCCTACTGGCCCATCAACCCATCGATTGCACCGAACGCCTGGTTCCAGTTCCAGCTCGATCTCGTGCGTGCCCTCTACGCGGTGCTCCCCGGCGCCATTCTCTGGGGTGCGAGCTTCCCGCTGGCGCTCGCCGCGGTGTCGTCGACGACGGGCGATCCCGCGAAGCTGGTCGGCCGTGTCTATGCCGCCAACAC
Source organism: Bifidobacterium breve (assembly GCA_943328785.2). Taxonomy (GTDB): domain Bacteria; phylum Acidobacteriota; class Vicinamibacteria; order Vicinamibacterales; family CAVVIG01; genus CAVVIG01. Next base: position 4,222 of record CALQBJ020000037.1, read on the forward strand.
GCTCGGCGCCATCATCGGCGCGCTCACCGCGAGCCTGCTGCTCGTCGTGTGGATCGGCACGCAGCACGCCCAGCAAGTGCTGATCGTGCTCGCGGCGCTCTCGGGGCTCCTGCTGCTGGCCGAAAGCCGCGTGTCGGCCGTGGGGCTCACCGTGGCCGGTGCGGCCGCGGGCCTCCTCGTGCTCAGCGTGCACCCGGTGCCGGGCGTGTTCATCGCCTACGGCCGCTACACCGCGACGCAGCTCGGACAGTCGGAGATCATCTACAGCGGCGAGGGCTGGAATGCCTCGGTCGCCGTGTCCGAGCGCCCCAACGGCACGCGCAACTATCACAACGCCGGCAAGGTGCAGGCGTCGAGCGAACCGCAGGACATGCGCCTGCAGCGCATGCTCGGCCACCTTACGACGCTCGTGCCGAAGCAGGCGAAGCGGGTGGTGGTGATCGGCTGCGGCGCCGGCGTCACCGCGGGCGCCGTGTCGATCGACCCGGCGGTCGAGCACGAGACCATCGCCGAGATCGAGCCGCTGGTGCCGCGCGTCGTCTCCACCTACTTCGCGGCGCACAACTTCGACGTCGTGCGTAACCCCAAGGTGCAGGTGCACATCGACGATGCGCGCCACTTCCTGTACACGACCGACGAGAAGTTCGACGCCATCACCTCCGACCCGCTCGATCCCTGGGTGAAGGGGGCCGCGATGCTCTATACCCGCGAGTTCTTCGATCTGGCCAAGAGCCGTCTGAACCCGGGTGGCGTCGTCACGCTCTTCGTCCAGCTCTACGAAAGCAACACCGAGGCGGTGAAGAGCGAGATTGCCACCTTCTTCGAGGCGTTCCCGAAGGGGATGATCTTCGCCAATACCTACAACGGCGCCGGCTACGACCTCGTACTGCTCGGCCAGGCCGACGGCACCACCATCAACCTCGACGAGATCGAGGCGCGGTTGAACCGGCCTGAGTACGAGCCGATCAAGCGGTCGCTCGGCGACATCGGCATGACCTCGGCCGTCGACCTGTTCGCGACCTATGCCGGCTCCGCCGACGACATGCAGGGCTGGCTGACGGACGCGCAGATCAATCGCGACCGGAACCTGCGGCTGCAGTACCTCGCGGGTCGCGGACTGAACCTCTACCGCGCCGGCGAGATCTACGCCGAGATGCTGCCGTTCGCGAAGGACCCGGCGCCCGGTCTGTTCAGTGGATCGGAGTCGAACGTGGAGTCGCTGCGGCAGAAGATTCGCATCGCGCAGGGAAGGCAGTAGGAATCGTTCGATGTCAACCAAGCAGCTCTTCACGAACAATCGCGAGTGGGCCAAGCGCACGGTCGAGCGCACGCCCGACTTCTTCCAGCGCCTGAGCGCGCAGCAGTTTCCCGAGTTCCTCTGGATCGGCTGTTCCGACAGCCGCGTGCCGGCCAACGAGATCGTCGGCCTGCTGCCAGGCGAACTGTTCGTGCACCGCAATGTCGCGAACCTCGTCGTGCACACCGACCTGAATTGCCTGTCGGTGCTGCAGTACGCGGTGGACGTGCTGAAGGTGAAGCAGGTCATCGTCTGCGGTCACTATGGCTGCGGCGGCGTGCGCGCCGCGCTCAACCGCGACCGGCTTGGCCTCATCGACAACTGGCTGCGGCATGTGCAGGACGTCGCCGAGCAGCATCAGGGGCTGCTGACGCCGATCGATGATGTGTCGACACGCGTTGATCGGCTGTGCGAGCTGAACGTCATCGAGCAGGCGCGTCACGTCTGCCAGACTACGATCGTGCAGGAAGCCTGGGGCCGTGGTCAGTCGCTGGCCATTCACGGCTGGATCTACGGCCTGCACGACGGCCGGCTGCGCGACCTGGGGGTGTCCACCAGCACGGTCGACGGCATCGACGAGACCTATCACGCGGCGCTTGCCGCGCTCGGCGAGGAGTGAAGGCCATGAGCTATTTCGTGCTCCGCTATGACGAGGTCGTAGACGACTACGTGACGCGCCGAGCGCCCTACCGGGCCGAGCACCTGCGGCTGCTGCGCCACGCCCACACGCGCGGTGAGGTGCTGATGGCCGGTGCGGTCGGCGATACGCCCGACGGCGCCCTCATCATCTTTCGCGGCGAGACGCCGGAGATCGCCGAGGAGTTCGTGCGCACCGACCCCTACGTCACGAACGGCCTGATCCTCTCGTGGCACCTGCAGCCCTGGAACGTCGTGGTCGGCGGGGACGACTGACGATGGCCACGGCAGCCGTCAGCTGGCCACCGGGACCGCCGAAGACACTGGCGTCGCTCGTGCCGTTCGGCCTCGGACGCGATCCGCTCGGGTTCGTCACGAACCTGTCGCGCAGCTACGGTGACGTGGCGCACATGCACGCGCCTGGCGAGCACCTGGTGTTGCTCACCCATCCGCAGCAGGTGAAGGACGTGCTGGTCACGCAGCAGCGCAACTTCCGCAAGGGGCGCGGCCTCGAACGGGCGCGCAAGCTCCTCGGTGACGGCCTACTGACCAGCGAAGGCGAGACGCACCTGCGCCAGCGCCGGCTCATCCAGCCGGCCTTTCATCGCGAGCGCATCGCCTCCTACGCCACGGTGATGACCGACTGCACCGTGCGCGCGCGCGACCGCTGGCCTGATGGCGGCGCCATCGACGTCGCGGAAGAGATGATGCGTCTCACGCTCGGTATCGTCGGCCTGACGCTCTTCGCGGCCGATGTGGAAGCGCAGGCCCGCAATGTCGGCGACGCGCTGACCGCGGTTCTGAACTCGTTCTGGACCACGATGCTGCCGTTCGCCGACCTGCTCGAGAAGCTGCCCGTCGGTATCCTGAAGCGGGGCCGCGACGCGCGTGCCGAGCTCGATCGGATCATCTACGGCCTCATCGCCGAGCGTCGTGCCACACCGGGCGATCGCGGCGACCTGCTGTCGATGCTGCTCCTGGCGCAGGACGAAGAGGCCGGCGGCCGCGGCATGTCCGACGCGCAGGTGCGCGACGAGGCGATGACCATCTTCCTGGCTGGACACGAGACCACGGCCAACGCGCTGTCGTGGACCTGGTACCTGCTCGGCCAGGCGCCCGACGTCGAGGCCCGCCTGCACGAGGAGGTCGACCGCGTCCTTGGCGGCCGGACGCCGACCATGGCCGATATCCCAAACCTGCGGTTCGTGGAGCAGGTGCTGACGGAGTCGATGCGCCTCTACCCGCCGGCGTGGATGATCGGGCGGCGAGCGGTGGCCGAGTACGCAGTCGGCGGCTACACGCTGCCGCCGCGCACGCTGGTGCTGGTCAGCCCATACGTCACGCAGCGTGACGCCCGCTTCTTCCCCGATCCCGACCGCTTCGTGCCAGAGCGCTGGACGCCCGACTTCACGCAGGCGCTGCCGCCGTTTGCCTACTTCCCGTTCGGCGGCGGCACGCGGCGCTGCATCGGCGAATCGTTCGCGTGGATGGAACTGGTGCTGGTGGTGGCGACCATCGCGCAGCAGTGGCGTCTCAGGCTGGTGCCTGGGCATCCGGTGGTGCCGCAACCGGTGGTGACGCTGCGCCTCAAGCATGGCCTCCGCATGACGGTGGAGCGCCGCACCGCCGTTCGATGATCGTCAGCCGCTTCGCGCCGGCCCCGACCGGCTACCTGCACCTCGGGCACGTCGTCAACGCGCTGCACGTCTGGGGCATCACGCGCGCACTCAGCGGGCGCGTGCTGCTGCGTATCGAGGACCACGATCGAGAGCGGCGCCGCGACGAATTCGAGCGCGCCATCCTCGACGATCTCGACTGGCTCGGCTTCGTGCCCGACGAGCCGTCGACCGCCGCGTTCCGTGCCGGGGTGTGCCGTGGCCGCCAGCGCGATCGGCAGGACGTCTACGACGCGGCGCGTGCGCGACTCGGCGATCGCGTCTACGCCTGCGACTGCACACGGCGCGAGGTGCGCGCGGCGATGGCGGCCGCGCGCGGGCCGGACGCCGAACTGTGGTACTCGGGCCGATGCGCCACGCGCGGCGTCGAGTGGCGCCGTGGGTGCGGTCTGCGGGTGCGGATCGACGCGACGCTCGAGCGCTTCGTCGACCTCCGCCACGGACTGCAGGAGCAGCAGCCGTTCGAGCAGTGCGGCGACCTGCTGCTGCAGGACCGTGACGGCAACTGGACCTATCAGTTTGCCGTGGTGGCCGACGACCTCGCGCAAGGGGTGAATCTCGTCATCCGCGGCGACGATCTGCTCGCGTCCACCGGCCGACAAATCCTGCTGGCGAGGATGCTCGGGCGCGACGATCCGCCGCGCTTCCTGCACCACGGCCTGCTGATGAAGAGCACGACGCAGAAGTTGAGCAAGGCTGACCGCGACACCAGCGTCAGCGACCTCCGTGCGGCGGGCGCGACGCCAGCCGAGTTGTTCGGGCGCGCGCTGTGTGCGGCGGGGGTCGCGGAGAGCGACGCGCCGATGGCGAGGCGCGACGCCGAGATCGCGATCGCCTCGCGGTATGCTGACGGTATCGCGGCGTTGCGACACGCGGCTGCCGAGCCACAGGGCTGAGCACGCGCCCATCGACGCCGTGTGGCGCGCTTACACCACGCCGAATAGCGGGCGCGACACGCCAGCGAGGCCTCCGGCTATGTATCTGCCGCCACACTTCGAGGAAACCGGCGTCGACGAACTGCACCGCCTGATCACCGAGTACCCGTTCGGTGCGCTCGTCCTCAACGGGCCGGCCGGGCTCGACGCGAATCACCTGCCGTTCCTGCTCGACACCACGCCTGGCCCGCACGGGCATCTGCTCGCGCATGTCGCCCGGGCGAACCCGCTGTGGCAGGAGGCGCGCGACGGTGATGAGGCACTCGTCATCTTTCGCGCCGCCAGCGCGTATATCTCGCCGAGCTGGTACCCGACCAAGGCCGAGACCCATCGGCACGTGCCGACCTGGAACTACCAGGTGGTACACGCGCACGGCACCATCGCCATCCGCGACGACGAGACGTTCCTGCGAGGGGTGGTTGCGCACCTGACGCGCGAACACGAGGTCCGAACTGGGCAGGAACCGCCGTGGAAGATGACGGATGCGCCGCGTGACTACATCGACCAGCAGTTGAAGGCGATTGTCGGCATCGAGATCCGCCTCACGCGACTCGTCGGCAAGTGGAAGCTCGGCCAGAATCGTGAGGAACGCGACCGCGTGTCGGTGGCGCAAGCGCTAGCGGAGAGAGGCGACGCACTGAGCTCCACGGCCATGTTGACTGTTCGCCGCCAGGCTGACTGACTAGTCGGCGTCGCGGTGCACCGTATCCATCGAGAACGCCGGCGTGCACACGGCCACGTATTCCGCGCCACCGTCCTCCGGCGTGCTGTAGCGCACCCACTCGCCTGGTTCGGTGACGATGGCCTGCCCCTCGCGCACCTCGGTGACACCCTCTCGGTGTTCCACACGCAGCATGCCGCGCAGCACGAGCGTCACTTCGCGGAACCGTGGTGTCTGGCCCGGTTCCACCCATCCGCTCGGTGACACCATGCGCGCGACGCTGACCTCGGCCTGTCCGGTATTCACCAGGCCGGCGAACTCTTCAATGCGCTTGGGCTTGTTGCCCGCGGACGTGATGACGGTGGGCTGCTCGATGAGTCGTGGCATAGGCGGCAGATTACACTACCCGGGTGACGAAGAAGATCTGCGACACCATCCTCGACGCCATCGGCAGCACGCCGCTCGTCCGCATCAACCACATCACGCGCGGACAGATCAGTGCGACGGTGCTCGCCAAGGTCGAAACCTTCAATCCCGGCAACTCGATCAAGGACCGCATGGCGCTGCGGATGATCGAGGACGCCGAGCGTGCCGGCCTGCTCACGCCGGGCGGCACCATCATCGAAGGCACCTCCGGCAACACCGGTATGGGGCTCGCCATCGCGGCGGTCGTGAAGGGCTACAAGTGCATCTTCACCACCACTGACAAGCAGTCGAAGGAGAAGGTGGACGCCCTGAAGGCGTTCGGCGCCGAGGTGATTGTCTGTCCGACAAACGTCGACCCGGAGGACCCGCGGTCGTACTACTCGGTGTCTTCGCGCCTCGAGCGTGAAGTGCCGAACTCGTGGAAGGCGAACCAGTACGACAACCTGTCGAACTCGGCGGCGCACTACGAGCAGACCGGTCCGGAGATCTGGGAGCAGACCGACGGTCGCATCACGCACCTCGTCGTCGGCGTCGGCACGGGCGGCACCATCTCGGGCGCCGGCCGGTACCTGAAAGAGCAGAACCCGAACATCAAGGTGTGGGGCATCGACACCTACGGGTCGGTCTTCAAGAAGTACAAGGAGACCGGCGTCTTCGACAAGAACGAGATCTATCCCTACATCACCGAGGGGATCGGCGAGGACTTCCTGCCGCGGAACGTCGACTTCTCCGTCATCGATCACTTCGAGAAGGTGACGGACAAGGACGCCGCGCTGATGACGCGCCGCATCGCCCGCGAGGAAGGGATCTTCGCCGGGAACTCCGCCGGCTCCGCGATGGCCGGCCTGCTGCAGCTCCGTCATCACCTCGGGCCCGACGATGTGGTGGTGGTGATCGTGCACGACCACGGCTCGCGCTATCTCGGGAAGATGTTCAACGACGACTGGATGCGCGCGAAGGGGTTCCTCGAGACGAGCGGCATGACCGCACGTGACCTGGTGACGCAGGGGATGTCTGGCGAACTCTGCTCCATCGAGGGGAACGAGCCGGTGGAGCATGCGGTGGCGCTCATGAGCCAGCACGACTTCTCGCAGATTTCGATCATGCGCGACAGAAGGCTCGTCGGTTCGCTCAACGAAGCCCATCTCTACGCTCAGCTCGTGCAGAACCCAGACGTCAAGCGCGAGCCGGTCGAGTCGATCATGCTGCCAGCCTTCCCCTTCGTCGACGCGTCGACACCCGTGGATCTGCTGTCGACGATGATCACGTCGGAGAACCCGGCCGTGCTGGTGCGCGACTTCAAGACCGAGAAGACATTCATCATTACCCGCTCGGACGTTATCCGCGTGCTGTAGACGACAGCACGGGCCGCCGACGTGTTCGGAGCGGCCCACCGCCAGGACGCAACCATGACCGAAAGACCACGACCTGTGCCGGTGCCGGACGGCCGCTTCGGCCGGACCGACCTCGGCTTCCACGCCATCGTCCTGGCCGGCGGCGGCGTGCCGTACATCGACCCCTATGCACCGGGCGATCTGGTGAACTACGTGTCCGTCAGTCGGGCGGACATGCCCTGGCGCGGCCACGGGAACTGCGAGTTGGGGAGCGGGCCTCTCACGCTGGCGCGCACGGACTCACTGTTTCCGATCTCGAGTGGCACGCAGAAGCGGACCTGCAGCCTGGCGACGCTGCCCGTGGCGGCGCTGCGGACGAACCAATGACCGGCTCCCTGCACGAACAGTTCGGCGATATCGACATCTATCTATTCGATCAGCTGCTGAAGGGGCGGCTGCGCCCGGGGATGCGCGTGCTCGATGCTGGCTGCGGCCGCGGGCGGAACCTCGTGTACCTGCTCCGCGCCGGGTTCGACGTGAGTGCCGTGGACGCGGAGCCAGGGGCGGTGCGGTTCGTCCAGGCCCTGGCAGCGCGGTTGGCGCCCGCGCTGCCGGCATCCAACTTCCGCGTCGAGGCGGTCGAGGCGATGACCGCGCCGGACGCCAGCGCCGACCTGGTCATCAGCAGCGCCGTGCTGCACTTCGCGCGGGATCGAGCGCACTTCGAGGCGATGGTGCGCCGAATGTGGCGCGCACTCGCACCAGGAGGCCTCCTGTTCTGCCGGTTGGCCGCATCGACCGGCCTCGAGAGCCGCGTCGTGCCGCTAGGCTCAGAACGCTATCTGCTGCCCGACGGCAGCGAGCGCTATCTGGTATCCGAGCCGCGCCTTTCCGCGCTGACGCGAGCGCTCGGCGGGACGCTCGCCGATCCGATCAAGAGCACCATCGTCCAGGACATGCGCTGCATGGCCACGTGGGTGGTCCGTGCGCCAGGCTGACCGCGTTGCGCTGGCGGCAGCCGTTGTGGCGAGACGCTCGAGTCGAGACACAATCTGTACGCTAGGGCGACAGGTTTAGTGGTTCCCGTCCGATAGACTCTGGCGAGGAGACTGAAAGCTCGTCGATATCTGCATGCTGCGCGCATTTGGCGTTACTGACAGGGGGCATGTCCGCCCCACGAACGAGGATTGCTTCGGCATCGACCCCGACCTGCAACTCTGCGTCATCGCGGACGGCATGGGCGGGCACAATGCCGGGGAGGTCGCGTCGCGGCTGGCCGTCGAGGCGGTGCTTGACTACGTGGCGAACAACAGCGTCACCACGCCCTGGCCCTACGGCTACGACAGCGGGCTGTCCGAGCGGGCCAACCTGCTCCGGACCGCCGTGCAGGTGGCCAATACCCGTGTGTTCGAGGCGGCAGCGGCCTCCTCGGACTGGACCGGCATGGGCACGACCATCGTGGCGATGCTGGCCTGGCGTGACGTGATGACCGTGGCGCACGTCGGCGACAGCCGGTTGTACGTGCTCGGCGGCGGCGCGGCGGAGCAGTTGACCGCCGACGACTCCTGGGCGGCCGTGATGCTGGCCCGCGACTCGTCGCTCGACCCGGCCATCCTCAAGACCCACCCCATGCGCAATGCGCTGACGAGCGTCATCGGCGCCAAGCCGCAGGTGGACGTGCACGTGCGGGAGCGGGCGCTGACACGCGGCGACCTGCTGGTGATGACGACCGACGGCGTGCACGGGGTGCTGAGCGCGGCGACCCTTGCCGAGACGTGCGCGGGGTCCGAGGACCTGCAGGAACTGGCGGGGCGTCTGGTGCGGCAGGCGATGGACACCGGCAGTCGTGATAACTGCACGGCCGTGGTGGCTCGCTACGAGCGGGACTGAGGGGCGGCGACAGGTCGCGCGCCCCTCTGTGACTCAGCCGCAGCAGTTCCGCCTGCTTCGTCGGTCTGCCTTCCTATTTCTGACTTCCAACGGCCACTAGGGGCGCGGCGCCGGCGGCGGCGCGACCGGCGTTTCCGGGATGGCCTTGCCGCGGTGGCAGGTGGCGCACTGGACCGACGTGACGTCGGCGGCCGCCTTGCCGGTGCCGGACACGATCATCTCGTTGACGTGGTTCACCATCTGGAGTATGGCCCGGGCAGTCTTCTTGGTCTGCTTGTCGTCGAGCGCCATGTCGCGGGTCGGCTCCATGACGTGGCAGTAATTGCACTGCACGCCGAGCGCGAAGGTGAAGGCGCGCATTGCCGGTAGCACTTGTTCCGGCTTGAGCACCTGCAGATTCTTCGGGGGCGGAGGCGCCTGTCCGCCGCCCGCGGCAGGCTGGGCGCTGGCGACGCCAGCAGCCGACGCCATCAACCATGCGGTCATTCCACACACGAGCACCCGTATCAGTCGGTTCATGCACACCTCAGCGGCAGACTATGGCAAACCTGCGCATAAGGAATCGATTCGAACATGCCGAACGCGCCCCACGCACGGCTGCACCGTACGAGATTTTGAAGATAGTGGGGTACAAGCCCGAATTTGTACCGGTAAGATACGTATCCTGCGCGGGTGACCGGCCGGCATTTATTTTCTGCCAGGTTGACCAACTCGTGCTATATTCGCTAGGTTCTGTTGGAGCCGGGACACCCTATCTGGCTCTAACCCTTCGACGCGCACGTGGTCGTTCCCAGTAAGACTTGAGGAGCGATTCAAAGGAAATACGGTGCCTGGCCCGCCTACGGGGATGTTCCCGATAGGAGAGTGGCAATAAAAGGCAATCCGCTCCATCGCGCGACTCAATTTCTCGAGCCATAGGGTAATCAGTTTCAGGCGCCAAGCCGCGAGGCTTTCAGGTCTGGAACGCTGCCGGGGACGCTCCCTGGAGTTAAGCGACTCGCCGCCGAGGCGTCCGCGGCGATCGCTGCTGTCTGTGAATTTTGGACGCTCATAGCTTTATGCCGACTATCAGCCAGCTTGTTCGCGCCGGTCGCAAGAAGATCGTCAGCAAGACCAAGAGCCCGGCGCTGCAGAACAGCCCGCAGAAGCGTGGCGTCTGCGTCCGTGTGTTCACCCAGACCCCGAAGAAGCCGAACTCGGCCCTCCGCAAGGTGGCGCGTGTTCGTCTCACCAACGGCATCGAGGTGACGACCTACATTCCGGGCGTCGGCCATAACCTGCAGGAGCACTCGCTGGTGCTCATCCGCGGCGGCCGCGTGAAGGACCTCCCCGGTGTGCGCTATCACGTGGTGCGCGGCACGCTCGACGCGGTTGGCGTGCAGGGCCGCATGCAGGGACGTTCCAAATACGGCGCGAAGCGCCCCAAGAAGGCTTAAGTCATGCCCCGTAGACGAGAAATTCCGAAGCGCGACGTTGCTCCCGACCCGCTGTACGACAGCCCGCTCGTGAGCAAGTTCATCAACTGCGTGATGAGCGACGGCAAGCGCAGCACGGCCGAGCGCATCCTCTACAAGAGCTTCGAGATCATCAAGGAAAAGACCGGCGACGATCCGTTGAAGGTCTTCAAGAAAGCGATCGACAACGTCAAGCCGAGCCTTGAAGTGAAGTCGCGTCGCGTCGGCGGCTCGAACTACCAGGTGCCGATCGAAGTGAACCCGAACCGCCGGCTCTCGCTGAGCCTCCGCTGGATTGTCGGCTACGCCACCTCGCGCGGCGACGGCAAGACCATGCAGGAGAAGCTCGCGAACGAGCTGATGGATGCGGCGAACCTTCGTGGTGGCGCCGTCAAGAAGCGCGAAGACACGCACCGCATGGCCGAAGCCAACAAGGCCTTCGCCCATTACCGTTGGTAGCTTCGTTTCCCTAAAGCGCAGAGCCTAAGAGCCCAGAGCCCACTTGTAATGTCCCGTCAGACTTCACTCGCGAAGACCCGCAACATCGGCATCATGGCGCACATTGATGCCGGTAAAACGACCACGACGGAACGGATCCTGTTCTACACAGGCATCACGTACAAGATCGGCGAAGTGCACGAAGGCACGGCCGTGATGGACTGGATGGAGCAGGAGCAGGAGCGCGGCATCACGATTACGTCGGCTGCCACCACCTGCTTCTGGCGCGACAACCGCATCAACATCATCGACACGCCGGGTCACGTCGACTTCACCGCTGAAGTGGAGCGCTCGCTGCGCGTCCTCGACGGTGCCGTGGCCGTGTTCGACTCGGTTGCCGGTGTCGAGCCGCAGTCCGAAACGGTGTGGCGTCAGGCGGACAAGTACCGCGTGCCGCGCATCTGCTTCGTGAACAAGATGGACCGCATCGGCGCGGACTTCAAGCGCACGTTTGACCAGATCATCTCGAAGCTCCAGGCCAACCCGGTCGCCATCCAGCTCCCCATCGGTTCGGAAGATCGTTTCATCGGTGTCGTCGACCTCATTCAGATGAAGTCGATCACCTACAAGGACGAGACGATGGGCGCGGACTACATCGTCGGCGAGATTCCGGCCGACATGATGGAAGAGGCCAAGTACTACCGCGAGCAGCTGATCGAGAAGGTGTCGGAAGCCGACGACCAGATGCTCGAGAAGTACCTCCGCGGTGAAGAGCCGACCGAAGCCGAGATCAAGGCGGCCCTGCGCAAGCGCGTGCTGACCTCGGTGCACACCAAGGGCGAAGCGGCGTTTGTGCCGGTCATCTGTGGCTCGGCCTTCAAGAACAAGGGCGTGCAGCCCATGCTCGACGCCGTGATCGACTTCCTCCCATCGCCACTCGATGTGCCGTCGGTGTCTGGCCTTGACCCCAACGCGAAGGAGGCGGGTACGACCATCGACCGCCTCGCCGCCGACGACCAGCCGTTCTCGGCGCTGGCGTTCAAGATCATGACTGACCCGTTCGTCGGTCAGCTCGCGTTCTTCCGGGTCTATTCCGGTGTGCTGACTGCCGGGTCGTCGGTCTACAACTCCTCCAAGCAGCGCACCGAGCGTATCGGTCGAATCTTGAAGATGCACGCCAACAAGCGTGAGGAAATCAAGGAAGTCTACGCTGGCGATATCGCTGCAGCGGTCGGTCTCAAGAGCGTCGGCACCGGCGACACCCTGTGCGACGAGAATGAGCCCATCGTGCTCGAGGCGATGGACTTCCCGAAGCCGGTGATCTCGCTGGCGATTGAGCCGAAGACGAAGAGCGACCAGGAAAAGCTTGGCGTGGGCTTGCAGAAGCTCAGGGCCGAGGATCCGACTTTCCATGTGCAGACAGACGTGCAGACGGGGCAGGTCATCATCGCCGGCATGGGCGAGTTGCACCTCGAGATCATCGTCGACCGTCTGAAGCGCGAGTTTGGCGTGGAGGCCGCGGTCGGCAAGCCGCAGGTGGCCTACAAGGAAACGCTCACGCGTCCTGCTGACGGCGAAATGAAGTACGCCAAGCAGACGGGTGGTCGCGGTCAGTACGGCCACGCCAAGATTCACGTCTATCCTGGCGAGCCTGGCACCGGCTACATCTTCGAGAACGGCACGACCGGCGGCTCGATCCCGAAGGAATTCATCAAGCCGATCGACGAAGGCATCAAGGAAGCGCTCACGCGCGGTGTCATCGCCGGCTACCCGATCGACGACGTGCGCGTCGAGCTGTACGACGGTTCGTACCACGACGTCGACTCGTCGGAAATGGCGTTCAAGATTGCCGGATCGATGGCGTTCCAGGATGCGGCCAAGAAGGCCAAGCCGGTGCTGCTCGAGCCGATCATGCGCGTCGAAGTGACCGTCCCCAAGGAACACATGGGCGACGTCATGGGTAACCTCTCGAGCCGTCGCGGTCAGATTCAGTCGCAGGAAGATCGTGGCGGCACGCAGATTATCCAGGCGCGTGTCCCGCTGTCGGAGATGTTCGGGTACTCCACCGACCTCCGCTCGCGGACGCAGGGCCGCGCGAGCTACTCGATGCATTTCGATCGCTACGAGCAGGCGCCGTCGAACGTGAGCGAGGAAGTCATCGCTCGCATGCAGGGAAAGTAAACGAGATATGGCTACAGCATCGTTCAGCGAGAAAATCCGGATTCGCCTCAAGGCGTACGACTACCGCGTGCTCGACCAGTCGACGACGGAGATCGTGGATACGGCGAAGCGCACGGGAGCGCGGTTGGCCGGGCCGATTCCGTTGCCGACGGCCAAGAACAAGTGGACCGTGCTCCGCTCGCCGCACGTGGATAAGAAGTCGCGGGAACAGTTCGAAATCCGCACCCACAAGCGGCTCATCGATATCTTCGAGCCGACGCCGCAGACCGTCGACGCCCTCATGAAGCTGGATCTTCCGGCGGGCGTCGATGTCGAAATCAAGGCGTTCGGCAAGGAACACAAGTAGAGGTTTCGGGCGTCTGGCTCCAGGCTTCCAGCCTGCAGTCGGCCGGGCAACGCGCCCGGAGTCCAAAGCCCAGAGCCTGATAGGTATCTGAAATGGTGAACGGAATCATCGGCAGAAAAGTCGGGATGACCCAGATCTTCGACGCGGATGGCACGATCCATCCCGCGACGGTCATCAAGGCCGGTCCCTGCGTCGTTGTGCAGGCAAAGTCGGCGCAGTCCGACGGCTACGAAGCCATCCAGCTCGGGCTGGTCGAAGAGACCCCCGCGAAGGTGGGCAAGCCGTTGGCTGGCCACTACAAGAAGGCCGGCGTGCCGCCGACCCGCGTTCGCCGCGAGGTGACGCAGGCCGCCGGAACCGAATCGCCGAAGCTTGGTGAAGAGGTGCTCGCGTCGATCTTCGCGACGGGCGAGCGCGTCGACATCATCGGCACCGGCAAAGGCAAGGGCTTCCAGGGCGTCGTTCGTCGTCACCACTTCGCTGGCGGTGCGGCAAGCCACGGGTCCATGTTCCACCGCGCACCGGGTTCGATTGGTGCGTCGTCGTTTCCGTCGCGTGTCATCAAGGGCATGCGCATGGGCGGCCGCATGGGTGGCGCCCGCACCACCGTGCACAACCTGAAGGTGCTGAGCGTCGACCCGGAGAACCACCTCATCATCGTCGAGGGTGGCATTCCCGGGGCGCCGACTGGCTACGTGGTCATTCGCAAGGCCATCAAGGCCAAGAAGATCAAGGTAGCCCAGGTCGAGAAGCCGAAGAAGGGCAAGAAGTAGAGGCGCCATGCAGATTGACGTCGTCAACAACAAGAACGAGAAAGTCGGCGCCATCCATGTCCGCGACGAAGTGTTCGGCGGACGTGTGAACGCCGGGCTGATCTGGGAATCGGTGGTTCATCAGAACGCCTCCGAGCGCCAGGGCACCCACATGACCAAGACCCGCGGTCTGGTCAGCGGCACGGGCAAGAAGCCGTGGCGTCAGAAGGGCACCGGTCGCGCGCAGGTCGGTGAAGCGCGTAACCCGCTGTGGCGCAAGGGCGGCACGGTATTCGGTCCGGTTCCGCGCAGCTACGACTATGCCCTGCCGAAGAAGGTTGAGCGTGGTGCGCTGCGAGCGGCGCTGTCGGCCCGCCTCCAGGACGGCAGCCTGGTGGTGGTCGAGTCGCTCAACCAGTCCGAGGTGAAGACGAAGACCGCCCTCGAGACGCTGACGCGCCTCGGTGTGACCGGCAAGGCCGTGCTCATCGACGTCACGCTGGATGGCAACTTTGCCAAGTCGGTGCGCAACCTGCCTGGCATCAACGCGGTGCCGAGCTCGCGCCTCACCGCGCGGGACGTCATCAATGCCCGCCGGGTGATTGCGACGAAGGGCGCGCTCGAGAAACTGCAGGAGGCGCTGGCGTAGTCATGAATATCAAGCTGACCGACATCATCCGCCGGCCGCTCATCACCGAGAAGACGTCGATCCTCCGCGAGGATGGTCGTACGGTGGTCTTCGAGGTGGCGCGCGACGCCAACAAGATTCAGATCCGGACTGCCATCGAGAAGTTGCTCGGGGCCAAGGTCGCTGACATCCGGACGAGCATCGTGCACGGCAAGATCAAGCGCCAGGGTCGGTACTCGGGCCGGCGCCCGGACTGGAAGAAGGCCTACGTCACGCTGCGCGAAGGCCAGAAGATGCCTGAATTCCTGGAGGGCGCGTAATCATGCCCATTCGCAAGTTCAATCCGACGTCGCCCGGCACGCGTTTCAAGACCGTCCAGACGTTTGACGAGATCACGACGTCCGAGCCGTACAAGCCGCTGGTGGAGAAGCTCTCCAAGAGCGGCGGTCGTAACAACCGTGGCGAACTCACCATCTGGTGGCGCGGCGGCGGTCACAAGCGGATGTACCGCATCATCGACTTCAAGCGGGACAAGCACGGCATCCCGGCGAAGGTTGCGACGGTCGAGTACGACCCGAACCGTTCGGCGCGGATCGCGCTGCTGAGCTACTCGGACGGCGAGAAGCGTTACATCCTGCATCCGGTCGGGCTGAAGGTTGGGGACTCGATCGTCTCGGGTCCAGCGGCGGACATCCTGCCAGGCAACGCGCTGCCGCTCCGCAACATCCCGCTCGGCACGCTGATCCACAACGTGGAGTTGCGTCCTGGCAAGGGTGGCCAGATTGCGCGCAGCGCCGGTTCGTCGGTCCAGCTCGTGGCGAAGGACGGCGAATACGCCTCCGTCAAGATGCCGTCGAGCGAGATCCGCAAGATCTTCATCGAGTGCTATGCGACCATCGGGCAGGTCGGCAACCTCGATCACGAAAACGTCTCGATCGGCAAGGCCGGTCGCAGCCGCTGGCTGGGTAAGCGCCCGCACGTTCGCGGTGTGGCCATGAACCCGGTCGACCATCCGCTCGGTGGTGGTGAAGGCAAAACCTCGGGCGGCCGTCATCCTGTGTCGCCTTGGGGCCAGCCGACGAAGGGGTTCAAGACCCGAAGCCGGAAGACTACCGACAAGTTCATCGTGAAGCGGAGACAGAAGTAATGGGCCGTTCACTCAAGAAGGGACCGTTCGTCGATACGTCGCTCCTCGAGAAGATCGAGGTGATGAATCGCGGGTCCGAGAAGAAGGTCATCAAGACCTGGTCGCGCCGTTCCACCGTGATCCCGGAGTTCGTCGGGCACACGCTGGCTGTGCACAACGGGAAGAAGTTCATTCCCGTGTATCTGACCGAGAACATGGTCGGTCACAAGCTCGGCGAGTTCGCCCCGACGCGCACGTTCAAGGGCCACACCCAGAAGGTCGCCGAGAAGGCCTCTTCCCCGGCGGGGAAGTAAGGAGCGAGTCATGGTCGAAGCGAAAGCAACCGCGCGCTACGTCCGGACCTCGGCTCAGAAGGCCGGGCTGGTGCTGGAACTCATTCGTGGCAAGGACGTCAACCTGGCCCTCGCAACCCTCAAGTTCACCCGCAAGTCGGTGGCTGAGGATGTCGCGAAGGTGCTCCGGTCGGCGATTGCCAATGCGCAGCAGAAGGATGGATTTGGTGGCGACGTGGAGCGGCTGTTTGTGTCGGCCTGCTTCGCCAACCAGGGTCCCTCGCAGAAGCGCGTCCGCCCCGCCCCGATGGGCCGGGCCTACCGCGTCATCAAGCGCACCGCGCACCTTACGGTGCAGGTGGCTGAGCGTCCTGTGAAGGTTGTGCCGGTTGGCAGCGGAGCAGCACCCAAGCGTGCCCGCGCGCCGAAGAAGGATAAGGAGTAACCGTGGGCCAGAAGGTTCACCCGATTGGATTCCGCCTCGGATTCAACAAGACCTGGCGATCGCGCTGGTATTCGGACCGCGACTACGCAAAGTTGCTGCACGAAGACCTCGCACTGCGCTCGATGCTGAAGAAGCGTTTTGCGCATGCGGGTGTGTCGAAGATTGAAACCGAGCGCGCGGCCAACAAGCTGAAGATCGACATCTACACCTCGCGTCCGGGCATCATCATCGGCCGCAAGGGGACGGAAGTCGAGAAGCTGAAGCAGGAGATCCAGAAGCGCACCTCGCGCGAGGTCTTCATCAACATCCAGGAGATTCAGAAGCCTGAGCTCGATGCTCAGCTCATCTCCGAGTCGGTGGCGATGCAGCTCGAAAAGCGCGTGGCATTCCGCCGCGCGATGCGCAAGGCGGTCGAGTCGGCGCTCCGCTTCGGTGCCCGCGGCATCAAGGTGCGGGTCTCCGGTCGTCTGAACGGCGCCGAGATCGCCCGCTCCGAGTGGTATCTGCACGGCCAGCTGCCGCTGCAGACGCTGCGAGCGGACATCGACTACGGTTTCGCTGAAGCCAGCACGACCTACGGCCAGATTGGCATCAAGGTGTGGCTGTACAAGGGTGAGCGTCTCGTGCCGCAGCGCGGGCGTGAAGAAGAAATCCGCGAGCGCGGGCCGCGTCGCCCGCAGCAGCCGCGAGCGTAAGGAACAGGGCAGGTGAGGCGGGTCGGGCACCCGCCACTCCAGCCTGGAGATAACACCGATGTTGATGCCGAAGAAAGTCAAGTACCGCAAGCAGCAGCGCGGTCGCATGGCCGGGAAGGCCTGGCGCGGCTCCGACGTCTCCTTCGGAGACTACGGGCTGAAGGCACTCGAGCCGTGCTGGATGACGGCGAGGCAGATCGAGGCGGCGCGTATCGCGATGACTCGCTTCATCAAGCGCGGCGGTAAGATCTGGGTTCGGGTGTTCCCCGACAAGCCGATCACGAAGAAGCCGCAGGAAACCCGAATGGGTAAGGGCAAGGGCAACCCTGAAGAATGGGTCTGCGTCGTGCGGCCCGGCCGCGTGCTCTTCGAGATGGAAGGCGTGAGCGAGGCAGATGCCCGCGAGGCCATGCGTCTCGCCTCGGCCAAGCTGCCGATTCTCACGAAGTTTGCGACGCGATTCGCGCAGGAGAAGGCGTAATGAAGGCAGCGGAACTCCGCGACCTCGGAGCCGAGGAGCTCGGCGCGAAGGATCGAGAACTCACCGACCAGCTGTTCCGCATGCGGATTCAGAAGTCGATGGGACAGCTCGAGGCACCGGACAAGATGCGCACCGTCCGGCGTGATCTCGCCCGTATCAAGACTGTGCTGCGGCAGAAGCAGGCAAAGTAGCTATGGCTCAGAAATCGGAAAAAGAAGGCGTCGTCGTCAGCAACAAGATGCAGAAGAGCATCGTGGTTGCCGTCGAGTGGCAGGTGCGTCACGGCCTCTACGGGAAGACCGAGCGGCGGACGTCGAAGTTCATGGTGCACGACGAGAGCGGTGAAGCCAAGATTGGCGACCTCGTAGAAATCGTCGAGACACGTCCGCTGAGCCGCCGCAAGCGTTGGGCGCTCAAGCGCGTTGTCCGCCAGGCGGCGCAGGTCTAAGGAGAACAGCCATGATTCAGATGCGATCGATCCTCGACGTCGCCGATAACTCCGGCGCGCGCAAGATCGCCGTCATCAATCCCATCGGCGGCTCGACAGGCCGCTATGCCCGTCTCGGCGACATCGTGACGGCCTCGGTGAAGGAAGCCACACCCGAGGGCACGGTGAAGAAGGGGCAGGTCGTCAAGGCGGTGATCGTGCGAACCGCGAAGGAGCAGCGCCGACGCGACGGCAGCTACATCCGGTTCGACCGCAACGCAGCGGTGCTGGTCAACGACAACAACGAGCCGATTGGGACGCGCGTGTTCGGACCCGTCGCCCGCGAACTCCGCGAGCGCCGGTTCATGAAGATCATCTCGCTCGCGCCTGAGGTTTTGTAATGAGTCGTCTAGCGACACCTATCCGGAAGAACGACAACGTCCTGGTCATCACGGGCAAGAACCGCGGCGCGCGCGGTCGTGTGCTCAAGATTGACCCGGCGAAGAACCGCCTCGTCGTCGAAGGCGTGAACATCATCAAGCGGCACACGAAGCCGAACCCACAGAAGAACATCAAGGGTGGCGTCGTGGAGCGCGAGGCGTCGATCCACGCGAGCAACGTGCAGTTGCTCTGCCCCGAGTGCGGGAAGCAGACGCGCGTCGGTCGCAAGATCCTGGGCGACGGTCGCAAGGTGCGCATCTGCCGCAAGTGCGAGGGAGTGGTCGACAAATGAACCGCCTGAAAGCGAAGTACCAGAGCGAGGCGATCGCGTCGCTGACCAAGGAATTCGGCTACACCAACGTGATGGCCATTCCGAAGATTCAGAAGATCGTGGTCAACATGGGTCTGGGCGAGGCGACCGCCAACGACAAGATCATCGACACCGGCGCCGATGAACTCGCGCGCGTCACCGGCCAGAA
>CALQBJ020000038.1 GCA_943328785.2 Bifidobacterium breve
CCGACCCTGCCGTCCGCGTGGGCCGACGCCATCGCGAGAACGCAGGCGCACGGGCGCGACCGCGCTGAAATTGCGCGGGTCCTCGAAGCCCAGCAGGTGCGCCGCGGCGCGCCGCAGGCCGCCATCGACGCCGCCCGCACCCTGGCCGACCCGAAGACCGTGGCGGTGCTCACGGGCCAGCAGGCCGGCCTCTTCGGCGGACCGTTCTTCACGCTGCTCAAGGCACTCACCGCGCTCAAACTCGCCGAGCAGGTATCGCGCGATCACGGCGTGCCGGCCGTCGCCATCTTCTGGATCGACGCCGAAGACCACGACTGGGACGAAGTGCGCTCGTGTACGGTCTACGACTCCTCGCTGGCTGCCCATAACATCGCGCTGCCAGGCCGCCCCGTTGCCGACCACGCCCCGGTGTCCACCGTCGCGCTCGACTCCAGCATCACCACCGCCCTCGACGAACTCGAACAACTGCTGCCGCCCACGGAATTCCGTGCGCAAGTGATGGCCGACCTGCGCGCTTCCTACGCTGAGGGGCGCGGCATGGCCGATGCCTTCGGGCGCTGGATGGAGCGCGTGCTCGGCACGCGCGGCCTCATCGTCTACGACGCCTCCGACCCGGCGGCCAAGTCGATTGCCGGCCCGGTCTTCGTGTCCGAGTTGTCCGACCCTGGCCAGACGGCGAAGCTCGCCGCCGCGGCGGGCGCGAATCTCGTCTCCAAGGGCTACCACTCGCAGGTGCACGCACACGACGATGCGGCGGCGCTGTTTCATCTGAAAGGTGGCCGTCGCGGCATCCGCCATCAGGACAACCAGTTCGTCGTCGGCGAGCACAGCTTCCCCAAGGCGGCGCTCATCGAGGAAGCGGCCACTTCGCCCGCCTCGTTCAGCCCGAACGTGCTGCTGCGCCCGGTCGTGCAGGACACGCTGTTCCCGACGGTCTGCTACGTCGCCGGTCCGAACGAACTCGCCTATCTCGGCCAACTGCGCGACGTCTATGCGCGCTTCGGCGTGCCGATGCCGCTGATGTACCAGCGCACCTCGGCCACGCTCGTCGACTCGGCGGCCATGCGGTTCCTGGCGAAGTACGGACTGCCGCTTGAAGCGCTGCAACCGCAGGACGAGTCGGCCCTGAACCAACTGCTCGAAACCCAGATTCCTCCGGCCGTGGAGTCGTCGTTCAACGAGGCGTCCGCCGCGATTGCCGCGTCGATGCAGGCGCTCGTCGACGCCATTCCCGCACTGGACCCGACGCTCGAAGGCGCCGCCCGGTCGACGCTGACGCGCATGCAGCACGACCTGCAGACGCTCCACAACAAGATGATTCAGGCCGCGAAGCGCCGCGATGAGACGCTGCGCCGCCAGTTCATCCGGACGCGCGCCCTGACCTTCCCGGACGGTCACGCCCAGGAGCGCACTATCGGATTCGTCTCGTTCCTGAACCAGTACGGCCCGGCGCTCGTCGATCGACTGGTAGAGGAACTGCCCCTCGAAATGGGGCATCACTGGATTGTCGCCATCTAGCCAGCCCCCCACACGCCGATCGCGTCGCCGCCTGCCGCTCTGGAAACGCCGGTGGGTGCGCATTGCCGCGCTCGTCGCCGCCGTGCCCATCGTCGTCCTGTCGTTCGTCGGCGGGTACTACTATGTCCGCTACAGTCGGCTCATTGACCAGCAGTTGCACGGTGAACGGCAGCGCGTGTTCCCGCGCATCTTCGCCAGGCCGCTCGAATTGCGGCGCGGACAGGCGCTCACCGAACAGCAGCTTGTCGACCGCCTGAACGACCTCGGCTACGCACGCCGGGAGAAGGCGGAGAAGCCGGGCGAGTTCGCCATCACGGACGGCAACGTCTCGATCGCGCCGCGGCCGGCAGCGTTCAAGGGACGCACCGTCAGTGTCGCGTTCCAGAAACCGGCGCCCGCTGTGCAGCGTGCCTCGCGTGGCAAGCCGCCGGCGCCGCGCCCGGCCGACCATGTCGAACTGCTGCAACTCGGCGACGACACGCGCGACAGTCTCACGCTGGATACGCCGCTGCTCAGTTCGATCGAGATCGATCGCGCCAAGCGCCGCCCCGTAGCGATTGCCTCGCTGCCGCCGCACGTCATCAACGCCGTGCTCGCCATCGAAGACCGGCGCTACTACTACCATCCGGGCATCGACCCGATCCGGCTGACCGGCGCCATCTTCTACAGCATGATCGGCGACAGCCGCATCTCCGCCACGAGCACGATCACGCAGCAGTTGGTGCGCAACGTGTTCCTGCCGCAGTTCGAGGGGTGGACGCTGCAGCAGGCGCGCGAGCGCTCGACGCGCCGCAAGTTGCTCGAGATGTGGGTGTCGCTGGTGATGTCGCGCCGCGCGACCAAGGACGAGATCCTCGAGATGTACCTGAACGCCGTGCCGCTCGGCCAGCGCGGCTCGTTCGCCATCGTCGGCGTGTCGGAGGCGGCCCGCCTGTTCTTCGGCAAGGACGTCAGCAACCTGTCGATTGCCGAAGCCGCCACGATGGCCGGCGTCATCCAGTCGCCGTCGGCGCTCTCGCCCTTCAACAACCCGACGCGCTGCCGCGATCGCCGCAACGTGGTGATCCGCGCGATGGCCGACGCCGGGTTCATCACCGCCGCACAGGCCGACGCCGCACAGAAGGAACCGCTCACCGTGGTGCAGCGTGCCCTCGAGGCCGAGGCACCATACTTCGTCGACTACGTCACGCAGACCATCAACGAAGAGTACCCGGGCCTGACGACCACCGACGACAAGCCGGTCGAGGTCTACACCACGCTCGACCTGCACCTGCAGCGGGTGGCGCAGGACGCGGTGCGCAGCGGCCTGACGAATGTCGATCAGCTGCTCTCGCGCCGCAAGCGAAAGGGACGCGCCGAAGCCGCGCTCATTTCACTCGACCCGCGTACCGGCGAGATCCTGGCGATGGTCGGCGGACGCTCGTACAACCAGTCGCAGTACAACCGCGCCATCGTCTCGCGGCGTCAGCCCGGCTCCACCTTCAAGCCGTTCGTCTACCTAACAGCATTCGAGCAGGCGGCGCTCAACGGCGAAACCGACGTCTCGCCGGCCACGCTGGTCGATGACTCCCCCACCACGTGGGAGTACGACGACCAGGTGTGGACGCCGGAGAACTACGAGAACGAGTACGGCGGCATGGTCACCTACCGCGACTCGCTGGCGCACTCGCGCAACGTCGCCACCATCAAGGCGGCGGAACGTGCCGGCTACGGCAACGTGGCCGAGTTGTGGGCGCGCATCGGGGTCGGCAGCCAGCCAAAACCGTATCCGTCCATCGCCCTCGGCGTCTTCGAAGCGACCCCGCTCGAGATGGCCACGGCCTACACGATCTTCCCGAACATGGGCGTCGAGCGCTCGCTGCGGCACCTGTTACGCGTGACGAGCGGCGAGGCCGACATCACAAAGACGGACAACGCCAAGCCGAAGGTGATTGCCCGGCCGGATACGACCTATCTCGTCACCGACATGCTGCGCGCGGTCGTGAACGAAGGCACCGGCTACGGCGCGCGGTCCGGCGGGTTCACGCTCGACGCGGCTGGCAAGACCGGCACAACCAACGACCTGCGCGATGCGTGGTTCATCGGCTTCACGCCCGAACTGCTGACGGTGGTGTGGGTCGGCTTCGACGACAACCAGATCCTCGGTCTCTCCGGCGCACAGGCAGCCCTGCCGATCTGGACCCAGTTCATGAAGGCGGCGCTGGCCGGCCGGCCAAACGTGCCGTTCCAGGCGCCAGACGGCATCACCTGGGTCGAGATCGACAAGGAGACCGGCAAGCTGGCCTCGCCGTTCTGCCCGACCATCATCAATTCGCCGTTCATCGCCGGCACCGAGCCGGCCGACAGCTGCGAACTGCACAGGTTTTAGAAGTCCAGAGGTTGGAGGACAGATGTCGGGGTTCGATTCCGACTTCTGAGCTCCGACTTCTGAGTTCCCGCT
This sequence comes from Bifidobacterium breve, assembly GCA_943328785.2. Lineage (GTDB taxonomy): Bacteria > Acidobacteriota > Vicinamibacteria > Vicinamibacterales > CAVVIG01 > CAVVIG01. The sequence continues at coordinate 3,959 of CALQBJ020000038.1, forward strand.
AAGATCAGTTTTATGAATCAGGAAGTATTTGCTGCGGTCGCCGAGGCCCTCGACAAGGGGGAACTGGCGGCGCTCGTCACGATCGTCGCCGCGACCGGTTCGACGCCGCAGCGCGTCGGCGCCAAGATGCTGGTCTTCCCGGACGGCCGCCTGATCGGCACCATCGGCGGCGGCTGCTACGAGAACGACGCGTTCTGGAAAGCGCGCGAAGCAATCACCACCCGCAAGCCGCAGCTCGTGCACTACGAGCTCGACGACGACTTCGCCCAGGAAACCGGACTGATCTGCGGTGGACAAATGAGTGTCTACATCGAGCCGATCGAACCGTCGCCAGAGCTGTACGTGATCGGCGCCGGCCACGTCGGCTATCACCTGGCCACGATGGCACAGGAAGTCGGCTTCCAGGTGCACGTGGTGGACGACCGCGAGAAGTTCGCCAGCCGCGAGCGGTTCCCCAACGCCACCGAAGTCGTCACCGAAGACATTCCGGCGTGGCTCGAACGGACGAAGCTGCCGGCCCACGCCTACGTCGTCATCGTGACACGCGGCCACACCAATGATCTCGACGCGCTGCGGGCGCTCGCGCCGCGCGAACTGCGCTACGTCGGCCTCATCGGCAGCCGCGCCAAGGTGGCGCGCATCTCGGATCAGCTGCTCTCCGAGGGGATGGCGCCCGAGGTGCTCACGCAGGTCCACGCCCCGATCGGCCTCGAGATCGGCGCGGTCTCGCCGCAGGAGATCGCCGTCAGCATTCTCGCCGAACTGATCGCCGTCAAGCACGGCCGCATCAAGAGCCGCGACGCCGCCGAACTCTCGATGAAGTGGTCGAAGATCAAAGCCTAGGAACATCGCCAATCGTCAATCGCTGATCGCCAATCTAAATCGCTCAATCACTTCCGCGATTAGCGATTCGCCATTGGCAATTCACTGTGTCTCTCCTTCTCCGTAACGCCGTCATCGTCACGATGAACGACCAGTTCGAGGTCGTGCACGGCGACGTGTCGATCCGCGATGGCCGCATTGCCGCGGTCGGCCGCGTGCCGGACGCCCCGCACGACCGCGTCATCGATGCCGAGGGCGACTACGTGCTGCCCGGCCTCATCCAGACGCACATCCACCTGTGCCAGACGCTGTTCCGCGGCTACGCCGACGACATGCCGCTGATGCAGTGGCTGCGCGCGCGCATCTGGCCGATGGAAGCCGCACACACGCCAGCCACGCTGCGCGCCGCGGCACAGCTCGCCACCACGGAACTGCTCTCGAGCGGAACCACGGCAGTGCTGACGATGGAGACCGTGCACGATACGGATGCCGTGTTCGAGGCGGTGGCCGCGAGCGGCATGCGGGCGACTATCGGCAAGTGCATGATGGACCGCGACGCCGACGTGCCGTCGCGCCTGAAAGAACGGACGCAGGCCTCGCTCGACGAGAGCCTCGCCCTCCGCACCCGCTGGCACGGCGCGGCGGACGGCCGCATCCACGCGGCCCTGGCGCCGCGTTTCGCGGTGTCGTGCACGCGCGATCTGCTCGAAGCGGTGGCCGCCGCCTCGGCCGAACATGCGGCGCTGGTGCACACACACGCCTCGGAGTCGCGCGAAGAGATCGCGATCGTGCGCGAGATGACCGGTGGCCTGTCGAACATCGCCTATCTCGACGCGGTGCACCTGGCGACGCCGCACCTGTGCGCCGCACACTGCGTGTGGGTGGACGCCGACGAACAACGCCTGCTCGCCGCGCGCGACGTGAAGGTGATGCACTGCCCCGGGTCGAACCTGAAGCTCGGCTCCGGGCTGGCGCCGGTCGTCGAGATGCAGCGGCAGGGGATCACCGTCTCGCTCGGCACCGACGGTGCCGCGTGCAATAACCGGCTCGACATGTTCGAGGAGATGCGTCTGGCGGCCGTGCTGCAGGCGACACGCCTGGAGCCCGGCGCCCTGCCGGCGCGCGAGGTGCTGTGGATGGCCACCCGTGCCGGCGCCCGCACGCTCGGGCTGGAGCACGAGATCGGCTCGGTCGAGGTAGGCAAGAAGGCCGATCTCATCCGCGTGCGACGCCACCAGCTCCACCACGCGCCCGACGTCGACCCCTATTCGACGCTGGTCTACGCGGCCCGTGGCACCGACGTCCGCACCACCATCGTCGACGGCGCCATCCTCGTGGACGACGGGGAGCCGACGCGGGTGTCAAGGGCCGAGGTGGCAGCCGCCGCTGCAGTGGCTGCACGGGCACTGGCCTCTCGCGCCGGTGTATAATTTTCCTTAGCAGTCTCTGCTGCAGAGTGCTAATGGAACCATCCGAACGCTCCCGACGGGTTCTCGCGGCGCTCGTCCGCGAGTACATCTCCTCCGGCGAACCAGTGGCGTCATCGCTGCTCGTGCGCGCGGCTGGCCTCGGCGTATCGTCTGCCACAGTGCGGAACGTCCTCGCACGTCTCGAAGACGAGGGTTTCGTCCAGCAACCGCACACCTCGGCCGGGCGTGTGCCGACCGACCGTGGCTACCGGTTCTATGTCGACCTGATCCTCGAGTCAAAGCAGCGCCACCGGGCAGCCAGCGTGGTCGAGGCGCGGTTGCGCCGCGAAACCATCGCCCCTCTCGCCGACGTCGTCCTGTCGCAGGCCTCGCATGTCGTCTCGCAGGCGTCGCGGTCGGTCGGGTTCGCGCTCAGCTCGTCCCAGGATGCGGCGGTGTTCGACCGCGTGGAGTTCGTGCCGCTCGGTGCGGCGCGCGTCCTGGTGGTCATCGTCGCCAAGGGTGGCCACGTCGTCCAGAAGGTGATCGACACCGGCGAGATCATGTCGGCCGATGCGCTGCGCCATGCCTCGAACTACCTCAACATCGAATTCTCTGGACTGCCGTTGTCGCGGGCGCGCGAAGCGATCCTGCTGCGGATGGAAGAAGAACGGCTGCTCTACGACGAACTGATGGACCGGGCGCTGAAGCTCGGGTCGTCGTCATTCGCCGATCTCCCTGACGAGCACGTGCTCTACGTCGATGGTGCCGCGGCGCTACTCGGCGAGGATCACGGGCTCACGCTCGAGACCATGCACGCCTTGATCGAGATGATCGAGGAGAAACAGCGGCTGGTCGGACTACTCAACGCCTACATCGACGGCACCGGGCTCACCGTGGTCATCGGTGCCGAACATCTCGAACCCTCCCTGCGACCGTTCAGCCTGGTGGCCTGCTCCTTCAAGGACGGCGCCAGTTCCGGCACGGTCGGCGTCATCGGTCCCACTCGCATGCGCTACTCACGCGCGATTGCGGTGGTCGACGGCGCCGCGCAGGCCATCACGCGCGTCTTGCGCGATCCGGATTGACCAGCACACATGTCTGACGAACAGATTCCGAACACCGGCGACGACCTCCCTGGCGACGCGGCGGCAACGCCAGACGCCTCCGAACTCGAGACGCTCACGCGCGAGCGCGACGAGAACTACGACCGCTTCGTGCGCAAGGCCGCAGAGTTCGACAACTACCGCCGTCGGGTCGAACGCGAGCGGCGCGAACAGGCGGACCGCGCAGTGGTCAGCATCCTCGAGGATCTGCTGTCCGTCGTCGACGACTTCGATCTGGCGCTCACGGTCGAGGCCAGCGAAGGCGGCGCGGCCTACCGCAAGGGTGTGGAGATGATTCACGCCAAGTTGCAGGACCTGCTGCGCAAGCAGGGTGTGAAGGTACTCGAGGCGCTCGGAACGGATTTCGATCCGAACCTGCACGAAGCGGTGATGCAGGAATCGAGTGCGTCGCATCGCGATAACGAAGTGATTGCGGTGCTGCGCAAGGGCTACATGCTCAACGATCGCCTGCTGCGCCCCGCGTCCGTGAAGGTGGCCAAGGCGTGAGCAAGCGCGATTACTACGAAGTGCTCGGCGTCGCCAAGACGGCGACCGATGGAGAGCTCAAGAGCGCCTATCGCAAGCAGGCGATGAAGTTCCATCCGGACCGCAATCCGGGTGACAAGGCGGCCGAGGACAGCTTCAAGGAGGCGGCCGAGGCCTACGCGGTCCTCGCCGATGCGCAGAAGCGCGGCCTCTACGATCGCTTCGGTCACCAGGGCGTGAACCAGAGCGCTGGCGCCGGGGCCGGCTTCGATCCGTCGGTCTTCAACGACTTCGGCGACTTCGCCGACATCCTCGGCGGCATGTTCGGCTTCGGCGACACGCTCGGCGGCCAGCGTCGTCGCGGTGGCCCGCAGCGCGGCGCCGACCTGCGCTACGACCTCGAGATCGCCTTCGAGGAAGCGGCCAAGGGCACCGAAACGTCGATCCTGATTCCGCGGCAGGAGAACTGCGACACCTGCAGCGGGTCGGGCGCGGCGCCCGGCACGCAGCCGACCACCTGCACGATGTGCAAGGGTCAGGGCCAGGTGCGGCGTCAGCAGGGCTTCTTCACCATGGCCACCACCTGTCCGACCTGCCGCGGCGCAGGGCGTACGGTGAGCAAGCCGTGCCCAACCTGCCACGGCGCTGGCCGCACGGCACACGAGCGCAAGATCACGGTGAAGATCCCGGCCGGTATCGCCACCGGGCAGCAACTGCGGCTGCAGAACGAGGGCGAGGCCGGCATGGGCGGCGGCCCGGCTGGTCATCTCTACGTGGTCGTGCACGTGCAGGAGCACGGCTTCTTCAAGCGCGACGGCGTGAACCTGTTCTGCGAAATCCCGGTGAACTTCACGACGCTCACTCTCGGCGGCGAGATCACCGTACCGACGCTCGATGGCGACGAGACGGTGAAGGTGCCCGAAGGCACGCAGACCGGCACCACCATGCGGCTGCGCGGCAAGGGCATGCCCGACGTGAACGGGCGCGGCAAGGGCGACCTATTCGCCACCGTGCAGGTCCAGACGCCGAAAAAGCTCTCGAAGGAGCAGCGCCACCTGATCGAACAGCTGGCCAAGGCGCTCCCGAAGGAGAAGTTCGAACCACGTCCGCACTCCGAGGCACAGGACGAACGCAACCTGTTCGACCGCGTGAAGGACATGTTCAACTGATGCGCTACCCCGCTCTCGACATCCACGGCGCTGACGCCGATCTGGTGCTGGCGCTGGTGGACGACTTCGCCCCCACCGCCGTCGAAGACATCGCCGGCGGCATCTCCATCTTCTTCACCACCTCGTCGAAGCGCGACGACGCCCAGGCGACTGTCGCCGCGGCGCTGCCGGACGCGCACCTCTCCTCGCGAGAGGTGGACGATGAAGACTGGGCGAAGCGATCGCAGCAGAACCTGACGCCGATTACCGTGGGGCGCATCACCGTGACCCCGCCCTGGTTTGCGGAGGCGCCGCCCGCGCAGACGCCACACGCGGAGCTGCTCGTCACCATCCTCCCCTCGATGGGTTTCGGTACCGGACACCACGCCACCACGCGGCTGTGCCTGTCGGCGCTCCAGTCGCTCGACGTCGACGGCAGGCGCGTGCTCGACGTCGGCACCGGCTCGGGCGTGCTGGCCATCGCTGCGGCGGCACTTGGGGCACTCGAGGCGCTCGGCATCGACTTCGACCAGGATGCCATTGCCAACGCCCGCGAGAACCTGGAGCTGAATCCGGCCATCACCGGCGTCCGCTTCGAGACCGTGGATGTGCGCGACGCGGCGCTGCCGTCGGCGGACATCGTGCTGGCCAACCTCACCGGCGCGGTGCTGCTGCAGAATGCGGCCCTGCTCCGCTCCGCCGTCGCCCCGGGTGGGACACTGATCGTGTCCGGCCTCCAGACGCACGAACGCGCGGATGTGCTGGGTGCCTTTGCCGGCGCCACGGTGCAGCGTCAGGACGACGAACTCGACTGGGTGGCGCTCACCTTCAACTTCTGAGCAACGCCGGGAGTCTAATAGCGGCAGTGATGACCCACACGCGTCGCAGCGGCCTCGTCGTTCTCGCCCTTGGTGTCATGGCGGGCAGCGTCTATGTCGGTGCGCAGGCCAATCGGCAGGCGACGGCGCCGCCGCGCGACACGCCAGCCCGGCAAGCCGCGGCGGAGACGAAGCCAGTGAAGGGGCGCATTGCCGGACGCGTCAGCGCCGCGGACACCGGCCGGCCCGTGCGGCGCGCGCGGGTGTTACTGTCCGGACCTCAGCTCCAGGGCGGACGCGGCGTGCTCACCGACGACGAGGGCACGTTCGAACTCACCGAACTGCCCGACGGGCGCTATACCCTCAGCGCGGGCAAGACCGGCTTCCTCACGTTGTCGTACGGTCAGCGGCGCCCGCTGCAGGCCGGCATCCCGATTCAGCTGGCGGACGGCCAGCAGCTCACCGGTCTCGACTTCCGCCTGCCCCGCGGCAGCGTCATCGCCGGCCATGTCTTCGACGAGACCGGCGACCCGTTGCCCGGTGCAAACGTGCGGGTGATGCGCTACGAGTATGCACAGGGGAACCGTCAACTGGTGCCGGTCGGCGCGGCGCAGACCGACGACCTCGGCGCCTACCGCGTCTGGGGCCTCAACCCGGGCGACTACTACGTGAGTGCCGTCACGCCGAACTTCGCGCCTGGCGGCGGCCGCGGCTTCGGCCCTCCTGGCGCACCGCCAGGCGGGCGCGGCGGACGTGGTGGACTACCAGTTGGCGCACCCGGCAGCGAGCCGGCGCAGGTGGGCTATGCGCCGACGTTCTATCCGGGCGTGCCGTCGGTCGCCGAGGCACGTGCGGTGTCGGTCGGCCTCAGCCTCGAAGTGCCGAGCATCGACTTCAACGTGCTGCTGGTGCGCACGGCTCGCATCTCCGGCCGCGTGACGAACCCGGACGGCACGGCCACCACCGCGGGTAACATCGTGCTCATCCCCGAGACCGGAGGACGGGCCGGGCGCGGCGGCGCCGGCGCGACGTTCGCCTCGCGCATCGACTGGGACGGGTCGTTCTCGATGGCCGGCGTGGCGCCAGGTCGCTACCTGCTCCGCGCCAGGGGCGACGATACCAACGAGCCGCAGTTCGCGCTGCAACCGATCACCGCCGACGGCACCGACCTGCCCAACCTGACGGTCATCCTCACGCCCGCGGCCACGATCACCGGAACGGTGACGTTCCTCAACACCGGCGGCGCCCAGGCGCCCGACCCGGCTACCGTCCGTGTGGCGGTTCCGCTGGTGGACGCCCTCGACATCGGGCCGAACCCGACAGCGCGCGTCGAGCGCTCGGGCGCGTTCACGCTGTCTGGCGTGCAGGCCGGTTCGCACCTGTTCCGCACACAGGGGAGCCCGCGCGGCTGGACCTTGAAGTCGGTGACGGTGAGTGGGCGGGAGGTGATCGACACGCCGATCGAGCTGCGTAGCGGCCAGGCGTTGTCGGGCGTCGTCTTCACCTTCACCGATCGGCTGACCGAGGTGAACGGCACCATCACCGACGACCGGAACACGCCGGTGACCGACTACACCGTGCTCGCCTTCGCCACCGACGAGCAGTTCTGGAATGCCCAGTCGCGGCACATCATGACGACGCGCCCGGATCAGAACGGCAAGTACCAACTGCGCGGACTGCCGGCCGGCGACTACTACCTCGTGGCCGTCGACCCCGCCGAACAGGGCGAGTGGTTCGAACCGGCGTACCTCGCGGCACACCGGACCGGCGCCTCGCGCGTGTCGCTCGCCGACGGCGACGTGAAGGCGCAGGACTTCAAGCTTACGAAGTAGTCGGCAAGTCCCCAGTCACAAGTCGTCAGTCGGCTCAACTGAGTGACTTGCGACTAGCGACTAGCCGCGGAGCGGCTATCGGCTCAGCCACAGCGTCGACTTAATCAGGAAGATGTTGTCGCCTGGCGCCGACAACGAGTCGAACAGGTCGCCCACCCCGACGTGCTCACCGTCGGTCGTCTGGCTCGCGCGGTTCTGCTGCCAGACCACGTAGAGCGTGCTGCCCGGCCGCCACTCCCACTTCAGTACGACGTTGCTGCGATACGACCGGGTGTTGAAATCGCGGTTCGCAATCGTGAAGGCCGCGGCGCCGTCCGTGACGCGGTAGCTGCCGTCGGCCTGACGCGTGATGGTCGTGCCGTCCGTGCCGTACATCCGCAGGTTCCGCTCACGGGGACGCAGCACTTCACCGTAGGCGTTGTAGCGGCCGCTGGCGGCGAACGGTTCGGCATAGACGTCGAGCGTGACGTCGGGCTTGAACGTGTAGCTCACGCGGAACTGCGCCGACAGGGTCGTGCGGTCGACGACACCGAAGACGTAGCGCTTGCCGTAGTTCTCGGCGCGGCCACCGTCGAGCGTCGCCAGGTACTGACGGTTGATCGGGCCGCTGAAGGTGGACGAGGTGCCGTTCTCGTCGGCGAACTCCGGGTTGACCGAGAACTGCAGCGACGGCGTCGGCCGCGCCGACACCGTGAAGGAGGTCGTCATCGTGTGATCGCCCAGTTCGTTCGAGCGGTGGTTCACGCTGGCCGTCCACGCGGTCTTCGCGCCGGTGCTGTTGCGCAGCGTAGCCGTCCACGCCCAGCCAAGCGGCACGCCCATCGCCGGCCCGCCACGTGTCATCTGCGCGTCGTTGCCGCGGAAGAAGCGCGTGATGTTCAGGCTGCTCACCCAGAAGTTCTTGAGCGTCGCGCTGTTGTTGCTCTGCACGTTGTAGCGGACGCCAAGGTTGGTGTCGTAGTACCAATACGGCACCAGCGACCACTGCGTCGAGTACTGGCGCAGGTACTTGCCTGGGCGCGTCTCACGGTAGGTGAGGCGATGATTCGTCGTGATGTCGCCGGCGTAGTTCAGGCGGCCGAAGTCGAGCGGATCGAACTCCGGCGACTCGATCATCAGGTTGTTGCTCCACAGCCAGTGCCGGCCACCAATCTTGCTGATGTTGCCGACGATCTGTGCGCCGTCGATGCCCGTGCGCGTCGGGTCGTAGCGAATCTCCGGCTGGTCCAGCCGGTTCAGGTAGTGGCCGCTGGCGCGCTGCACGCGGGCGATGGCCGTCTGGTCGCCGTTCAGGAACGTGAGGCCGATGTTGCCGGAGGCCTCGTAGGTGCGGTCCTTGAAGCGGACACGTGTGTCGACGCCGGTCGTCAGGGCGTTGCGCACGAGCGAAGCCCCGAGCGCCGAGCCCTGGTCCATCTCGCGGTGCACCATCGTCACGTGCGCGCCCAACGTGGAGTCGCGCCCGAACTGCTTGATGGCGCGGCCGACGCCCCACTCGGTGCGCGGCGCCACCACCACTTCCGACCGAATGCCATTGTTGGAGAGACGCGCCGACTCCTGGTCGGTGACCGCCCCGAGGAAGCCGACCGAGAGGCCGTTGCTGAAGCGTCCGGTCAGCTTCGCCGCGCCGAGAATGGTGGTCTTCTGCGGGTAGTCGACGTAGCCGCCAGTTGCGGCGCCGGACGGGCGCGCGCCAATGCGGCGTGAGTAGTAGTAGTTGCTGGTCCCCGCCTCGAGGATGTTGTTCCCTTCGATAAAGAACGGCCGCTTCTCGGCGAACGTCGTCTCGAAGACCGTGAGGTTCACCTCGGCCGGGTCGGCTTCCACCTGGCCGAAGTCGGGATTGATCGTCGCCTCGAGCGTCAGATTCGAGCCGATGCCGACCTTCATATCGGCGCCGACGCTGCCACCCGGGTTCGCGGCGGTATCAAACGGGTTCTTCGGATCGTTCTCGCTGGTCACCCGCGACGACCCGGACACGTACGGCAGCAGTTCGAGGCGTGCCTTCGGCTTCACGCCTTCGATGCCGCGCAGTTCACCGAAACGCGATGCCCAACCGCGCGCCGTGCGGCCGATCACCACCCAGTAGTCTTCCTCGTTCAGCGTCGGGCGCCAGCGCTTGACGTTCAGGCCCCACACGCGCTCCGGCGTGTCGTTGAAGCGCAACTGCGAGAACGGGAGCCACATCTCGGCGGTCCAGCCGTCGGCGCCAATCGACGTCTTGGCCTCCCACACCGGGTCGAACTCCGAATCGGTATCGCTTTCGTTGTCGGTCGGGTGGAAATGGTCGAGGCGCACGCCCGACGCGGTGACGCCGAACATGTAGGACGTGCGGCGGTCGTGATAGGTGTCGAGTTCCACCTGCAGGTATTCCGCCTGGTCGCCGCTGTCGCGGCGGCTCATCGGTGCCTGGATGGTGCCCCCCTTCTCACTGTGCATGCGCGCGCCGATCCAGAGCGCCGTGTCGTCGTAGACGAAGCGCACCTCGATGCCGTCGGTGGGCGGTCCCCCTTCGGTCGGCTCGGCCTGCCGGAAGTCGGTGAGCGGCGTCGCGCGCTGCCAGAACGCCTCGTCGAGGCGTCCGTCAAGCTTCACGCTCCCGGTGTCGACCCGCATGGCCTGCGCCTGCTTCGGCGGTGCGGCAGGCGCCTGGGGAGACTGCCCCGCAGCCACGGTGACGGATGCGAGCAGACAGAGCACGGACAGGAACGAAACAGTTCGGTGCATGTAACCAGCTGGAAGGAATAAGACGCGAGATGCTAACACGAACGGGTCCGGCTGAAGCCGGACACTACGACCGTCCGCTGCAGCCGGACCCTACGACGCATCCCAAAGGAACTGCAGCACGCTGAGGGCCGCGATCGGCACCGCGTCCGCACGCAGGGTGCGCCCGCCTAAGGAAACCAGATGCAGCCCGCGCGCCGCGCCCAGCGCGCACTCCGGCGGGTCCCACCCGCCTTCGGGGCCGACAACGACGGCGGCGGTGTGGGGCACAGGGCGGTTGCGGTAGGCGGAGATCGGCTCTGCCCCGTCGAGCCCTGGCTCGACGAGCATCAGGCGCACATCCTGCGGCGGTTCGCCGAGCCAGGTCTCGAAGGTGAGCGGCATCAGGACGTCGGGCAGCACCGCCCGCTTCGATTGCTTCGCTGACGCCAGGGCAATGCGCTGCCAGCGGTCGCCGCGGTTACCGCGCATGAGGGCGGCCACCGTCACCTCGGCACGCGTGGTGACGATGGGCTGGATGGCGGTCACCCCGAGCATCACGGCGTCGCGGATGACATCGTCCATCTTGTCGCCCTTGAGCACGGCCTGGACCAGGGTGATCGGCGTCGACGATTCGGCGGCCGGGGTGATGCGGGCGATCAACTGGACGCGGACGTCGCGCCGGGTGGCTTCGACCACGCGAGTCAGGAACTCGTCGCCGCGGCCGTTGAACACCGCGACCGTATCGCCCATGCCCAGGCGCAGCACGCGCGTCAGGTGCTCTCCCTCGTCGCGCGGCAGCGCCACGAGCTCGTCGCCGGGATCCATCGTAGGGGCGAAAAACCGGTGCAGGCTCACGGCTGAGGATTATCTCACCTGCGAGGCGGCGCCGACGGCCCGTACTATACTGGCCCGCGTCCCCATGTTCTTTCGCGATCAGATCATCGGCAAGTACCGCATCCTCTCGACGATCGGCAGCGGCGGCTTCGGCACCGTCTACCTGGCGACGGATACGTGGATCGACAAGAAGGTCGCCCTGAAGGTGCCGCACCGGCAGGGGGTCGACTTCGGCGAACTGCTGCGTGAACCACGCCTGCTCGCCAGCCTCAATCACCCCAACATCGTCACCATCATGACGGCGGAGAAGCAGGAGAACGTCTTCTTCATCGTCATGGAGTACGTGCCGGGGCAGACGCTCGAGTCGATGATCGCGCACAAGGGGCCACTCGAGCTCCCGCTGGCACTCGACTACACCTGCCAGATCTGCAACGCCCTCGATCACGCGCACAAGCAGGGAGTACTGCACCGCGACCTGCGGCCGTCGAACGTCCTGGTGTCGGACACCGGCCTGCTGAAGGTGGCCGACTTCGGCACCTCGCGCTTCCTCGAGATCGCCGCGCACGGCACCACGGTCATCGGCAGTCCGCCCTACATGGCGCCGGAACAGTTCCAGGGCAAAGCGCTCTTCGCCAGCGATATCTACTCGCTCGGCGTCACCATGTTCCAGATGCTCACCGGCGACCTGCCGTACGACACGCCGTCGCCATCGGACCTTGAACGCCTGATCCGCGGCGAACTGCTGGTCTCCGTCCGATCGAGAAACCCGAAGATTCCACGCAGCATCAACGAGATCGTCCTCAAGGCGATGGCGCCCGACGTCACGTCGCGCTACCAGCGAGCCACCGACGTGCTCGAGGACATCCTCGCCGCGCGCGGCTCAGCCGAACCGGCGCGCCGGGCGCCGAGGGCCACTCCGGCCGGCGGCGAGTTGACGGCCGACGGCGTGCACGACATCCACACGCGGCTGAAGGCGCGCGAGACACCGGCACCCCGCTTCTGCTGGCACTGCCGCAAGCCACTGCACGCCCGCGCCGACCGCTGCCCGTTCTGCGGCGAAACCCAGTAGACACCGGTGCGTCCGGTCGTATGCATTAGAATCTCCGAGTAAGGAGATTTGCAATGTCGTTTGCGGGTACCGGTCAGATCTGGATGAACGGGAAGCTGGTGGAGTGGAAAGACGCGAATATCCACATCGCGTCGCACGTCATCCACTACGGCAGCGGCGTGTTCGAAGGGGCACGTTGCTACGCCACGTCGAAGGGCTCGGCGGTCTTCCGCCTGGACGAACACATGGTTCGCCTGGCCAACTCCGCCAAGATCTACCGTATGGAGTACCCGCTCGACCTCGCGGGCTGGCGTCACGCCGTCCTCTCCACCATCCGCGCCAACAAGATGAAGGCCTGCTACATCCGGCCGCTCGTCTATCGCGGCTACGACACGCTGGGTGTGAACCCGCTGCCGAACCCGGTGGACGCCGCGATCATGGTGTGGGAATGGGGCGCCTACCTCGGCCCCGAAGCACTCGAGCAGGGCACCGACGTCAAGGTCAGCAGCTGGTCGCGGATGGCGCCGAACACGCTGCCGACGATGGCCAAGTCGACGGCCAACTACGCGAACTCCCAGCTGATCAAGATGGAAGCGCTGGCCGACGGCTACTCGGAGGGCATTGCGCTCGACGTGTTCGGCAACGTCAGCGAAGGCAGCGGCCAGAACATCTTCATCATCCGTGACGGCGTGCTCACCACGCCGCCGATCAGCGCCTCGGTGCTGGGCGGCATCACGCGCGACTCGATCATGACGCTGGCGCGCGAGCTCGGCTACACCGTGGTCGAAGCCAACGTCCCGCGCGAGGCGCTCTACATCGCCGACGAGGTGTTCTTCACCGGGACCGCTGCTGAGGTCACGCCGATCCGCTCGATCGACAAGATCCAGATTGGATCCGGCAAGCGCGGCTCGATCACCGCTGCACTGCAGAGCGCGTTCTTCGCCGTGGTCAACGGCGACGTCCCCGACACGCACGGCTGGCTCACCTTCGTCTACGACGAGGAAGCGTCGCTGCGCGAACCGGCACCGGCCGGCGCAGCGAAGGCCTAGGGATTCGGAGGGCGGAGGTTGGAGGATTAGAGCCAACCTCCCCCTAACCTCCAGTCTCCCCCCCAGCCTCCTGTCCGCCCTCACGCTTTCCCGCTCTCGAACCGATACGTACCGACGAGACCCCGTCCGGGGCCGCGCCTTGCTTTGTGGTTGCCCGGCATCCAGCGCGCGGCGGCCAGATCCTGGTTCCCGGTTCCTGTTGAGTCGCCCATGCACGTCAACGACCTGTTGAAGATCGCCGTCGACGCCGGCGCGTCCGACCTCCACCTGAAGGTCGGCAGCTATCCGATGATGCGCGTGCGCGGCGCCCTGATGCCCGCCGTCGAGGATAAACGGCTCGACCACGAGGACGTGGTCGCGATGAGCGCAGCCGTGATGTCCACCTCGCAGCGGCAGCGCTTCAAGGAGATGCAGGAAGTGGACCTGGCCTACAGCGTCCCCGGCCTCGGCCGTTTCCGCTGCAACATCTTCCAGCAGCGCGGCACCGTCGGTCTGGTGCTCCGCGTCATTCCGATGCACATCCGGTCGATCGACGACTGGGGGTTGCCGGACGTGCTGAAACGCATCGCCGAGGAAGAGCGCGGACTCGTGCTCGTCACCGGCACCACCGGCTCCGGCAAGAGCACGACGCTGGCAGCCATGGTCGACCACATCAACCGTCATCGCTGCACGCACGTCATGACCGTGGAGGACCCCATCGAGTTCCTCCACCGCGACCAGAAGTCGATCGTGAACCAGCGCGAGGTATCGGTCGATACGCGGTCGTTCGCCCAGGCGCTGCGCAGCGCCCTGCGTCAGGACCCCGACGTCATCCTCGTCGGCGAAATGCGCGACTTCGAGACCATCGAGACCGGCCTGCTGGCCGCCGAGACGGGCCACCTCGTCTTCTCGACGCTGCACACCCTCGACGCCACGGAAACCATCAACCGCATCATCGCGGTGTTCCCGCCGCACCAGCAGAAGCAGGTCCGCCTGCAGTTGGCCAGTGTGCTGCGCGCCGTGGTCTCGCAGCGCCTGATGCCGCGCGCCGACGGCGACGGCCGCGCCGCGGCCGTCGAAGTGATGATCACAACCCCCTACATCCGCGACTGCATCGTCGACAAGGACAAGACCCACCTCATCCACGGCGCCATCGCCCAGGGCACCTCGCAATACGGGATGCAGACATTCGACCAGTCGATCTTCGGGCTCTACCAGTCGGGCCTCGTGTCGTACGAGGAAGCGCTGCGCTGGGCGTCGAACGTCGACGAGTTCAAGCTGAAGGTGCAGGGGATCTCGACGACGTCTGAAGTAAGCCGCGACGAAATGGCCAGAGGGGTGCTGAAGGGCGCGCCGGAGGTCACGCGGTTCGGCGCGTAGGGACGAGTCGCCGAAGCTCCCGGCGGTCGGCGATAGGCGGTGGCCGTGGGTACTGCCACCGCACACGGGCTCGCCGCTCACACGTCCGACTCCAGGCTCCGCAGCATGGCCCGCAGGCTCTTCAGCAGCGCTCGATACTCGGACTCGAGCGCCTCAGTCGCCTCAGGGGCGAGCAGGCCGAGGCGTCGGCCGACACTCAGGAAATACAGGATTTCGGCAGTAGACGCCGTGGCGATGTTGAGGAAACTGAGATACTCACGCAGCGTCCGGCGCGTCTGAGCTGGGACTGGACTCCGTAGCGTTCTTCGGCCGGAAGTGCTGCAGTCACGCGGTATAGCCGTAACATCAGTGCGTCGGCGCTGTGGAAGACCCTGCGTTTGGTGACATCTCGGCTCATGGCTTGCCCTACCGGGAGGCAATGGGTGAGCCATCGTGCGCTTAGCGGACTCGATCGCAGGGAGACCGCCTGCGTCTGCGCCATTGCCTATCACCTCAAGCCCAGAGCCTTCCCATGTCTTCCCCCTACATCGACGGCCTCAAGATGCTCGGGCGCCGCGAGCTGTCTGAAACGCAGATCCGGCAGCGGTTGCTGCGGAAGGGGCATGAGGCGGAGGCGGTCGAGGACGCGATTGTGCGGCTGAAGGCCGAGCGGGCGCTCGACGACACCCGGGTAGCGGCGGCGATTGCCCGCACGGAAACGGGCATCAAGCGGCGCGGCAAGCTGCGGGTGCGCCGGCAAATCGAGAGCGCCGGCATTGCCCCAGCCCTGGCCAGGCAGGCTGTGGACGACCTGTTCGGCGAGTTGGACGGCGACGAACTGCTGCAGGCCGCCCTGGCCCGGCGCCTGCGCGGCGACCGGCCGATCGAGGACGACCGCGAGTTCCAGCGCCTCTACCGCTACCTGACGGTCCAGGGGTTCGAATCGGACCGGATCCTGAGCGCCCTGAACGCCCGGCGCGGCCGCGGCACGTCCTCCCCGGACGACGCCGAATAGCTGCTAAAATAGACGATTCGACCGAGTTCCACCCGTGCGGCATCGCGCTTGCCCCGCACGCGTTCAATCTGCACTCTGAAATCAGCACTCTGAAATTTCCATGATCACAGTCTCCGGTGTGTCGATGCGGTACGGCTCGAAGGTGCTCTTCGAAGACGTCACCTCCACCTTCTCCTCTGGCCGCCGCTATGGCCTGACCGGGCCCAACGGTGCCGGCAAGTCGACGTTCATGAAGCTCCTGACGGGAGAACTGATCCCGCAGAAGGGAACGGTCAACCGTCCGAGCAAGCTCGGCGTTCTCCGCCAGGACCAGTTCGCGTTCGACAAGTTCCGCGTCGTCGACACGGTCATCATGGGCAACAAGCGCCTGTGGACGGCCCTGGAAGAGCGTGAGCGCCTGTACGAAAAGGGCGCTGACATGACCGATGACGACGGCATGCGACTGGGGGAACTGGAAGGGGTTGTCGGCGAGGAAGACGGCTACAGTGCCGAAAGCGACGCCGCCATCCTGCTGCAGGGCCTGGACATCGACGACGCGCTCCACGAGCGCCTGATGGGCGAACTGCAGGGTGGTCAGAAGGTGCGAGTGCTCCTGGCTCAGGCGCTGTTCGGCAGCCCGGCCGCGCTGCTGCTGGACGAACCGACGAACCACCTCGACCTCGACTCGATCCACTGGCTCATCGAGTTCCTCACCCACTACCAAGGGTCGCTCATCGTCATTTCGCACGACCGCCACTTCCTGAATGCGGTCTGCACGCACATCGCCGACATCGACTACCAGACGATCATCGCCTACACCGGCGGCTACGATGACATGGTGATGGCGAAGACGCAGGTCCGCTCACGCGTCGAGTCGGACAACGCGCAGCGCGAGAAGAAGATCGCACAACTGCAGGAGTTCATCCAGCGCTTCGGCGCCGGCACCCGCGCCAGCCAGACCACGGCGCGACGGAAGGAAGTCGAGCGTCTCGAGACAACGGCTCTGGCCCGGTCGAACATCCAGCGCCCCTTCATCAAGTTCACGCAGGCTCGCCCGTCGGGCCGCCTCGCCGTGGAGTGCACGGGCCTCAACAAGACGTTCGGGCACAACAGGGTGGTGAACGACTTCGATGCGGTGGTCAATCGCGGCGAGAAGATCGTTCTCATGGGACGCAACGGTGTTGGCAAGACGACGCTGCTGCGCGCGCTGCTGTCCGATGCACCGGACCTGCCGGCCGCGCCGGACGACCGCGACTCCGGCACGCTCCGCTGGGGGCATGAGGTGTCGGTCGGCTACTTCCCGCAGGATCACAACGGTCTCATCAAGAAGGGGATGACCGCTGTCGAGTGGTTGCACCAGTTCGACCCGGATGCCCACCGTCAGGACATCCACGGTCTGCTCGGCCAGATGCTGTTCACCGGTGAAGAGGGGCTCAAGCCGACCGAGGCGCTCTCGGGCGGCGAGACGGCGCGCCTGCTGTTCTGCCGCCTGATGCTCACGAAGCCGAACGTGCTGGTCCTCGACGAACCAACGAACCACCTCGATCTCGAGGCGATCAACGCGTTGAACGTCGCACTCCAGAAGTACGAAGGCACGGTGTTCCTCGTGACGCACGACGAGGATCTGATGGACGAAGTCGGCACCCGCATCTGGCACCTCGAGCCAGGCAAGCTGACCGACTTCAAGGGACCGCACGAGGAGTACGTCTCGACGCTCGCGAAGTAGACACGCCGCTCGCTGGCTCCGGGGCTGACGCCTGAAGCCTGAAGCCCAGAGCCTGCAGCCTTAGAGATATCGCCCATGACTTCCAACGAAATCCGGCGCACGTTCCTCGAGTACTTCCAGAAGAACGGTCACCGCATCGTCGCCAGTGCGCCGCTCGTCCCTGGGGACGACCCGACGTTGCTCTTCACCAACGCCGGGATGAACCAGTTCAAGGACGTGTTCCTCGGGCGCGAAAAGCGCGAGTTCACGCGGGCGACGACCTCGCAGAAGGTGATGCGCGTCAGCGGCAAGCACAACGACCTCGACAACGTCGGGCCGTCGCACCGCCACCACACCTTCTTCGAGATGCTCGGCAACTTCTCGTTCGGCGACTACTTCAAGGCCGACGCGATCGAGTTCGCCTGGAAGATGCTGACGGACGTCTGGGGCATGCCGGCCGAGAAGTTGGTGGTCTCGGTGTTCAAGGGCGAGAACGGCATCCCGCGCGACGACGAAGCCTACGACATCTGGCGGAAGTTCGTGCCGGCCGACCGCATCATGGAGCTCGGCGCCGACGACAACTTCTGGCAGATGGGCGACACCGGTCCGTGCGGCCGCTGCTCGGAGATCTACTTCGTCCGCGGCGGCACCGGCGCCGACCCGGAAATTGAAATCTGGAACAACGTGTTCATGGAGTTCGAGCGCAGCGCCGACGGCACGCTGACGCCGCTGCCCGCCCCCTCCATCGATACGGGCATGGGGCTCGAGCGCATCACCGCGGTACTGCAGGGCAAGCAGTCGAACTACGACACCGACCTGTTCATGCCGCTGCTCACGCGGGTCGGCGAGCTGACCGGCAAGACCTACGGCGAGCACGAACAGTCCGACATCTCGATGCGCGTCGTCGCCGACCACGCGCGGGCGATGACGTTCCTCATCGGCGACGGTGTCATCCCGTCGAACGAGTGGCGCGGCTATGTGCTGCGCAAGATCATGCGGCGCGCGATGCGCCACGGGAAGCACCTCGGGCTCACCGAGCCGTTCCTGCACGAGATGGTTGCGGTGCTCGTGCGCGAGATGGGCGACGCCTATCCCGACCTGCGCACCAACCAGGAGACGATCGCCAAGACCATCACCGCCGAAGAGAACCGCTTCGACGCGGTGCTGAAGGACGGCCTGCCACGCCTTGAGGCGGAGATCACGAAGGCGCTCGACACCTCGAAGGTGCTCGGCGGCGACGCGGCCTTCAAGCTGTACGACACGTTCGGTGTCCCCTACGACTTCATCGAGGACACGGCCGCCACGCGCGGCGCCTCGGTGGACAAGGAGGCGTTCGACCGCGCGATGGAGGGACAGCGCGACAAGGCGCGGGCCGGCAGTACATTCGGTGGCAGCAAGAAGGGCGTCGAGTTCAGCGTGACCGACGAGGCGACGCTGGCGGCCACGGGCGACCAGTTCGAGGGCTACGCGTCGACGACGGTCTCTGGGGTGCTGGTGCTGGCGCTGTTCGACGAGACGCATCAGCCGGTCGAGTCGCTCGAGGGCGGCGCGTCAGGATTCGTCGCGCTCGCACGGACGCCGTTCTATCTGGAAGCGGGCGGTCAGGTGTCCGACTCGGGCCGGATCGCCAACGAGGCCACCGGTGCGTCTGCGTCGGTCCAAGGGCTTATCCGTATCAAGCCCGGGTTGCCGCGTGCACACCGCGTCCGCGTCGAGCAGGGCGCCTTGCGCGTTCGCGACATCGTCAATGCGGAGGTGGATGCCGACGTACGCAACGCCACGCGGCGCAACCACACGGCTACCCACCTGCTGCATGCGGCCCTGCGCCAGGTGCTCGGCACGCACGTGAAGCAGGCCGGCTCGCTCGTCGCGCCGGACCGCCTGCGCTTCGACTTCCAGCACTTCCAGCCGATCAC